>NZ_CP120360.1:2741940-3046600 GCF_029510815.1 Janibacter sp. DB-40 | reverse complement strand
CCTCGTCGAGGTGGAGGTCGTGGACGGTGCCGCCGTCCTCGTTGGTCAGCTCGATGACCAACCGGTCACCCGCCGGCACCTCGACACCGGAGGGGAGAAGGACATGTCCTCCTGGGCGACGACCTCGACCGTGGTGGTCTCGCCCGTCGGCGTGACGCTCGTCGCGGGTGCCGCGACCGCGCCGCTGCCACCGTCGAGCACAGGTTGGAGGGCGGGCCCGGCGGCCAGGGCGAGTGCCACGAGGGTGACGCCGGCCATGAGCTGCGTGCGGGGGAAGGGGGATCGAGCACCCGGGCGGCCTCGGACCGGCCCAGCTCGAGGTCACGGCGCGGGTGGGGGTCGAGGTCGCGGCCGCGCGCCGGGCGACGACCAGGCGCTTGACGGCAATGAGCATGATCGGGATGAACGCCGCCAGCCCGATGAGCACGAGGGTGGTCAGCACGACCCGGGTCCCGGACGGGACCGGCAGGAGCGACAGGGCGAGGGGCACGTTGATGATGACGATGCGGGTCATGCCCAGCCGGTCGAAGGCCTGGATCCCGACACGCACGACCTTCGGGCCGCCACCGATGACCGCGGGCACCAGGTGGCTGAGGGCGCCGCAGAGCACCTGCAGGCCGAATCCGACGATGAGTACCGCCGCCACCCGGCCGTACCCAGCGGTCATGGCGGTCATGTCGGGTGCGGTGGCGACGCGCCACGCGACCATCGCGATCCCCACGAGGAACCACACGGCACCGGCGGCGACCGACCAGGACGCGAAGTGCATCGGCGGCTTCGCCCGGGCGGGCGCGACGAGCGAGCGCCCTGTCCACAGCAGGGCGACCAGGTAGCCGAGGACGCCGGCGAGCAGCACCCAGCGCCACCCGACGAGGGCGCCGACGACGGCGACCGAGAGCCCCGCGACGAGGCCGGGGAGGGCCTGGGTGGCGCGCCGCTCGGCGGCCGGGTCCATGCGCACGCGCAGGATCGTCGGCCACAGCGTGATCAGGGTGCCGGCGACGGTGATGCCGACCCAGCCGAGGACGTTGACGAGGGAGTGCGCCAGCGTCATCCGCGCGTGCATCTCCTCGGAGTACCCGCGGGCCAGGAGCACGCCCAGGGTCGCGCCGACGGGCAGGAAGGCGGCCGAGGCGAGGTAGTGGTGCACGACGATCCGGAATCGTCCGGGGAGGGCGCCGCGCAGGCGCCGCACCAGCTGCCACCCGTGCCACACGACCGCGACGACGACGGCGCCCGCACCGGCGAGGGTGAGCCACCACCACGTGGTCGGGACGCCGACGAGCACCCCGATGACGCCGAGGTGGAGCAGGACGAGACGCCGGTTCTGGGTGGCGCGCACGTCGATGTCGGGGTCGTTCTTCAGCAGGCTTACCGTGAAGTGCGTGCTCCACACCATGATCGAGTGGGTGAGTGCGCCCAGCGCGACCATGTGCACCATCAGCCAGGTCGAGTCCGGGACGAAGGGGTGCACGGCCGCCGTGATGACGGCGGTGACCATCCATAGGAGGCCGGGATGGTCCCGCATCGCCCAGGCGCCCCCCTTCGGCCGGGCATTGGGTGCCGGCTGCGGCGAGGGGACGTGGGAGGTCATGACGAGCGGAGCGGGGAGACCGGGGAGGCGGCGGCGGTCAGCTCGTCGACCTCCTCCCACTCGGCACCGCCGAGAGTCGTCAGGGAGGCGGGGAAGAGGCCGTTCTCCTCGCGCTGGATGTGCGCACGCAGCTCGGTGTCGAACCGGGCGACCAGCTCGGTCTCACCGGCGCGGATGCGGGCGAGGAGGCCGTCGAGGTCCACGTGCTCGCCGCACAGGGCGTCGATGTGCTCGGTGAAGTCCTCGTCGCGGCGCAGCACGGCGAAGAGTCCGGCCTCCTCCGCGTCGGTGTGCGGATGGAGCAGGCGCTCGACGTCATCGACCAGCCCGGCGACCTCGTCGGTGCGGCCGGCGGCAACGGCGCGGCGCAGCAGGCCGGTCACGTTGACCAGCTCGTCGTGCTCGGTGCTGAAGCGACCGATGATGCCGATGGAGCGGCACCCGCAGTAGGAGCACATCGAGGGTCAGGACTCCCCTCGGGTCAGGCGCAGGGTCCACGCCTCGGGGCCCTGCTCGAGGTAGTCGACGGTCCACGTGTCGGGCTCGTGGCCGTCGATCTGACGCAGCAGCGGCTGGGGGTCGTGGGGCGCGACGAGGTCCAGGGAGCGGCCCGGCCGGATCGCCGAGAGCGCACCGATGACGGTGGCGTGACGGATCGAGCGGGGGATGGGCCGCACGTCGAGGGCGGGGATCTCCTCCACCATGGGCAGGTTCGTCGTCATGGTGCTTCCTTCGGCGTCGGCTCGGATCGGGGAAGGGGAGTTGCCCCGCCACCCCCCAAATTACTACATTAGGTCTCGTGGAAAATACAACCCTTGGGCCGGAGCCGGCGCCGGAGGCAGACCCGGGCGATCTCGGGGCCGCGGTGCGGCAGGTGCTCGAGGCCCTGCGCGCCGGTGGTCGACCCATGCGGGTCACCGAGATCGCCGCCAGCGTCGGCTCCCACGAGAACACCGTCCGCAGCCACCTCACCCAGCTGCTCGAGCGCTCCCTCGTCACCGCCGACACCGCACCCGCCGAGGGGCGCGGTCGTCCCGCGGTGCTGTACGAGGCCGGCCCGCGGCCGGGAGTGCGCGTGGACGAGTACCGCGCCCTTGCCGGCGCCTTCGCCGCCGACCTCGTCGCCAGCGAGGACAGCCCGCACGTGCGCGACCGGGCCCGGCGCATCGGCCGCGCCTGGGGTGCGCGGCTGGCCGCCCGCGGGACCACGGTGACCGAGCGGGAGCACCTCGACTCCACCCTCGCCGATCTGGGATTCGGGCCGGTCCGGGACGGCGCGACCGTGCGTCTGACGACCTGCCCGCTCCTCGACCTCGCGGTGGAGAACCCGGACGTCATCTGCCAGGTCCACCTCGGCCTCGTCGACGGGACCCTGGGTCGGGGCGACGGCGACGAGCCGGCCGAGCTGATCCCCTTCGCCGAGCCGGGGGCCTGCCTGCTGCGCGTGCCGGAGCGCTGAGCCCGCTCCCCTCCGGAGTCGACCGGACAGTGCTTTCCCTCGCGGTGTCGCGTATGTTACTCGTGAGGAACCCCAGTCGAACGGAAGGTCGAGGATGACCACGGAGCCCCGTACCCGCGAGCTGCCCGAGCGGGTCGACGTCCTCGTCGTCGGCGCCGGCCTGTCCGGGATCGGTGCAGCGCACCGCATCCGCGAGGCCAACCCCGACATCGAGCTCGCCCTCGTCGAGGCCCGCGGGGTGACCGGCGGGACGTGGGACCTCTTCCGCTACCCGGGGGTGCGCTCGGACTCGGACATGTTCACGCTGTCCTTCCCCTTCCGGCCGTGGACGGGCCGCAAGGCCATCGCCGACGGCGCGGACATCCTCGACTACATCCGCGAGACCGCCGAGGAGACGGGTGTCGCCGAGCTGGTGCACACCGGCTGCCGGGTCACTGCCGCGACCTGGTCGAGCGAGGAGCAGGAGTGGACGGTCGACCTCGAGACCACCGACGGCCCGCGGCAGGTGCGTGCCGGCTTCGTCCACCTCGGCAGCGGTTACTACGACTACGAGCAGACGCACGACCCGGGCTTCGCGGGTGTCGAGGACTTCGCCGGGCAGGTGGTCCACCCGCAGTTCTGGCCGCAGGGCCTCGACCACACCGGCAAGCGCGTCGTCGTCATCGGCTCCGGCGCCACGGCCGTCACCGTCGTGCCCGCGATGGCGGACACGGCCGCGCACGTGACGATGCTGCAGCGCACCCCCAGCTACGTCTTCGACCAGCCGTCGGTCGACCCCTTCGTCCAGCTGCTGCGCCGGCGCCTGGGTCCGAAGGCCGTCCAGTCCGCGACGCGGGTGAAGAACCTCGGTCTGCAGACCTTCCTCTACCAGCTCTCGCGGCGGAACCCGACGGCCGCCAAGAAGGTCGTCCAGGGCAACCTGCGTCGCTTCCTGCCCCAGGACGTCATCGACGAGCACTTCGACCCGCCGTACGACGTGTGGGACCAGCGCCTGTGCGCCGTGCCGGACGGCGACCTCTACGCGCAGATGCGCCGCGGGCGGGTCTCCGTCGTCACCGGGCACGTCGACCGCTTCGTCCCCGAGGGCATCCGCCTCACGGACGGACGGGTCGTCGAGGCCGACATCATCGTCACCGCGACCGGGCTGCTGATGAAGGCGCTCGGTGGGATCCGCTTCGTCGTCGACGGGCAGGAGGTCCCGCTGGCCCGACGCTTCGCCTACCGGGGCCTCATGCTCGCCGGCGTCCCCAACGTCACCATGACCGTCGGCTACGTCAACGCCTCGTGGACCCTGCGCGCGGACCTCGTGAGCCGCTACGTCGCCCGGCTCCTGCGGCACATGCGTGACCGCGGCCTCGGCGTGGCCGTGTCCGTCGCCCCCGACGGCATGACCGCCGGACCGATCCTCGACCTCACGTCCGGCTACGTGCAGCGGGTGATCTCCCAGTTCCCCAAGGTCGGCGACCGGGTGCCGTGGACGATGCCGCAGAACTACCTCAGGGACAAGATCGCCTTCCGTCGCGCGGACGTCACGCAGGACATGCACTTCGTGCCGACCGGGGCGAAGGGGGCCTCGCTGCCCGTCGGCGCGGAGGCCCCGGAGGAGCTGCCTCTGCCGGGCAGCTCGAGCAACGAGGACGCCTCCCCGGGCGACCGCGTGCCGGAGCCGGTCCGATGAAGCGGCCGGAGCTGGTCCTCCTCGGCGGGACCGCGGTCGTCACCGGCGCCGCCGGCGGCATGGGTGAGCACCTGGCGAAGGGGGTCGCCCGCCGGGGCGCGGACGTCGTCGTCATCGACCGCGACGGGACCGGTCTGGCCCGGGTGGTCGAGGAGATCGGCCGCGAGACCCCGGGCGCGACCGTGACGAGCCACGTCGTCGACCTCGCCGACCGGCCCGCGGCCGACGCGGTCATCGCCCGGGTGCGCGACGAGCACCCCGGTGTGACGATGCTCTTCAACAACGCCGGCGTGGCCCTCGGCGGGCGCTTCGGCGAGGTGGGCGCCGACGACTTCGACTGGCTGCTCGAGATCAACCTGCACGTGCCGATCCGCTTCACCCGGGCGCTGCTGCCGCTGATGCTCGCGAACGGCCAGGGGCAGGTCGTCAACCTCTCCAGTCTCTTCGGGCTCGTCGGCCCGCCCGGCCAGACGGCGTACTCCACGAGCAAGTACGGGCTGCGCGGCTTCAGCGAGTCACTGCGTTCGGAGCTGGAGGAGGAGGGCCACCCGGTCGGTGTCACCGTTGTCCACCCCGGCGGGATCCGGACCAACATCGCCGCCAATGCCCGCGTCGGAGCGGGGACGGATCCGGCGGAGGCCGCGCAGGGCAAGGCCGACTTCGCCAAGGTCCTGCGCTACCCGGCGGACAAGGCCGCCGAGGAGATCATCGAGGCCGCCGTGGCGCGTCGTCCGCGGGTGCTCGTGGGCAACGACGCCAAGGGTCTCGACGTCCTCGCCCGCGTCACCCCCGGCCGGTACTGGTCACTCATGGGGCGGGCCATGGCCCTGGCGGCGAAGCGGAGCTGACCCCCCCTCGTCCTGGACCCGACTCGCAAGAGCCTAAGCAGTTGCAGATGGTGGGGGTGGTCGAGGCGCCCCAGCGGGGGTGTGAACAATGGCCCCATGACCATGCCTACCCAGCTCCAGGGGCGTCTGCGCCTGCCCGTGATCTCCGCGCCGATGTTCCTCGGCTCCGGTACCGACCTCGTCATCGGCGCCTGCCGCGCCGGTGTGCTCGGGACCTTCCCCGCGCTCAACCTGCGCACGACCGAGGAGTTCGACGCCTGGTTGACCGAGATCGAGACCGCGTTGGCGGTGCCCGGTGGGTCCGACACGTCCGCCCGGCAGCCCGCCCCGTACGGCGTGAACTTCATCGTCCACCGCACGAACAAGCGCCTCGAGGCCGACCTGGCGAAGATCGTCGAGCACGAGGTGCCGGTCGTCATCACCAGCCTCGGCGCGGCCAAGGACGTCGTCGACGCGGTCCACTCCTACGGCGGGCTCGTCTTCCACGACGTCACCAACGCGAAGTTCGCGGCCAAGGCCGCCGAGGCCGGCGTCGACGGACTCATCCTCGTCACGGCCGGTGCCGGTGGGCACGCAGGCGGGATCAACCCCTTCGCACTCCTCCACGAGGTGCGCCGCGTCTGGGACGGGCCGCTCATCCTCGGTGGCGGGCTGAGCACCGGGCGCGACGTCCTCGCGGCGCAGGCCGCCGGCGCGGACCTGGCGTACATGGGCACGCGGTTCCTCGCGACGAAGGAGTCGATCGCCTCCGAGGAGTACCGCCAGATGCTCGTGCACTCCGGCGCCGAGGAGATCGTCTACACGCCCTCGATCAGCACCATCCCGGCGAACTTCCTGCGCCGCAGCATCATCGAGGCCGGCCTCGACCCGGACAACCTCCCCGCCCCGGACGCGGTCGACGTCTCGCACGTGACCAACCCGCACACCGAGGAGCCGCGCAGCACGAGCTCGACCGTCGCGCCCAAGGCGTGGCGGGACGTGTGGAGCGCCGGCCACTCCGTCGCCGGCATCACCGAGGTCCTCCCGGTGGCCCAGCTCGTCGACCAGCTCGAGGCCGAGTACCTCACGGCGAAGGGGGAGCTGCTCGCCCTCTTCGACGGCTGAGTCCTCTCCAGCCCGCAGCTGCTTAGGCTCCTGCAGGTGTGGTTCGCATCTGCTTAGGCTCCTGCGGGTGTGGTTCGCATCTGCTTAGGCTCCTGCGGGTGTGGTTCGCAACTGCTTAGGCTCCTGCAGGTGTGGTTCGCAACTGCTTAGGCTCCTGCGGGTGTGGTTCGCAACTGCTTAGGCTCCTGCGAGCGGAACACCCCTCGCGACGCGTTCGGCTCGTCCTCTACGTTGGGGACATGGCTGAGCTCCCCACTCGCACCCTCGGTGACGGCGTCTCCGTCCCGGTCGTCGGCTTCGGCACCTACCCCCTGCGCGGCGATGCCGGTGTCCGGGCCATGGTGGCCGCGCTCGAGGCCGGGTACCGCTTCCTCGACACGGCGGTGAACTACCGCAACGAGCGCGAGGTCGCCGAGGCCGTCCGGGCCAGCGGGGTCGAGCGGGGAGACGTCTTCATCCAGACGAAGATCCCCGGTCGTGACCACCGCAGCGCCGACAGCAGTCTGCGCACGACGCTGCAGGTGATGGACCTCGACTTCGTCGACAGCGCCCTGATCCACTGGCCCAACCCCTCGCAGGGCAACTTCGTGCGCGCATGGGAGCGCCTCGTCGAGGCGAAGGAGGAGGGCCTCGTCCGCTCGATCGGCGTGAGCAACTTCAAGCCCCACCACCTCGACGCGATCATCGAGGCCACCGGCGTCACGCCGGCCTCGAACCAGATCGAGCTGCACCCCTTCTTCCCCCAGGCCGAGCAGCGCGCCGACAACGAGCGCCGCGGCATCACCACCCAGTCGTGGGCGCCGATCGGTCGCGCGGGGGACCTCATGGCAGCCGAGCCGGTCGCGACCGCCGCGCGGGCCCACGGGGTCACGCCGGCCCAGGTCGTGCTGCGCTGGCACCTGCACCTGGACGCCCTGCCGCTGCCGAAGTCCGCCGACCCGCAGCGCCAGGCGAGCAACCTCGAGGTGCTGGGCTTCGACCTCTCCGACGGGGAGGTCGAGGCGATCACCGCGCTCGGCCGCCCCGACGGCCGTCTCTTCGACGCGGACCCGGACACCCACGAGGAGATGTGAGCCGCTGGCCCGTCGAGCCGACCGAGGGAGAGGCGACGCCCGCCCCCTTCGGCATGTCGCAGTACTGCGTCGCCGACCCGGCGGCGCGCGCCCCCGACCGGCGGGCGCTCGTCGTCGTCCACTCCGAGCCCGGGGACGACTCGACCTGGACCTTCGCGCAGGTCGACGACGCGGTCCGGGCGGTCGCGGCCGGTCTGCTCGGTCTCGGCCTCGAGCGCGGTGACCGGGTGCTGCTGCGGATGGGCAACCGGTCGGACTTCCCCTTCGTCTTCTTCGGTGCCATCGCGGCCGGTCTCGTCGCCGTGCCGACGAGCGCCCAGCTGACGGGCGAGGAGGCCGCCGCACTGTTGACCGACAGCGGCGCGGCCGCGGTCGCCCTCGACGAGGACCTGCCGCTGACCGTGCCACCGCACGTCCCGACGGTCACCGCCCACACGATCGCCGAGTGGGTGGCGGGCGACGAGCGTGCCGAGCACGACGTCGGCCATCCCGACCGCGCCGCCTTCATCACCTACACCTCGGGCACCACCGGCAGGCCGAAGGGCGTCACCCACGCCCACCGCAGCGCGTGGGGGAGGCGCCCGATGTACCGCGGCTGGTACGGCCTGGCGGAGGGGGACGTCATGGTGCACGCGGGCGCGCTGAACTGGACGTACACCCTCGGCGTCGGCCTGACCGACCCCTGGGCCAACGCCGCCACGGCGGTCGTCCACGACGGCCCCCGAGACCGGCTGCTCTGGCCGCGGCTGGTCGAGGGGTACCGCGCGACGCACCTCGCGGCGGTGCCCGGCGTCTACCGGCACCTGCTGCGACACGGCGAGCCGGGAGAGTGGGACCTGTCCTCGCTCAGGGCGGCGCTCGTGGCCGGTGAGGCGCTCCCGTCGCCGCTGTGGCGGGAGTGGACCGAGCGGACCGGGGTGCCGCTGTACGAGTCGCTGGGGATGAGCGAGGTCTCGACCTTCGTCTCGAGCGGGCCCGACGTGCCGGTGCGACCGGGCAGCCCCGGCCGCGCCCAGCCCGGGCGGCGCATCGCCGTGCTCGACCCGGACCGGCTCGACGAGCCGACCCCGCTGCCCGACGGCCGGGCCGGACGGCTGGCCGTCCACCGGGACGACCCGGGCGTGATGCTCGGGTACTGGCGCCGCCCGGAGGAGAACCTCGAGGTGATGCGCGGCGAGTGGTTCGTCACCAACGACCTCGCCTCGCTCGACGCCGACGGGTACCTGACCTACCACGGACGCTGCGACGACGTGGTCACCGCGATGGGCTACCGGATCTCACCGGTGGAGGTCGAGGACGCGCTCTCCGACGTCGAGGGAGTCGCCGAGGTCGCCGTCGCGCCCCTGGACGTCGGCGACGGCGTGACCCTCGTCTGCGCCTGGGTGGTGCCGACCTCGCCGACGGCTGATGAGGCGACGGTGCGGGAGCGGGTGCTCACCCGGGCGGGCGAGCGGCTGGCCGCCTACAAGCGCCCCCGCGAGGTGCGGGTCGTCGACGGCCTCCCTCGCACGGCCAACGGCAAGGTGATCCGGCGCGACCTGGGCTGAACCCAGGTGGAGGTGTACACGCCGACGAATGACCGGCGAGCCCACGTCCACCCCGCTCCTCAGCGCCGGACCAGCCCGACCCGGAAGCCCACGGGCATCAGCGTCAGCCGCTCGGTGATCGTCAGCTCGTAGTCCGGCTCGGGCACGAGATCGAAGCGGTGGAGCAGCTTCGCCAGGACGATCACCGCCTCGTGGAGGGCGAACTGGCGGCCGATGCAGGCGCGCTCGCCGGTGCCGAAGGGCTTGTACGCGTGGGCGGGGCGGGCGCGGTTGTGCTCCGGCAGGAAGCGGTCGGGGTCGAACCGCTCCGGATCCGGCCACACGTCGGGGTCGCGGTGCAGCTGGGGGAGGAAGACGAGCACCGAGTCCTCCGGCGTCATCGTCAGGCCGCCGGGTACGCCGGCCGAGCCGTCCGCCCCGATGACGTCGTCTCCCGCGGGGACCGTGCGAAGCCGGGCGCCGTCGGCCACAGCCGCAGTGTCTCGTCGACCACGCGGCGCAGGTAGCGCAGCTTGGGCACCTGCTCGAAGGTCGGCGTCGCCGTCGGGTCCGTCCCCAGCACGTCGTCGAGCTCGGCGCGCGCCCGGGCGAGCACCTCCGGCTCGCGGGTGAGGTGGTACAGCGCGAAGGAGAGGGCGCCGGAGGTGGTCTCGTGGCCGGCGACGAGGAGGGTGAGGACCTGGTGGCGGACGTTCTGCGCCTCGAGCTTCGTCCCGGCGTCGTCGACGGGCACGTCCATCATCCGGCCGAGCAGGTCGTCGACTTGCTCGCCGCTCGCCTCGCGCTCGGCGACGATCCGCCGCAGGAGGTCGTCGATGTAGCGGTGCCGGTCGAGGGCCCGGCGGTCGTGCCGGCGCACGAGGCGCCGACCGACGAGCGGGAGCGAGGCGAGGTTGGACCGGCCGGCCGCGTAGGACATGGAGGCCACGAAGGTCGTGACGAAGGGGTCGACCTCCTCGGTCTCGAAGCTGCGGAAGGTGTGGCTGAAGGCCGCGCGCGCGATGGACTCGAGGGTGAGCTTGGTCAGCCACGGGGAGACCTCGACGCTGCGCCCGGCGCCCGCGGCCTCGTCCCACACGTCGATGAGCTCATCGGTCGTCTCGACCATGACGTCGTGGTAGCGCCGCATCGCCGGCTTGGCGAAGGCCGGGAGAAGCAGGTTGTGCGCCAGACGCCAGTTCGGCTCGTCGGTGTGGGCGGTGAAGAGCCCGTCCTCGACGAACATCCGCAGGTCGTGCACCCCGGGGGCGAGGGCCTTGACGAAGCGGGTGTCGTCGCAGAGCTCGCCGGCGAGGTCGACGCCGGCGACGAAGACGAACTTGCGGCCCAGGGCGAGCAGCTCGTAGATCGGCCCGAGGTCCCGCGCGAAGGTGAGCATGTTCTGCACCGGCTTCGTCGGGTCGTGGCCCTTGGCGAAGACGTCCCCGACGACGGGTCGGCGTCCCGGCAGGTGGGGGAAGGTGTGTCCGGCCCATCCCATCCCGGTGCCCGGTGGGTGCGTCCTGACGGTGTCCCGCGAGCCTGCGGTGGCCCGTCGCCACCGGGTGGACACGGCCATCGGGGCCACCTTTCGTCAGATGTAGTGAGGTGCTTCACCGTAGCCGCGCAGCGACCCCGGGTCCATGGCGGCGGGTCGTGGCCGGGGGCGACAGGGACATGGGATGATGGCGCCATGAGCAAGCACCCCCGCCTTCCGCGCCCCCCGAAGGGCCCGCACTCAGTCGAAGAGCTCGGTCACGCGCAGAACCCCGCCTGGTGGACCGTGATGACCCTCGGGATCCTGTCGGGCGGCATCGCGACCCTGGCCGTCCTGCTGCTGAGCGCCGTCCTGGGGATCATCGCCGCCGTCCTCGCCGTGCTGGCCATCGTCGCCGGCATCGTGATGTCCAAGATTGGGTTGGGCAGCTACACCTTCGAGCAGGGCGACACGGCCGAGGGCAGCCCCTCGGTCGGCATCAAGTAGGCCCCGAGCACACGTACTCGTGACATGGCGGGTGGTGGTCGTCCCCCGGACGATGACCACCCGCCATCTCTCGTGCGTCAGGCCCGGGGGACCTCGTCCTCGATCTCGGCGAGCCAGCGGGCCCCGGAGACGTCGCTGGGCATGCGCCAGTCACCGCGCGGCGACAGCGACCCACCGGGCAGCACCTTCGGGCCGTTCGGCATCGCCGAGCGCTTGAACTGGTTGGCGAAGAAGCGCTCGACGAAGACGACGAGCCAGCGGCGGATCGTCGCGAGGTCGTACGCCCCGCGGTCCTCCTCGGGGACGGAGACGGGCCACGCCCCCTTCGCCGCATCGGACCATGCCTGCTCCGCGAGGAAGGCGATCTTGCTGGGCCGGTACCCGCGGCGCAGCACGTAGTAGAGCGTGAAGTCCTGCAGTGCGTAGGGGCCGATCTGGTCCTGGGTGGACTGCGGGCCCTCACCGGCCTGGCTGGGGACGAGCTCCGGGCTGATCTCGGTGCCGAGGACCGAGCGCAGCGTGTCGGAGACCTCCGGCAGCTGGTCGGAGTCGGCGACCCAGTGGACGAGCTGCTGCATGAGCGTCTTGGGCACGCCGCCGTTGACCCCGTAGTGGCTCATCTGGTCACCGACGCCGTACGTGCACCAGCCCAGGGCCAGCTCCGACAGGTCACCGGTGCCCAGCACGATCCCGCCGCGCTGGTTGGCGAGGCGGAAGAGGTAGTCGGTGCGCAGCCCGGCCTGGACGTTCTCGAAGGTCACGTCGTAGACCTCCTCGTCGTGCTCCGCGTCCGGGTCGAGCCCGAAGGGGTGCCCCATCTCGCGCAGCATCTGCGTGGCCGCGGGCCGGATGTCGATCTCCTCCGACGTGACGCCCAGCGTCTCCATGAGGTCGACCGCGTTGGTCTTGGTGCGGTCGCTCGTGCCGAAGCCGGGCATCGTGATGCCGATGATGTCGGTGCGCGGCCGCTCGAGCCGGTCCATCGCCTTGGCCGCGACGAGCAGGGCGTGGGTGGAGTCGAGGCCGCCGCTGACGCCGAGGATGATCTTCGGCTGCCAGCGTTCGCCGCCGATGGCGCGCAGGCGCTGCTCGAGGCCGGAGACCTGGATGTTGTACGCCTCGAAGCAGTCCTGCGCCAGCCGCGCCTCGTCGTCGGGGACGAAGGGGAAGCGGTCGACGTGCCGGCGCAGCCCGAGGTCGCCCGTCGGCGGGTTGATCTCGAGGTGCACCTCCCGCCAGGGGTGCGCGGCCGAACCGATGCCCAGGGCGACACCGTTGTCGTCGAAGCTGCCCTGCCGCAGCCGCTCCTGCCGCAGTCGGTCGACGTCCACGTCGACGACGGTCGCGCGGGGACCGGACGGGAAGCGCTCGGACTCACCGAGGAGGTCGCCCCCTTCGTAGACCATGGTCTGGCCGTCCCACGACAGGTCGGTGGTGGACTCGCCCTCGCTCGCGGCGGCGTAGAGGTAGGCGGCGTTGCACCGCGCCGATGCCGCGCGCGCCATCAGGTGGCGGTCGTCGGCCCGGGCGACGGTGATGGGGGAGGCGGAGAGGTTCAGCAGGACGGTCGCGCCGGCGAGGGCGGCCTCCTGGCTGGGCCCGACCGGGACCCACAGGTCCTCGCAGACCTCGGCGTGGACGACGAGGCCGGGCACGTCGTCGACGTGGGCGAGGACGTCGGTGCCGAAGGGGACGCCGTCGAGCAGGTCGGCGTCCTCGCCCCGGGCGAAGGTCGGCCGGAACCACTCGTCGACCATCCCGGCACCGGAGGCGAAGTGCCGCTTTTCGTAGAACTCGCGGTAGTTGGCGAGGTAGGACTTCGGGGTGATCCCGACGACCTCGCCGCGGTGGATGAGCACCGCGCAGTTGTAGAGCCGGTTGCGGTGGCGAAGGGGGGCACCCACCGCGACCAGCGGCATCAGGTCGGCGGTGGCCCGGGTGAGGTGGACGAGGGCGGCCTCGACGTCGCGCAGCAGCACGTCCTGCAGGTGGAGGTCGTCGATGGCGTACCCGCTCAGGCCCAGCTCGGGGAAGAGCGCGACCGCGACGCCGTCGTCGTGCAGCTGCCGGACCTGCTCCAGCGTGGCCTCGGCATTGGCGAAGGGGTCGGCCATCGTCACCGGCAGCGTGCACGCGGCCACCCGCGCGAAACCGTGGCGGTAGAGGTTGCGGAAGTCGAGATCCGTCATGCGGTGACCCTACCCACGGCAGCGCACTTCATCCCGAGCCCAAGCGGGTGCCCGCGCCACCCGATTATCGGGTCACCCGAGAAACCCCTGCTTCGCATGGGTATGAAACTCCGGCGAACCGGGGGGAAGTCATGCAGAGCGAGCGAAAACCGTTGGTAGGCCACGCCCCCTTCGTCTTGGATGTCCCCATGCAGACGTACTCCCTCGCCGAGCGCCCGGACCTCCTCGACGCCTTCTGGGCGATCCCGGGGGACTGGCCGGCGTTCATGCTCGAGGACCCGACCTCGCTCTTCGCGTACGAGGTCGCGATCGAGACCTTCCCGCAGCTGCACCTGGTGGTCCTCGACGGCGACGAGCCGGTGGCGCGGCTGCACGCGGTGCCGCTCGAGGCGGCCGTGGCGCACTTGCCGCCGCGCGGGTGGGACCACGCGATCCAGTACGCCGAGCGCATGGCGGCGAAGGGGGTCACCCCCGACCTCTCGACGGTGAGCCTGATCGAGGCGCGGGTCGCGCCGCAGCGGCGTGGTCAGGGGCTGAGCGGGCCGTTGCTCCTCGAGGCGCGCCAGCGCTTCGCCGAGCTGGGGACGCGTGACCTCGTCGGGCCCGTCAGGCCGACGCGCAAGGCGCTCGAACCGCGCACGCCCGCGGACGAGTACGCCCGCCGGGTGCGCGAGGACGGTCTGCCGGCCGACCCGTGGCTGCGGGTGCACGCGCGTCTGGGCGGCCGGATCATCGGTGTGGCGCCGCTGTCGATGGTCATCCCCGGCACGCTCGCGCAGTGGCGGGAGTGGACCGGGCTGCCCTTCGACACCGACGGTCTCGTCGATGTCGAAGGGGGTCTCTCGCCCGTCCACGTCGACGTCGCGAACAACCACGGGGTCTACATCGAGCCGAATGTCTGGGTGCACCACGACCTGCGGTGAGGTCGCTCGCTGAGCGGGCGTCCACACGGTCCGGTGCTTCGCGTCAGTCGCGAACGCCCCGCCGCGCCGACTCCAGGAGCGCTTCCCGGTCGTGCAGGGTGGTCCGGGGGCGGCCCTTCGACTCCCCGAGCGCGATCTCGGCGGCGTCGATCGCGTGCCATCCGTCGACGTCGACGTAGCGGACGCCGCGCTCCGACAGGTGGGTCGTCACCGCATCCGGATCGGGTTGGGCCGCACGCGGGAGCTGCGCCGCGTCGGCGAGGAGCGAGCGCACCGTCGCGGTGGCGTCCTTCTTGTTCGTCCCGATGATGCCGGTCGGTCCGCGCTTGATCCAGCCGGCGACGTACTCCCCGGGGACGACGGTCCCGTCGTCGACGACGCGGCCCTCGGCGTGGGGGACGACACCGCGGGCCTCGTCGAAGGGGACACCGGCCAGCGGCATCCCCTGGTACCCCACCGAGCGCACGACCAGGTCGGCGTCGATCGTCGTGTACTCACCGGTCCCGTGCAGTGAGCCGTCGGCGTCGAGCCGGGTGCGCTCGACACGGACCCCGGTGACCCTGTCCGGTCCGGTGATCTCGACCGGCTGGGAGAAGAAGCGCAGCCGGATCGTGCGGCGGCCCCGGGCCGGCGTCCTCGTGGACCACTCCTCCAAGACCTCCATGTTGCGCTCCCGGCGTCGCTCACCCTCGATGTCGGCCTCGCTGACCGGGTCGAGCGCGAGGTCGTGCGCATCGACGAGCACGTCGGCGTCGGCGAGCTCCCCGAGCTCCTTGAGCTCCTTGGTCGTGAAGGCGGCCTGGGCCGGGCCGCGGCGACCGAGCACGGTGATGCTCGTGATGCTGGTCGCCGCCAGCAGGTCGAGCACGTGCTGGGGCATGTCCGTGTGGTCGAGCTCGGGAGCGGTCTTACTCAGCACGCGCGTCACGTCGACGGCGACGTTGCCGACACCGATGACCACGGCGGACGTCGCCGCCGTGATCGCTGCCTCCACGCGCTCGCCCGCAGCGTCCGGGTGACCGCAGTACCAGTTGACGAGCTCCGTGGCGGAGATGGTGCCGTCGAGGTCCTCGCCCGGGATCTCCAGACGCTGGTCCGTCGCCGCGCCGTAGGTGAAGACGATCGCGTCGTAGAACCGGTGCAGCTCCTCGACGCTGATGTCCGTGCCGACCTCGACATTGGCCAGCAGCCGCACGGCAGGGTCGTCGAGCACGGTCTCGAGGGTGTTGCGCACCGAGCGCAGTGCCAGGTGGTCAGGGGCGACCCCGTAGCGGGCGAGCCCGAAGGGGGCCGGCAGCCGGTCGAAGACGTCGATGCTGACCTCGACCTCGTCGTGCCTGGTCAGGGCCTCGGCAGCGTAGAGCCCCGATGGTCCCGAGCCGATGATCGCCACCCGGAGCGGGCGGGTCGCGGATCCGTTGTCTGGCATAGGTGCTGCACCCTCCTCGAGCCAGTCTAGGAGGACGGTCGCGATCCGGGGCTCGTCCCGACGTGCCTCAGCGTTTCGAACGCACGGGGTCGGGCGGCGCCTCAGGTGGTGCGTGGCCCCGCTGTGGCCTCCGCCCCGACCGCGCCCCGACGGGCCAGGGCCAGGATCCAGATCGAGGCCAGGCCGATCGCGGCCAGGACCACGAGGAAGCAGGCTGCCTGCGCGCTCGGCCAGTCCAACGCATCGCCGTAGCGGACCAGGGCCACCGCCTGGAGCACCACGAACGTGACCCCGGTCAGGCCGAGCGGTCGCACCCAGCCGGCGTCGTCGATCAGGCCGGCGTGGCCGGCCGCCCAGCCGAGGCCGACCAGCCAGGCGCCGCCCGCCCGGGCGGTGAGGGGGGTGAAGGGCCAGGGCCACATCGCGGAGGCAGGATCAGGGGCCAGCAACAGTGCTGCCCCCGCCGCGAGCAGGACCACGGCCAGGACGGCCAGGAGCAGCCGCAGGCCGGTCGGGAGCGGCCGTCGCACCCTGGTGGGCAGTTGGGTGGCCGTCCTGCGCGCCGCCGCCTGCAGTCCGGCGGCGATCACCATCGCCACGGGGACGACGGCGTAGATCGCGAGCCAGCCCCACGTCACGAGCTGGGCGCTCGTGGGGTGCTCGTCGCCGAGGTGGAAGCGGTCGAGGTGGACGAGCGTCACCACCAGGGTCAGCGTGGTGAAGATCAGGACCGTCCAGACCGTCAGCCGTGCGCGGCCCCATCCGGGAGACCGGGCGCCGGCGACCTCCAGCACCGCGCTGGACCAGTAGGCCCCGCCGAGGAAGACCGCGGTCATCGGCGGCTCGACGGTCCAGGCGAACCAGTCGGCCGTCCGCAGGGGGAAGACGTAGAGCTGGAGGCCTGCGAGGAACACCAGCACCGCGGCCACCACCAGGATCGCCCGCATCGGGCGGGTGACCTCGACGTCGTGGTCGGTGCGTCTCATGGCCGCGGATGGGCCGCTAGGTGGCCGTGGACGAGGGCGATCACGGTCGCGCCGTCGCCCACGGCCGTGGCGACGCGCTTGATCGAGCCGGCCCGGACGTCACCCACCGCGAAGACGCCGGACATGCTCGTCTCGAGGGGCAGCGGGGGCTCGCCGCGGGCAGCACCCTCCGCAGCCAGGGTGTCCGGACCGGTACGCACGAAGCCGGCCTCGTCGCGCAGCAGCTCGTCGGGCAGCCACGACGTGCGCGGCATCGACCCGATCAGGATGAACAGGCCGCCGGCCGGCAGGTCCTCCCCTTCACCCCCGTGCGGGTCGCCCACGGTCAGCCCGGCCAGGCACCCCTCGGCCGTCCATCCTCCACGCACGCTCGCTCGATAGCGGATGGTGACGTTCTCAGTCTCCTCGAGCTGACCGATCAGGTAGTCCGACATGCTCGCTGCCAGGGACGGGCCGCGCACCAGCAGTGTCACCCGCGCGGCATACCGGGCGAGGTGCAGGGCAGCCTGCCCCGCGGAGTTGCCACCGCCGACGACGTACACCTCCTGACCCGTCATCGACGGCGCCTCGGCGACCGCGGCCCCGTAGTAGACACCGCGGCCGATCAGAGCCTCCAGCTCGGGCACGTCCAGTCGGCGGTAGTCGACGCCGGTGGCGATGACGACGGTGCGCCCGCGGGCCCGGCTGCCGTCGGACATCGACACCGTCAGGACGTCGCCATCGGTCTCGAGGGCCACGACCTGGCGCATGAAGGAGTACTCGGTGCCAAAGGCCCACGCCTGCTGGAAGGAGCGGTAGGCGAGGTGCGCGCCGCTCACGCCGCGCGAGAAGCCGGGGTAGTTGCGGATGAGTGAGCTGGTGGCGGCCTGGCCACCGACCGCCTGCTGCTCGATGACGAGCGTCGAGAGACCCTCGGACGATGAGTAGACGGCGGCCGCGAGGCCGGAGGGCCCCGCGCCGACGACCACCACGTCGTAGAGGTGGTCGGCGGACACCGGCTGGACGAGCCCGAACGCGTCCGCGATCTCCAGGTCGGTCGGGTCGACCAGGGTCGTCGGCGGCGAGGTGAAGGTCAGCACCACCACCGGGAGTGCAGGGTCGTCGAGGCCGAGCCCGGCGAGCATCCGTTGGGTCGCCTCGGTGCCGACAGGGTGGAATGCGACCGGGATGTGGTTGCGGCCGAACGAGTCGCGAAGGGAGTGGGTCCGCTCATCGCGTTGCTCCCCGATCAGGCGCACGGCCTCGAAGCCGATGCCCTGCGCCAGGTGCCAGTCGTCGAGCGCGTCGGTGACGGCGCCGTGGAACTCCTCGTCGCGGGCGCGCTCGGGCCGCAGCAGCGAGAACTCGGCGTGCCCGTGCGAGATGGCCGAGAACACCGTAGAGGCGCTCGCGAAGTCACCCCAGATGACGGCGACGGCCCGCTTCGCGGACGGCTGGACGGCGTAGGCCCGCCGCAGGAAGGCCAGCCCCTCCCGGTCGTCCGGTCCGTAGCAGCCGATGACGAGGGCGACCTGGCGTCCCCAGCGTCGCAACCCCTCCAGGACCGCACTGGCGTGTGCGTAATCGGCGCAGACGACGACCTCGTAGTCCCCGCCGTAGCGCCGCCGCAGCTCGGCCCCGATGACCTCGCGCGTCACCGGGTCGGTGGTGGCGAGCAGCAGCACGGGGTCGTCGTCCATCGTGGCCTCCCTCGCCCCCTACGGAGAGACGCTACTCCCGCGGTGCGCGGACGCATAGTGTCGACCGCATGACCCAGAGACAGGATCGCAAGACCAAGCCCACCGATGCCTCGGCCGACGAGGTCATCGCTGCGGTGGCCGACGAGCGTCGGCGCACGGACGCGCGGGAGGCGCTCGCGCTCATGCGCGAGGTGACGGGGGCCGAGCCGGTCGTCTGGGGGCCGTCGATGATCGGCTTCGGCACCCAGCCGTACACGACCGCCGACGGCAAGGAGCGGGAGTGGTTCCGCGTCGGGCTGGCCCCGCGCAAGGCGGCCCTGACGCTGTACGGGCTCACGTTCTACGGGTCCAACGAGGACCTGCTCGATCGCTTGGGCAAGCACTCCATCGGCAAGGGGTGCGTCTACGTCAAGCGGATGTCCGACATCGACCAGGGGGTGCTTCGCGAGCTGATCGAGCGCTCCTGGCGTGCCGAGTCGGATGCCTGAGCTGGCTTGGCCCCGGCCGGCCCGTTACCGCTGCCGGGCGCTCGCGGCGGCGATCTGCTGGAGCAGGTCGACGGCCAGCTTCGCCGCCTCGTTTGTCCGGGCCACCGGAGCGGTGAGGGCGACGATGTCGCGGACCGGGTTGGGTTTGGTCAGGCGCAGCCGCCTGACGGTCCTCGGCAGCGAACGGGTCGCCAGGTCCGGGAGCACCGTGATGCCGATGCCGGCCGCGACGAAGGCCGTCGCCGTGTGGTGGTCCTGCGCCTCGACCGTGTAGCGGGGACGGAATCCCGCTGCGCGACAGGCCCGGTCGACCATGTCCTGGGTGATCCCTGCGGAGATGTCGTTGCTGATCCACTTCTCGTCGGCGAGCTCGGACATCTCCACGCGTCGCCGGCCGGCCAGCCGGTGGTCGGAGTGCACGAGCGCGACGAAGTGGTCGGTCATCAGGGGCGTCACGAGGTGACCCGGGCGCACTGAGGTCGTCGGGTCGGCCGGCACGACGTCGATGTCCACCGGCGGTGACTCGCCGACGGGGTAGCCCTCGGTGAGCACCATGCGCAGCGTCAGCTCGGGCATCTTCGTCTGGATCCGCTTGGCCAGCTGCGGCATCCACCGATACCCGGCCGAGGCGAAGTACCCGATCTCCAGCGAGCCGGTCGCTCCCTCGCGCAGGTCGTCGACGACGGCGTCGATGCGCTTGAGCTCCGACATCAGCGGCTCGCTCTCCTGGGCGAGGGTGTGGGCCGTCGGCGTCGGAGCGATACCGCGGCCGTCGCGGGTGAAGAGTGTGAGTTGCGTCTCCTTCTGCAGCGCCGCGATCTGCTGGCTCACCGCGGACGCGGACATCCCCAGGTGCTCCGCGGCGGCGGCGACCGAGCCGGAGGCCATGACGGACAGGAAGATCCTCACGCGATGTGCATCGACCATGCGAAGAACCGTACCAACCATGAAGAAAAACTGGATGATCCGCCGAAACTCTGAATTTGAGGAGGATAGTTGATCACAGCACCGTTGGGGTCATGAAGAAGATCTGGATGACCACGAAGCACGCCCTGCGCCCCGCGACCCCCGGCAAGAACGCCCCCCGCCGCGCGGCCGCGCACGACCAGCAGCACGCCCACCACGCGCCCTACGACCACCGGATGAGTGACCGCTTCCGCCCCTCGCTCTCCACGCGCTGATCGACTGCCGGGGTAGGAGCCAGCCGGCCCGACCCACTCCCTCATCACGGGCGCTGCCACCGGATCCCCGGTGCGGCGCCCTTCGTCGTGTTCGATCGGATTGCCGCGGCTAGGGTCATCGGCGTGCAGGTGTTCAGACCGATCGCCGTCATCGCCGCCGGGGCCGGCCTCGCCTTCGTCCTCGCGGCCGCGGCCCTCTGGGCGGCACTCGGCGGCTTCGGTATGGACCCGGCCGACTGGGATCCCGTTGCAGGGACCCGGGTGGTGCTCGTGTGCGCGGCAGTCGTCCTCGTCCACGGGCTGTGGATCGTGACGTGGTGCGCGTGGCGTCGGCTGGGGTGGGCTCGGTTCGTCGCGGCCGTCCTCCTGGTGCCGGTGACGGGCCTGCTGACCTGGCTGGTCGTGAGGTCGGCGTGGGTGACGACGACGCGCGGCAACGGCTGGTCCTGGGGGAGCCAACTGCTCACGCAGGAGTCGACCGGGACGATCCCGCTCGTGCCGGTGGTCCTCGTCCCCGCAGTCGTCGTCGCGGTCTCGGTGCGGCTGACGGTACGGGTGCCCGCACGCGATCCCAGCGAGAGCATGTTCGTCCGTCCCGCGTGGCGCCCGCGGACCCTGCTGCGTGGCACCGCGGTCCTCGGCGCGGTTCTGGGCACCGTCGTCCTGACGGCGATCCTGGTCTTCCTGCTTCTCGCCATGACCGGCCGGGTCTGACCCGACCATCGACGAAGGGGGCTGCGCACCGCACGGTGCGCAGCCCCCTTCGTCATGTGGCTCGGGGCGCGAACTGCCCCGTTCCGCGCGACTCAGCTGGACTTTCCCCCGGTTCGCCTGAGTAAGAAACTCGTGCGAACCGGGGGTTTATCGGGTGACCCGATAATCAGGAGGCAGGTGCGGCGACCCGACTACTTCGTCCCCACGTCGTCGGTGAGGACCACCGCCCGGCCGGCCTCGAGGCGCGCGACGGGCACGCGGAAGGGCGAGCAGCTGACGTAGTCCAGCCCTGCGTTGTGGAAGAAGTGGATCGACTCGGGGTCGCCACCGTGCTCACCGCAGACACCGGCCTTGAGGTCGGGGTTGGTGTCCCGGCCCTTCTCCACGCCGATGCGCACGAGCTCGCCGACACCGAGGGCGTCGAGGGTCTCGAAGGGGGAGATCGTCAGCACGCCGTTCTCCAGGTACTTGGGGAAGAACGCCGTCTCGACGTCATCGCGGGAGAAGCCCCACGTCGTCTGGGTCAGGTCGTTGGTGCCGAAGGAGATGAACTCCGCCGTCTGGGCGATGCGGTTGGCCGTCAGGGCCGCACGCGGCAGCTCGATCATGCAGCCGATCGGCAGGTCCAGGGACTGGTTGTGCGCCTCGGCTACCTCGGCGATGATCTTCTCCGCCTGTGCGCGGACGATGACCAGCTCACGGTTGGAGCCGATGAGCGGGACCATGATCTCCGGCTGGGGGTCCTTGCCCTCCTCGCGCAGCCGCACGACGGCCTCGGCGATTGCTCGGACCTGCAGCGCGAAGAGACCCGGGATCTTCAGCCCGAGGCGCACGCCGCGCAGGCCGAGCATCGGGTTGGCCTCGTGCATCTGGCGGACGGCGTCGAGCAGCTTGCGGGCCCGGTCGACCTCCTCGCCGGTCTCGCCGCGCTCCTCGGCCAGCGCGACCTTGACGGTGAGGTCGGTCAGGTCGGGGAGGAACTCGTGCAGCGGCGGGTCGATGAGCCGGATCGTCGTCGGGAGCCCGTCCATCGCGGTGAGCAGGTCGACGAAGTCCGCGATCTGCGGCTGCAGCAGCTCCGCCAGGGCGGCGTCGCGCTCCTCATCGGTGTCGGCCAGGACGACCCGCTCGATCTGGTGACGACGGTCCCCGAGGAACTGGTGCTCGGTGCGGCACAGGCCGATGCCCTCGGCGCCGCGGTCGCGGGCGCGCTGGGCGTCCGCGCCGGTGTCGGCGTTGGCGCGCACCCGCAGGCGACGGCGCGCGTCTGCGTGGGTGAGCAGCCGGTCGACGGCGTCGATGAGCTCCTTGGTCTCGTCGTCGTCGGCGATCGCCAGCGCGGCGTCGATGCCCTCGGAGATGTAGGTCATGACGGGGGAGTCGATGACGTGGACGTCACCGAGGAAGACCTCGCCGGTCTTGCCGTCGATGGCGAGCGTGTCGCCCTCGTTGATGACGTGCTCGCCGACGCGGATCTGCTTCTTGGCGACGTCGACGACGAGGTCCTCGGCGCCGACGACCGCGCACTTGCCCATGCCCCGGGCGACGACGGCCGCGTGCGAGGTCTTGCCGCCCCGGGCGGTGAGGACACCGGCGGCGGCGATCATGCCGGGCAGGTCCTCGGGGGAGGTCTCCCGGCGCACGAGGATCACGGAGTCACCGCCGGCCTGGGCGGCCTCCGCGCTGGCGTTGTCGAAGGCGACGCGGCCGACGGCGGCACCGGGCGAGGCGCCCATGCCGACGGCGATGAGGCTGCGCTCGGCGTCGCGGTCGAACTGCGGGAAGAGCAGCTGGTTGAGCTGCTCACCGGTGACCCGCTCGAGCGCCTCGTCCATGGTGATGAGGTCCTCGTCGACCAGCTGGGTCGCGACGCGAAAGGCGGCGCCGGCGGTGCGCTTGCCCACGCGGGTCTGCAGCATCCATAGTCGGCCGCGCTCGACGGTGAATTCGATGTCGCAAAGGTCCCGGTAGTGCGTCTCCAGGCGGCGCATCGCGGTGCGCAGCTCGCGGTAGACGGAGGGGTCGCGGTCCTCGAGGTCGGTGAGCGCGAGGGTGTTGCGGATGCCGGCGACGACGTCCTCTCCCTGCGCGTTGGGCAGGTAGTCGCCGTAGATGCCGGAGTGGCCGGAGGAGGGGTCGCGGGTGAAGCAGACGCCGGTGCCGGAGGTGTCGCCGAGGTTGCCGAAGACCATGGCCTGGACGTTGACGGCGGTGCCGAGGTCGTCCGGGATGCGCTCGCGGCGGCGGTAGAGGCTGGCCCGCTCGGTGTTCCAGCTGCGGAAGACGGCCTCGATGGCCAGGTCGACCTGGCGGCGCGGCGTCTGCGGGAAGGGGGCGCCGGTCTCGTCCTGGACGATCTGCTTGTACTCGGCGACGATCTGCTTGAGGTGGTCGGCGGTGAGGTCGACGTCGGCGGTGACGCCCGCCTCCTCCTTGTGCCGGTCGAGGACGTCGGAGAACTTCTCGGAGTCGACGTCCAGCACGGTCTTGCCGAACATCTGGATCAGGCGGCGGTAGGAGTCCCAGGCGAAGCGCTCGTCACCGGAGAAGGAGGCCAGCGAGTGCACGGTGTCGTCGTTGAGGCCGACGTTGAGGACGGTGTCCATCATCCCGGGCATGGAGAACTTCGCACCGGAGCGCACCGAGAGCAGGAGCGGCTCCTCGGAGTCGCCGAGGGTGCGGCCGATGAGGTCCTCGACATCGCGCAGACGCTGGGTGACCTCGACGCGGACCTCCGGCGGGACGCGTCCCTCGGACAGGTAGGCGCGGCACGCCTCGGTCGTGATCGTGAAGCCCGGCGGGACGGGTAGCCCCAGCTTCACCATCTCGGCGAGGTTGGCTCCCTTGCCGCCGAGCAGGTCCTTCTGGTCCCTGTCGCCGTCGCTGAACATGTGGACGTACTGAATCACCGGTGGCCTCCTTGCGGCGTCTGCAACCCGCCCACTATGGCACCGACGGCGCCGCGCGTCCGCAGCGGTTCCGCTGCGCGGTCGCGACCGCAGTTCGTCGCGGGCGGGAGAGGGTGCCGCCCGCGTGGTGCGGGGCCACCCGACCCGGGACGCGAAGGGGGTTCAGCCCTGCGCGGGGTCCGTCCGGTGATCGGCCTCGAGCTCGCTCTTCAGCCGGTCGAGGGTGCGTCGGATGTTCTTCGTCTGGAACTGCGCGAAGGTGCTCCCGCCGGTGGCGGCCTTGTCGAAGAGCAGTGCCACACCGTCCGGCCACGGTCGGTCGTCGGTCCACGTCTCGGTGACGCGGGTCCCCTCCTCGACGGACTCGAAGCGGTAGTCCCAGGTGGCGATCCTCGCCCGGACCCGGGGCGTGCGCAGACCGATGCGGTGCACGCGGAAGGTGAAGCGTCGGCCCGGGTCGGCGGCGGTGACGACGCACCCGGTGACCCACTCCGCCTTGCCGCGGCGGTTGGCGCCGACGAAGGATGTGCCGACCGTGAGCCCGTCGGGGCGATCGGCTGCGTGCTCGATGGTGCCGCCGAGGTTCTCCGGGCTCCACCGACCCATCTGGGTGATGTCGCTGACGGCCGCGTAGACGGCCCGGGGGTCGGCGTCGATGACGACGCTGTGGGAGACGGTCTTCTCGCGGGTCATCCCGCCACGGTAGGCGTCGGCGCGCCCACACGCGTCAACGCGTCCCCGTCGAGGCGGTAGGTCTCCCACTCGACCTGCGGCGTCGCACCGAGCGACTCGTAGAAGGCGATGGCCGGTTCGTTCCACCGCAGCACCGTCCACTCCACCCTGCGGTACCCGCGCTCCGTGGCGATCTGCGCGAGGTGCAGCAGCAGCGCCTTGCCGAGGCCGGACCCGCGGTGCTCCGGCTCGACGAAGAGGTCCTCGAGGTGGATGCCCTGCTGCCCCGTCCAGGTGGAGAAGGTGAGGAACCACAGCGCCATTCCGACGACGCGACGGCCCCCTTCCTCATCCGCCTCGACGACGTGGCAGAAGGCCGTCGGAGTGCCCTCGGAGGGGAAGAGGACGGCCGCGAAGTCCGCCTCGGTCGCCTCGACGGCGTCCGGCTCCCTCTCGTAGACGGCGAGCTCCCGGACGAGCCGCAGGATGTCCGGCAGGTCGGCAGGGGTCGCGGGCCTGATGTCGGGATGGGTCATGCGCGCATTCTGCCTCTGCGCCATGGGGGAGCGCCGCCCGGGATCGCGCGGGAGCCCAAGCAGTTGCGAGGAGGGTCTCGCAAGAGCCTAAGCAGTTGCGACCAAGGTGTCGCAGGAGCCTAAGCAGTTGCGAAGGGGGGAGGCTCAGTCGAGGGTGGTGCGGCCGCGGTGGATCCGTAGCGAGAGAAGCAGGATGACCAGTCCCGCGAGGGAGAGGCCGGCGCCGACGAGTGACGGTGCGCGCCAACCCCACCCGGCGGCGAGAACGACGCCACCGAGCCACGCGCCGAGGGCGTTGGCGATGTTCAGCGCGGCGTGGTTGCCGGCGGCGCCGAGGGTGCGCGCCCTGCCGGCGACCTCCATCAGCCGCAGCTGGAGCGCGAGGACGAAGGCCGAGACGGAGATGCACACGAGGAGCAGGACGATGCCGGCGGGGATCGCCGAGTCGGCGGCCCACGCGAAGGCGGCCAGGCTCGCCCCCGTCGCGACCGTCGACCACACGAGGGTGTGCAGCACCGAGCGGTCGACGAGGCGCCCGGCGACGATCGTGCCGAGCAACCCGCCGATGCCGTAGACGAAGAGGTAGATCGGGACGGCGTCCGCGGGCAGCCCGGTCTGGTTGCGCAGGATCGGGGAGATGTAGGAGTACATCGCGAAGACACCGCCGAAGCCGATGGCCCCGATGAGCAGGGTCAGCCAGACCTGCGAGTCGAGGAAGGCGGCGAGCTCGCTGCGCATCCGCGCCTCCCGATCGCCCGGCTGGTGGGGCACGAGGAGGCCGACGAGTACCGCGGTGAGCAGGCCGATGGCCGCGACGAGCCAGTACGCCGAGCGCCAGCCGGCCTGCTGCCCCAACCAGGTCGCCAGGGGCACGCCGGCGACGTTGGCGATGGGGATGCCGAGCATGATCCGGCTGACCGCCCACCCGCCGCGGCCGGGCGCGACGATGTCGAAGGCGACGATCGAGGCGATGCCGAAGAAGGCGCCGTGCGGGATCCCGGCGAGGAGGCGGGAGAGCATGAGCGTGCCGTAGCCGGGGGCGAGGGCGCTCGCGGCGTTGCCCAGCGCGAAGAGCAGCATCAGCGCCACGAGCAGCTCCCGCCGCGGCAGCCGGTTGCCGAGCACCGCGATCGTGGGAGCGCCGACGACCACGCCGATGGCGTACGCGGAGATGGTGTGCCCGGCCCGGGGGATCGAGGTGTCGATGCCCTCGGCGATCTCCGGGAGCAGCCCCATGGTCACGAACTCGGTGGTCCCGATCCCGATGCCGCCGAGCACGAGGACCGCCAGTGCGAGGGCGGTCGGTCGACCACGGTCGACCGGGGAGGGCGAAGGGAGGGGCACGCCGCACATCCTCCCCCAGCGTCGGTGTCCTCGTGGCATCGCTCGACGTGCACGGACCCACCGCTCCACGGTGGTGGGGCCGGTCACGACCACCCCCCGTGGAGCGGGGTCCGTGCATAGGGTCGACGCATGACCACCATGAACGCACCGCTGCTCGAGACAGAGACCGAGATCGCCGCACCGCCGGAGGCCGTGTGGGCCGTGATCACCGACCCGCGCGCGCTGGGGGGCCTCAGCGACCAGGTGATGCGCACCCACGTCGTCGGCTCCGCACCGGTCGGGCTCGGCACCCGTACGGTCAACATCAACCGCCGGGGCCCGCTCGTGTGGCCGACCCGGGCGAAGGTCGTGCGCTTCGAGCCGATGCGCGACTACGCCTTCCGCATCAAGGACAACGCGAGCACCTGGTCCTTCGAGATGGAGCCGACGGACACCGGCACCCGGGTGGTCCACCGCCGCGAGGCCCCGAATGGCACGACGAAGGTCTCGCGCCTCCTGCAGGAGAGGGTCCTCGGCGGCGTCGCCGACTTCGACCGTGAGCTCACGGAGGGCATGGCCGGGACCCTCCAGCGGCTCAAGGCGCTCCTCGAGAGCAACTGACGACCGCGGTGCCCCCAGGGGGCCGCGCCCCCCCCTCGCACCCTCCGGGGAACCCCCGGAGGACATGGGTAATTCTCCCCATCGACCTCCTCATGACCTGGGCCATAGGTTGTGGTGTGGAGGCAGGCGACAGGGGAATCGCCCGCCACCACCGGCCCGTGGCTCGCAGGGGGGTCACGGCAGACGCAGGTGGGACTCAGCAGGGGAGAGTCCCGCCTGCGTCGTCATGTCGGCCGGTGGACACGCGGCACCGGCACAGGGAGGTGCCACCGACGCGTCGCGTCCTGTGTGACCATGCATGTCATGGCGTACCCACCCACCGGTTCCACCCCGACCCCGCCCTCCGGCGGATGGGGCGGTGGGCAGCCGCCCGGTGGGTCGTGGCACGAGGAGCGGCCGGACCCGCAGCCGCCCCCGCGCAAGGGGCTCACCACCGGGGTCATCGTCGGGATCGCCGGCGGCATCGTGCTCGTCGTGGTCCTCCTGTGCTGCATCGGGGGCTTCTTGGTGGCCAGGGACGACGACGACAGCGGTGCGACGGAGTCGGTGACGAGCCCGTCCTCGGAGGCCACGTCCGCCCCGAGCAGCACGAGCAGCACGAGCAGCACGTCGACCTCCTCGACCACCTCGACCACGTCGAGCACGACCACCTCGAGCACCACCTCGTCCTCGAGCAGCGCCAGCAGCACGACGAGCACCTCCCCGGACACCAGCTCCACCGCGGCCTCGCCGACGTCCTCGCCCCCGTCCACCACCGGAGCGATCCCGTCGGTGGCCTTCCCGGACTCCTTCGGCGAGTGGACCAAGAGCGACAGCGCTACTGACACCCTGGCGATCTACCGGAAGGGCGATGACGAGGCGCTGAGTGTCGTCGCCATCCCCCGCGACCAGGTCGACGGCTTCTACGACCGGATCTGGGAGGACACCTCCAAGCACGGGGACATCACCTGCGGCAAGCTGAGCACCAGCGCGAACCACCAGTGCGTGGGCGTCGTGGACGGCAACGGTGTCCTCGTCTCCGGGTCGTCCGAGACCGCCGCCGAGACCGCCCAGATCCTGACGGAACTCCTCGCCGCGATCGCGGACACCTAAACTGGGGCGCATGCCTCGCCACGTCACGACCACGATCGAGGACGGTGTCGCGCACCTGCGCCTGGCCCGGCCCGACAAGCTCAACGCGCTCACCCTGGAGATGCTCGACGACCTGGCGGCGACGGCCCACAGGCTGCGCGCCGACCGTCGCCTGCGCGCGGTCATCGTCTCGGGGGAGGGCGACTCCTTCTGCGCCGGGCTCGACTTCGGCTCGGCGATGCAGGACCAGAAGGGGATCTTCTCCCGATTCGTCCCCCGCCCGTGGCGTGGGACCAACACCTTCCAGGAAGCGGCGTGGGCGCTGCGTCGCATCCCGGTCCCCGTCATCGCCGCCGTGGACGGCCACTGCCTCGGTGGTGGCCTGCAGATCGCACTCGCGGCCGACTTCCGCATCTCCCACCCCGAGGCGACCTGGTCGGTCCTCGAGGGCAAGTGGGGGATCATCCCGGACATGTCGGGCGTGCACGCCCTCTCCCAGCTCGTCGGCATCGACGTCGCCAAGAAGCTGACGATGACGGCGGAGAAGTTCTCCGGGGAGCGGGCCAAGGAGCTCGGCCTGGTCACCGACCTGGCGCTCGACCCCGTCGCCACCGCGACGGCGTTGGCCGCCCAGCTGTCCGAGCGCTCGCCGGACGCGCTCGCCAGCACCAAGCGCCTCTTCGACGGCACGTGGCACAAGGGCCCACGGGCGACGTTCGCGCAGGAGCGCATCGAGCAGCTGGGGCTGCTCTTCGGTCCGAACACCCAGCGTGCCCGCCAGGCCAATGTCAGGGGTCGGGCGCCCGAGTACCTGCCGCGCAGCCGGAAGGTCGTGCGATGACGGAGGATGCGCAAGCCGGCTTCCTCCCGATCGTCCCGCAGGGGCTGCCCGGGGGCTGGACGAGCCGCGCGCCGGAGGAGGGCGACGTCGAGGAGATCGTCGACCTCGTCCTCGCGGAGAAGCACGAGGTCGAGGGCTCGGGCACCGTCGAGTCGGACGTCGTCGCCGGTGAGGCCGTCGGGCAGGGCGCCTGGACCCGCCGCCAGGTCGTCGTGCTCGACCCCGAGGGGCGCATCCGCGTGTGGGCCAGGGTCCACGACCGCGCCGCCGGACGGACGAATGTCGACCTCACCGCCGACCCCGAGCTCAGCCGCGAGCAGGAGCAGCACCTCGCCCGCATCCTGCTCGGCTGGGCCGAGCGGGTGGCCCTGGCCATCGCGCGCGGACGGGGGCTCGGCGGCACCCGGCTCGACGTCTCCGTGCACGAGGCCGACGACCGGCTGCGCTCGTTGCTCGAGCCCGCCGGCTACCGCCTCGCCCGCACCTGGCTGCAGATGACCCGGGACCGCCAGCCGCGCGACGAGTACCTCGTCGAGACCCACCGTCGTGAGGGCGTCGTCGCCCGTCGGATCGCCAAGCGCGAGGACGGGACCCCGGTGGCGGCCGACCTGCAGTCGGTCTACCGGATGATCGAGGAGTCCTTCGCGGACCACTTCAACTCCTACCGGGAGTCCTTCCCGGAGTTCCTCGCCCGGCTGCGCGAGGCTCCCGGCCACCGCTGGGACCACTGGTGGATCGCCGACATCGACGTCGACGGCCAGTGGGTCCCCGGGGGCGCCGTCGCGGCGCTCGTGCTGCCGCCCGACGAGAGCGGGGCCGAGGGCACCTACATCGACTACATCGGCGTCCACCGCCTGGCGCGCGGGCGCGGTGTGGCCAAGGCGCTGCTGCACACGGTCCTCGCCGACACCGCCCGGCGCGGCCGCAACCGCGTCTCCCTCGAGGTCGACGCGGACAGCCCCACCGGAGCCGACGGTCTCTACGAGTCGATGGGGTGGTCCACGCGGTACCGCACCGAGTCGTGGCACCGCGACGTGCGCCTCGAGGGCACGGACGACCCGGTGCCCCGGGCCCGCCTCGACGGCTGAGCGCGGGGTGGGATCCGGGCGGGCCTCAGTGGCGTGCCCTGCGCCCACCCACCATCGACTCCGCGACGCCGATGAGGAGCACGGCGGAGATCACGGCGAGGACGAAGCCGAGGACGTTGAGCTCCCAGATGCTGCCGGTGCCGAAGAACTGGGCGATGAGGCCACCGATCAGTGAGCCGACCAGTCCCAGGCCGAGCGTGGCCAGGATGCCCAGGTTCTGCTTCCCCGGCTTGATGAGCCGAGCGAGGGCGCCGATGATGAGTCCGGCGACGAGGAATCCGATCATGGTCGACCGGTACCCGCTGGCCAGCGCGTCATGCGCGGTCAGACCACGCGGTGGGTCTCGATGACGAAGTCGTGCTCGCGCAGGCGGCCCACGAGCGCGGAGCCGAGCGCGACCGCGGGGGTGAGCACGCCCCCTTCGCTCGTGAGGTCGTCCTCGGCGAGGCTCAGGGCCGACTGCCCGAGCATGATCGCCGTGCCGCTGTAGCCGGGGTCGGCGTCGGCCGCGACGGTGGTCGCGTAGCGCTCGCCGCTCGTCGTCGTGGCGATGACCTCCATCCGGAAGCGCCCGTTCGCCCGCGACTCCTCGTCGGGGCCCTCGCCCGGTGACGGGAGTGCCTTGGCCAGGAGCGCCCGGGTCGGCCTGAAGGACATGCCGCCGACGAGGCCGAGCAGCCCGGCGGTCATGCCGGTGGCGGCGAAGGGGGCGGACCGGCGCGTCCCGAAGTCGCTCACCTCGTGGTAGCGGAAGGCCCGGCCGTACCGCCAGTCCAGGAGGGCGTTGCTGCGGCGCACGACGCGCGTGTTGTACGAGGCCATGACGAAGGGGCCGGTCCAGTGGCCGTCGTCCGTGCGGCGCACGGGCAGACGGGAACCGAAGCGCCTCAGCCGTCCCTGAGGGGCCTCCTCCATCCCGACCTCGGCCCGCTCGGCGCGGGTCGGCTCGGCGGCACGGTCGGGGCTGAGCCCGTAGGGGTCGGTCATCGCGCGGCGCGCCTCGAGGGACTCGCGTGCGGCGATCGCCTGCTGGCGCATCGAGTCGATGGTCCCGCCGGAGAGACCGCCCTTGAGGCTGCGCACGTAGAGGACCGTGTCGGTCAGCTCCCCGGCGCCCTCCTCGGCGGCCACCCGCGCGGTCTCGAGGACCCCGAGGTCAGAGGGGATGGAGTCGAAGCCGCAGGAGTGGACGATCCGGGCTCCGCTGCGGTGGGCGACATCGTGGAAGGCCTCGCTCGTGTCGCGGACGAAGAGGACCTCGCCGGTCAGGTCCGCGTAGTGGGTGCCGGCCACCGCGCAGGCCTTGACCAGCTCGTAGCCGTACTTGGCGTAGGGCCCGACGGTGGTGACGAGCACGCGGGTGGCGCGGGCGACGTCGGCACAGGCTGCAGGGTCGTTGACGTCGATGATCAGCCGGGGCCACGATGCGGCGGGGCCGCCCAGCTCGGCCGCGACGGCGTCGAGCTTGGGCCGGGAGCGCCCGGCGAGCGCGATGCGCATGCCTTCGGGCGCGTGGTCGCGCAGATGGGCCGCCGTGAGGCGTCCGACGAAACCGGTCGCGCCGACGAGGACGATGTCGTACTCGCGCCGGTCGGAGGGGGAAGTCATGACACGACAGTAGTCGTTGCCGGACAGGCCCTTTGCGGACCAAGGGCTCCCGGGGCTTTTGCCGGGGGCGTCGCGTGGGTAGACATGGGGGTGACGACGGTGCATCCGTACCGTCCGCCGAGAGCAGAAGGAGAAGCACCATGACGCAGCCTCCGCAGGACACTCCGGACCTGTCCGACGACACGATCGGTGGGATGCCGACTGATCAGCCGCTCACTGCCGGTGGTGACGGCGGCGCCGATGGTGGAGCCGGTGACGGCGGCGCTGACGGTGGTGCCGGTGACGGCGGCGCCGGTGGTGGTGCTGGTGACGGTGGCGCCGATGGTGCTGCTGGCGACGGCGGTGCTGACGGTGGTGCCGGTGATGGTGGCGCCGATGGTGCTGCTGGCGACGGCGGTGCTGACGGTGCTGCTGGCGACGGCGGTGCTGACGGTGCTGCTGGCGACGGTGGCGCCGATGGTGCTGCCGGTGACGGTGGCGCCGACGGCAGTGCCTGAGTGAACGACACCCCCGGGACCGGTGCATCGACGCGGTGCACCGGTCTCCGTCGCATCACCGACCTCGACCCGGACCAGCTGGCGCAGATCTGGGGCCGGGAGCCCCGGCACGTGCCTGCGGCGGCCCTGCCGACCCCCTTCGCCGATCTGCTCGGCACCGACGACGTGGACGACCTGCTCTCCCGCCGCGGGCTGCGCACCCCCTTCCTGCGGGTGGCACGGGACGGGCGGACGCTGCCCGACGCCGACTTCACCCGCGGTGGGGGAGTCGGCGCGGCGATCAGCGACCAGCTCGACGACACCGCCCTGCTGCGTCTCTTCGCCGAGGGTCACACCCTCGTCCTGCAGGGGCTGCACCGCACGCATCCGCCCCTGCTGGACTTCTCGCAGCAGCTCGCCGCCGACCTCGGGCACCCGGTGCAGGTCAACGCCTATGTCACCCCCGCGCAGAGCACCGGTTTCTCCGCGCACTACGACGTCCACGACGTCTTCGTCCTGCAGATCGCGGGGGAGAAGCAGTGGCGCCTGTACCCGCCGGTGCTGACCCACCCCCTTCGCGACCAACCGTGGCAGGAGCGCGCCGAGGCGATCGCCGACGTCGCGTCGGACCGCCCCCACCTCGAGGTCACCCTGCGCCCGGGCGACACCCTCTACGTCCCGCGCGGCTGGCTCCACGCCGCCACCGCGCTGGGTGGGGTGAGCACGCACGTGACCGTCGGGGTGCACGTGTGGCACCGCGGACACCTCGCCGAGGCCCTCCTCGACCAGGCACGAAGGGAGGTCCTCGCCCGAGCGGAGCAGCGCACCTCCCTGCCGCCCGGGGTGGACGTCGGTGATGCGGACGCCATCGGGGAGGAGGTGGAGCAGGTGCGCACCGCGCTCCTCGACGCCCTGGCCGACGTCGACGCGCACCGGGTGGCCCGCGCCCTGGCGGCACGCCACCGGGCAGGCCAACGACCCGCGCCGGTCCCCCCGGTCGCGAGCGTGGCCGCCGCCGACGAGGCGCTGGGCGAGCGCCTGCGTCCGCGGCCGCACCTCGCGGCACGGATCGAGCACTCCGGCGACGCGCCCCTGCTCATCTCCCGGGCCGGACGACTGCGGCTGGACGAGGAGGAGGCGCGCATCGTGGGCCGCTGGCTCGACGGCGAGTCCGTCGACCTCGGTGACGCGCTCGCCCGCCGACTGCTGCTCGCCGGAGTGGGGACCCTGCGCGGGCTCCCGGGCGCCGGTTTAGGGTCGATCTCGTGAGCACTCCCGCCGACTCCCGCTTCCGGTGCTCGCTCGCCGCCCGCGAGCGAGGGGACGTGCCCGTCGGGACGGCGGTGCCCGCCCCCTACTGGTTCGTCGTCGGACACTCCGGGCCGTGGCCGGCGAAGCCCATCGAGGCCGACCCGTTGACCGAGGTGGCCGGGGAGCTGTCCGCCGAGCTGAACCGCTTCGGCGCCCGCCTGCAGCTGGTGCGGCGGCACGGCCGGCTCGAGGGCCCGCTCGTCGAGGCGGACGGGTTGCAGCCGGTCTTCCTCGTCGACGTGCGGCGCGGCCTCATCGGCCGCTCCACCTGGCGGACGCCCCAGGACCTCGTCGAGCTCGCCGGACGCTTCGACGACCTGCCCGACCCGACCGAGGAGCCCCTCGTCCTCGTGTGCACGCACGCCCGCAAGGACGTCTGCTGCGCCATCGACGGGCGGGTCGTGGCGGCCGTGCTCGACGACGCCCTGCCCGGTGCCGTCTGGGAGACGACCCACCTCGGCGGGGACCGCTTCGCCGGCAACACCGCCCTGCTGCCCGAGGGCTCGATGTACGGCCAGCTCGACGGCGGCAGCGCCCCGCGGGTGGTCCTGGACCACTTCGACGGCCGGGTCGACCTCGAGCGCTGGCGCGGCCGCAGCTGCTGGGCCCCGGTCGTCCAGGTGGCCGTGCACGATGTGCTCGGCGCGGTGCCGGGCGCCCGGCTCGCGGACGTCGCCGAGCCGACCTCCACCGACCTCGGCTCGGGCACGTGGCGCGTGGACGTCGACCTGGGCGGCTCCCTCCACAGCCGTCTGGTGACCCGCACGATGAGCGAGGCCCACGTCCTCACCTGCAACGGGGCGCCCAAGCAGCAGGCGCTCTTCACGGTGACGACCCCCCACTGACGGGGTCGGCCCCCCTTCGCCCGGCCGTCGTCCGGGAACTGACCCGAGGACGGATCGGGCCCGGCCCGCGGCTATTCTCGGGCCCCATGACGACGATGCACCAGACGAGCACCACCGCTGACGACCACCTGTCCGACTGGGCCGACCGGCAGGCCAAGGCGGAGGCCATGATCCCCCTGGTGGGACGCCTCTACCGGGAGAACGGCGTGGTCACCTCGATCCACGGGCGCACGCTCCTCGGCCAGTCGCCGACGGACATCCTCAAGGCCCACCGGTTCACGCGTCGCGTCGACGTCGAGATGACGGTGGACGACACCCTCCCGGTGCTGCAGGCCCTGGCGACCCTCGACCTCGGTCCCGCGTCGGTGGACATCGCGCGCCTGCACAGGCGTCGTCTGGAGACCGGCGACGACGTGCCCCTCGAGGACTTCCTGCGCGGCGAGCTCGCCGATGTCATCGGTGGGGGCGACGGCGAGGGGCAGGGGACCACCGACGTCGTCCTCTACGGCTTCGGGCGCATCGGGCGGCTCCTGGCGCGCATCCTCATCGAGCACGCCGGTGCCGGGCACGGTCTGCGGCTGCGCGCCGTCGTCGTGCGCAAGGGTGCCGCCAACGACCTCGTCAAGCGTGCCAGTCTGCTGCGCCGCGACTCCGTGCACGGCTCCTTCGACGGCACGCTCACTGTCGACGAGGAGAAGAACACGATCCTGGCCAACGGGACCCTCATCCAGGTCATCTACTCCGACGACCCGACCACGGTCGACTACACGCAGTACGGCATCTCCGACGCGATCGTCGTCGACAACACCGGTCGGTGGCGCGACGAGGAGGGCCTGTCCCAGCACCTGCAGTGCCCCGGCGTCTCCCGGGTGCTGCTCACCGCCCCGGGCAAGGGCTCGGTGCCCAACATCGTCACGGGCATCAACGACGCGATGATCGGCGACGACGACCGCGTGGTCTCCGCCGCGTCCTGCACGACGAACGCGATCGTCCCGACGCTCAAGGCCGTCAACGACGAGTACGGCATCGTCGGCGGGCACATCGAGACGGTCCACTCCTTCACCAACGACCAGAACCTCACCGACAACTTCCACAAGGGCGAGCGCCGCGGCCGCTCCGCCGCCCTGAACATGGTGCTCACCGAGACCGGCGCCGCCAAGGCCGTGGCCAAGGCGCTGCCCGAGCTCGAGGGCCTGCTCACCGGCAACGCGATCCGCGTGCCCACCCCGAACGTCTCGATGGCCATCCTCAACCTCACGCTGAAGACGCCCGTCGAGGTCGACGCCCTCAACGACTACCTCCGGCAGACCTCGCTGTACGGCGAGATGCACAAGCAGCTGGACTTCGTCGACAGCCCCGAGGTCGTCTCCACCGACTTCGTGGGCAACCGCCACGCGGGCATCGTCGACGGGCGCGCGACGATCACCGCCGGCGATCGCTGCATCCTCTACGTCTGGTACGACAACGAGTTCGGTTACTCCTGCCAGGTCGTGCGGGTGCTCGAGCAGATGGCCAAGGTCCACCCGCCGGTGTTCCCGCGCATCTGAGCCCGGTCGGGGTGCACCACGATTATCGGGTCACCCGAGAAACCCCCGCTTCGCGGGAGTCCGAGACCCTTGCGGAGCGGGGGTTCGTCTTGCTGAGCAGGCCGCGACCGGGGCGAAGGGGGTGGGTCACGGGGTCGGGAACGGCTCCACCGCCACCGAGTCGCCGCCGCAGGTGCGTCCCTCCTGCGGCTCCTCGGCGATCCGGCCGGCGTTGAGCACCGACACGGAGTCGAAGCTGGGCTGTCCCTCGATGACGGCGCGGTACTCGTAACGCGTCAGCCGCCCGGCCCGGCACTCCGAGTCGAAGGTGAGCACGTCGAAGGCACTCGGCTGACCGAGGAGCTCGCCGTCGGTGTTCCACGTGAAGTGGCGCAACGTCCCGGCGCCGGTGAAGGTGCCGACCTGGATGCGGTTGCCGTCGACCTCCGGGACGTGCATGTGGCCGTTGATCCGCAGGCGCCCCGGGGCGTCCTCGAGGGAGATCGGGTTGTGCGCGACGGTCAGGTCGGGCACCCGCCCGTCGCCGAGGGCCTCGACCCACGCGTCACGGGCCTCCCGCTCCCGCTGGGCCATCTCCTCGCTCGCCGGGTTGCCGAAGGTGCGCGGGTCGTTGAAGCCCGCGATGCGCAGGCCCCCGACGGTCACCTGCTGGTAGTCGCCGGGCTGCGGCTCGAGCAGGACGACGTTGTCCAGCTCGGCCAGGCGGTCGAGCAGGGCGGTGTCGTCGGGGGAGATGGCGTCGTGGTTGCCCCGGACGAAGACGTAGGGGACCCCGAGGGAGGCGATGCCCTGGTAGAGGTTGGTCAGCCGCGCCTCGACGACCTGGCTGAAGTTGATCAGGTCGCCGGAGTCGATGACGACGTCGATCCCCTGCTCCTGCACGATCGTGCGCATCAGGGCGTACTGGTTGGCCGCGTGGATGTCGGAGACGAGCAGCACCTTCAGCGCGCTCTCGTCGGGGATCTCGGCGGGCGCGTACTCGGCCTGGACGGCGTTGGAGAGCGCGAGCAGGTTGCGCACGTACGGGGTGGCCTGGTCGGCGCGCGTGCGCACGTCGCCGAGGATCCCGCGGTTGGCGACGGCCATCTCCAGCAGACCGGTGGAGTGCAGCGCCTCGAGCCGCTCGGGCGTGTAGGAGCGCTGTGCGGCGACCCCGACACCGGCGCACGTGACGGCGGTGACGAGGACGCTGCCGATGACCTGGCGGCGGCCGGGGAGGCCCCGTCGGTAGAGGCCGGCGCCGAGGACCACCAGGCCCGTCCCGAGGACGGCGCCGCCGAGGAAGCGCAGACCGACCCCAATGGCCGCCTCCCGGATCAGGCGCTCCCGGTCGGCGTCGTCGAGGGCGAGCGTGGACAGGCCGAGGTTGCCGGACTCGACCAGCTCGGTGATCTCCGGCTTGATCCGCGGCTCGACGCGGACCCCCGGCGCGAATCCGGCGAACTCGGCGGAGACGCTGCCGACGACCGTGTCGCTGCCGATGGTCGAGTGCTGCCCCCAGGAGGGGGACAGGCGCACGTCGGCGGCGTAGTAGTCGGTCTCCACGGGGACCGGCCACAGCGCCGACACGGTCGCCCCACCGGTGAGGCTCGCCGCTGCGACGAGGAGGGCCGCCGCGGCGGGACGGAGAGCTGCTGTCCATCGCACGGGGTCACTGTAGGTCGCGCACCCGATGGAGCGTGGTCAGGCCAGCCCGAAGGTGGTGGCTCGGCTCGCGCAGGTCCTCCCGTTCGCCGGCCGGTCACCTCTGCTCGATGGCGGGCGCCGGGCTCTCGACTGGCCGTCGCCGGGTCCACGGCCAGGTCATCAGGGCCCACACGGTGGCCACGAGGACGACCTCGACCAGGAGGTAGATCGGCCACGGGCCGAAGAGGTCGAGGATCGACCCTGTCGACGGCTTGCGGTTGACGAAACCGTAGTTCGTCCCGAGCAGCACGTTCGTCGGGTACATCAGGATCATCCACGTGGCGGTGATGAGTACCGTGCGTCGGTAGCCGCGCCAGTCCGGTCGGTGCCCCAGGCCGAAGGTCAGGAAAACCGCGGCCCAGACGACGAAGATGTGCATCGCCCAGAAGGCGAGGAACCGTGGATCGGGGAAGGCGGCCGACAGCGCCGGGGTGAGCAGGGCCTGGGGGGCGAGCAGGAGCCCCCACAGGTAGGTGACGCAGACGATGGTGTGGCGCCGGGTCCACAGCGCGACGACCGTGACGGCCGCGGCCAGGTCGCAGAGCTGCAGCGGCAGGCTCACACCGAGCTGGAAGTTGCCGGGCAGGTGGTCGAGCACCTGCAGCGGCAGGACGGCGGCGACGAGGCCCACCGCGAGCCAGCGACTGACCTGCCGGGGCCGGTGTCGGGTGAGTTTGCCGAGAAGCACCATCGGCCAGATCCCCGCGAGGAAGACGCCGATCATCACCAGGTGGGAGATGCCGAAGGTCTCGAACCGGGCCGCGTCCATGACCCAGTCTCCCCCGCCTGCGGGGACGATGTCAGCGCGCGGTCCGGCGACATTGCTACCCGACAGTAATGAGTTTAGTGTCACCCCATGGATGCTGATGCCATTGTCGTGGGCCACGGGCTCGCCGGACTCGTTGCCGCTGCCGAGCTCACCGACGCGGGGCGCAGGGTGCTGCTCGTCGACCAAGAGAGCGAGGCCAACCTCGGGGGGCAGGCGCACTGGTCCTTCGGCGGGCTGTTCTTCGTCGACAGCCCCGAGCAGCGCCACCTGGGCATCAAGGACTCGGCCGAGCTCGCGTACTCCGACTGGATGAACACCGCCGGCTTCGACCGCGACGAGGACCACTGGCCGCGCGAGTGGGCGAAGGCCTACCTGGACTTCGCCGGGGGCGAGAAGCGCTCGTGGCTGCACGAGCAGGGGATGCGCTGGTTCCCGATCGTCGGATGGGCCGAGCGCGGTGACGGCTCGGCGCACGGTCATGGCAACTCCGTGCCCCGCTTCCACATCACGTGGGGTACGGGACCGGGGGTCGTCGCCCCCTTCGCCCGGCGGGTGGAGGAGGCCCGCGAGCGCGGGCTGGTCACCTACGCGCACCGCCACCGCGTGGACGAGCTGATCGTCGAAGGGGGTGCCGTCACCGGGATCCGCGGGGTGCATCTCGCCGAGGACCGCGCCGAGCGGGGGGTGGCGACCAACCGCGACCCGAAGGGTGGGTTCGAGCTGCGGGCGCCCGTCGTCCTCGTCGCCTCGGGCGGCATCGGCGGCAACCACGACCTCGTCCGCGAGAACTGGCCCGAGCGCCTCGGCACCCCGCCGAAGCGCATGGTCACCGGCGTCCCCGCCCACGTCGACGGGCGGATGATCGCGATCACCCAGGAGGCCGGGGGCCGGCTGATCAACCGCGACCGGATGTGGCACTACGTCGAGGGCATCCGCAACTGGGACCCGATCTGGCCCGGTCACGGCATCCGCATCCTCCCCGGACCCAGCTCGATGTGGCTCGACGCGAACGGCGACCGCCTGCCCGCGCCGCTCCTGCCCGGCTTCGACACCCTGGGCACGCTCGCCCACCTGCGCCGCTCCGGCCACGACCACAGCTGGTTCGTGACCAACCGCTCGGTCGCAGGCAAGGAGTTCGCCCTGTCCGGCTCGGAGCAGAACGCCGACCTCACCGGCAAGGACGTCCGGGGGGTCCTGCGCAAGCGGTCGCTGGCCGATGTCACCCCGTCGATGCAGGACTTCCTGGACAAGGGTGCGGACTTCGTCATGGCCGACACCGCCGAGGAGCTCGTGGAGAGGATGAACGGTCTCCTCGAGGAGGGCGAGCCGGCCCTCGACGTCGCCCACGTCAAGCGCCAGCTCGACGAGCGCGACGGCCAGCTCGACAACGCCTACTCCAAGGACGCGCAGATCGCGGCCATGCGCGTGGCCCGGTCCTACATCGGGGACAAGATCTCCAAGCGCGCCTACCCGCCGCACAAGCTGCAGGACCCGAAGAAGGGCCCGCTCGTCGGCGTGAAGCTGCACATCCTCTCCCGCAAGACCCTCGGCGGCTTCGAGACCGACCTGTCCGGCCGGGTCCTCGGCCACGACGGCGAGCCGGTGCGCGGGCTGTACGCCGCGGGCGAGGCCTCCGGCTTCGGAGGCGGCGGCGTCCACGGCTACCGCGCTCTCGAGGGGACCTTCCTCGGCGGGTGCATCTTCTCCGGTCGCTCCGCGGGCCGGGCGATGGGAGCAGAGCTGGGGGACTGACCGAGCCGCCCCCCTTCGCGTCCCCATGTGGCTGGGTCGATGTATTCCGGCGGGTGCGAGGACGCCGGAATACATCGACCGGCGGACAACCGGAGTGGCGCGCCGCTCCACGGATCATGTGCCGACTGCATAGGGTTGCCCGCGGCACGGAAGGGGGCCACGTCGATGTGGGCAGCGTTGCGGCACCGCACAGGGCAGGTCATCGCCCTTGCCCTCGTGTCGGCACTGGTGGCCACGTGCGCGGTCTTCGCCCCCGTCTTCGCCCGCAGCGTCGACCAGGGTCTGCTGCGGGTCGCCGTCGAGGAGGCCGGTCCCGTCGCGGCCGCCACGGCCATCACCCGGGGCCGCACGTCCGAGGAGCGCACGACGATGCCCTCCGAGGTCACCGAGCTCCTCCCACGTGACCTGACGAGGGTGTCCGAGGAGCCGATCGAGGCCATGCGGCACGGCACCACGGTCGTCCCGCAGGAGGGCAAGAAGCCCTCGCCCATGGTGCTGCGCTCCCGCACCGGGGTGTGCGACCACCTCGAGATCGAGGGCGACTGCCCGTCGGCGGCCGGCGAGATCGTCGTCTCCGGCGCGGACGCGAAGGCCTGGGGGTGGCAGCCCGGGACGACCTTCGAGATCGGCCAGGAGAAGTACACGCGGTTCGAGCCCGACCCGCCGCCCGTCGAGCTGACCGTCGTCGGCGTCTACGAGGTGGCGCAGGAGGCTCCCGGTTACTGGCTCGGGGATCGCCCGGACGGCAAGTCGGGGGTGCCGCAGGGGGACATGGACCACGTGCCGGCCGTCGACGACTTCCTCACGGCCGAGGCGACGTTCAGGGACACCCTGCCGCGGGCCGTCGCGAGCGTGGTCCTGCCGCTCGATGCCGATGCGGCCACCCTCGAGTCGATGCCGCGGGCCGTCGCCGCGGCGACGCAGCTCGGCGAGGAGCACCCCGAGCTGCGGGTGGACGACTCCGCCCGGCAGCTCGTCGACGGGATCAGCACCGGCCGCGCCCAGACGGCGGTCATCGTCCCCTTCGTGATGGTCCAGCTCGCGCTGCTGTCCGTCCTCGTCCTCTTCCTCGTCGCCCAGGCGGCCGTGGACCAGCGGCGGCACGACGTCGCCCTGGCCCGCCTGCGCGGGCGCTCGCGCTCCGGTGCCCGGCGGCTGCTGCTGGCGGAGCTCACGATCCCGGTGCTGCTCGGTCTTCCCCTCGGCTTCGCCGGCGCTCTCGGCCTCGCTGCGGTCGTGCGAGCGGCGTTGCTGCCGAGCGGGATGCCCTTCGAGGTCCCCGTCAGCGTGCTCCCGTGGCTCGTGGGGGCGCTCGCCGTCTCCGTGCTGGCGGTCCACCTCGCCGCCCGCCCGGTGCTGCGTGAGCCGGTCAACGACCTCCTGCGCTCCGTGCGGCCACGGTCCGCCGGCAGCTCGGTCGTCATCGACGTGGTCGTCGTCGTCCTCGCCCTCCTCGGTGTCGGTGGGCTGGCGACCGGGGCCCTCAGCGGCCCGGCCGCGCTGGCGACGCCGACCCTGCTCGCCATCGCCGTCGGGGTGCTCGCGGCACGACTCGTCCCGTGGATCGCCGCGCGCCGGGCCCGTGCAGCCGTGCGCCGGGGACGGGTCGCCGCGGTCATCTCCGGCCGCGGTATCGGTCGGCGTCCGGCCGCGCGGCGGGTGCTCGTCGTGACGACCGTGGCCTCGGCCATCGCGATCTTCGGCGCCGACGCGGTGGTGGTCGCCGACCACAACCGGGTCGCCCGGGCCCAGCTCGAGACGGGGGCGCCCGCGGTCGCGTCCGTCAGCACGGCCACCGCGCCGGCGCTCATGGCCGCGGCGGAGACCCTCGAGAAGGCCGGCATCGAGGCCGCCCCCGTGGCCGTGATCCGCCCCCACAACGAGACGTCGGCGGCGACGATCGCCGTCGACCCGGACCGACTGCCGGGAGTGGCGCACCCGTCGACCGTGACCGCGGCCGACCTCGACGTGCTCGCGCTCCCCGAGCAGGAGCCGATCATCCTGCCGGCCGGTCCGACGAGGGCCACGGTCGAGTGGGACCTCGAGGACCGCGACAGCAGCGAGCCACCGGAGCTGCGCGTGGAGATGACCACCCCGGAGGGCAGTCGGCGCTCCACCGCCCTGGCGACCCTCGGCCCGAAGTCCCAGGGGCGCACCGAGGTCGACACCTCCCTCTTCTGCTCCGATCACTGCCGGCTGGCCGGCCTGACCCTGGCCGTCTCCGGGTCGACCGGCTCGCAGGTGCACGGCACCGTCAGCGTGACCGACCTGACCGTCGGGGGTGAGCCGCTCCCCGTGACCGGCGAGGGCACGTGGAGCTCCACCCGCGACGAGAGCGGCCTCGGTGTCGATGCGAGCACGAAGGGGGACACGCTGCGCCTCGACGTCGGCGCGGCGGACGGGGCGGACGTCTCGACGTCCGTGACCGACGTGCCCCACCCCCTTCCGGCCATCGCCTCGACCGACGATCTCGCGGTCGGCGACGTGAGCGAGGTCATCGACGTCGCAGGCGGCCAGACGCAGGTCGAGGTCGACCAGCACGTGACGGCTTTGCCGTCCGTGACCGACCGGGGGTGCTGCTCTCCCTTCCCGCCCTGGCCCGCGTCAGCGGGGAGCTGGCGACCCGCGCCGAGAGCCGGATCTGGCTCGCCGATGCCTCTCCCGCCGCCCTGGAGCGAGTCCGCGAGGTGCTCGCCGACGACGGCGTGACCGTCCGCTCCATCGCGACGACGCAGGAGGCCGACCGGGCGTTCGACGAGTCCGCCTCCGGTTGGGGCCTGCAGCTGGCCCTCATCGGTGGCGTCCTCGCCGTGCTCCTCGCCGCGCTCGTGCTGGTGATCCTCGCCGTCACCGGGTGGCGGGCCGCCGTCCGCGACCTCGCGGCCCTGCGGATCAGCGGCGTGCGGCACCGCGACATCGCCCGCGCCCTGCGCACGGAGCACGTGGCCGGCGTCGCCGTCGGGGTGCTGCTCGGGGCCGGGTCCGCCCTCGTCGGGGCACGGATCGCACTGCCGTCGATCCCCTTCTTCACCGAGCCGGCGGCGGTTCCCCGGCTCGACCTCTCACCGGCGTGGCCCGCCGTGCTCGCTGCCACGGCCGGGGTCGCCGTCGTGCTGCTCGTCCTCGCCCTGGCCATCGCCGCCGTGGTGGCGCGGCGGGTCCACCCCGCCGCCGTCCGGGGTGAGGCGTCATGACCGGGCTGCCGGTGCGCACCCACGGACTGGTGCACATCTACCGCGCCGAGGGCCACGACGTGGCGGCACTCTCCGGGGTCGACCTCACCGTCGCGGCAGGGGAGCGGATCGCGCTGCTCGGCCCGAGCGGCGCGGGGAAGTCGACGCTGCTTGCGCTCCTCGGCGGTCTGCTGCGGCCGAGCGCGGGGCGCATCCACGTCGGGGAGCACGAGCTGTCGGCGATGACGGAGGGCGAGATCGACGCCTTCCGCGCCGGTGACGTCGGCATCCTCCTGCAGGGCGCCGAGCGCAACCACCTGCCGTGGCTGAGCATCCGGGGGAACATCGACTTCGCGCAGCAGCCGGCCCGCCGGAGCGGCCGGGCGGTCCCGGCCGTGGACGAGCTCGTCGCCCTCCTCGGGCTGGGCGACGTGGCCGACGAGAAGCTCGAGCGGCTCACGCCCGGGCAGCAGCAGCTGGGCGCACTCGGCGTCGCCCTCGCCGGCGGACCCGGCCTGCTCCTCGGGGACGAGCCGACGAGCCAGCTCGACCACGAGTCCCGCGACGTCGTCCTCGACGCCCTCGCCGAGGTGGGCCGCACGCTCGGCACGACGGTCGTCGTCGTCACCCACGACCCGGACGTCGCGCGGGCCTTCCCGCGCACGGTGACCATCCGGGACGGGCGCGTCGGGGGTGAGGGTCGCAGCGGGGAGGAGTACTCCGTCGTCGCCGCGGACGGCTCGCTGCCCCTGCCGGCACCGGCGTTGGACGCCTTCCCACCGGGGACGCTGGTTCGGGTGCACCGGGACGAGGGCGGGCAGTGGCTGCTGATGCCCGGCGAGGAGGAGGCATGAGCGCGCCCACGCGTCGCGGGACCGCCACGGGACCGGCACCCGCGGACCTCGTGATCGAGGGGCTCGGGGTGGTCTACGGCGACGTGCGTGCGCTGGGTGACGTTGACGCGACCGCCCGCGCCGGTGAGGTCACCGCGGTCACCGGGCACTCCGGTGCGGGGAAGACCTCGCTGCTGTGGGCCGTCGGGGGCCTGCTCGCACAGGCCCGGACCGAGGGCACGGTCTCCCTGGGAGCGCGGACCCTCGGCGACGAGGAGTCGGCCCGGGCCGCGGGCGCCGTGCTCATCCCGCAGGGCAGCGCCCTGGCGGAGGTGCTCACGGCCCGCGACAACGTCGCCGTCCCGCTCCTGGCGGCCGGGACGGCCGGCGGCGATGCGACCAGGCGGGCCGACGAGGCGCTCGCCGCGGTCGGTCTGGGGGAGCACGGCAGCCACCTCGCCGAGGAGCTGTCCGGCGGTCAGCGCCAGCGGGTGGCCGTCGCCCGCGGACTGGCCCTCGCCTCCTTTCGTCTGGACGAAGGGGGCGTGGTCCTCCTCGCCGACGAGCCCACCTCCGAGCTCGATCACGACACCCGGGAGCGGGTGGTCGCGCTGCTCCAGGGCGTCGCCCGACGTGGCGGGATCGTCCTGCTGGCGACCCACGACCCCGAGGTCGCCGAGGTGGCCCACGCGGTCTGGCACCTCGACGCCGGCCACCTCACCACCGCAACTGCTTAGGCTCCTGCGAAGGGGCGGCGCCCACCCCGCAACTGCTTAGGCTCCTGCGAAGGGGGCGGCGCCCACCCCGCAACTGCTTAGGCTCCTGCGAAGGGGGAGGCGCCCACCCCGCAACTGCTTGGGCTCCTGCGGATCAGGGGGTGAGCAGGATCTTGCCGATGTGGCCGCTGGCCTCCAGCTCGCGGTGCGCGTCGGCCGCCCGGTCCAACGGGTGGGTGCCCTGGATGATCGGGCAGACGGCGCCGTCGTCGATGAGCGGCCACACGTGCTCGCGCACGGCGGCGACGATCGTGGCCTTCTCCTCGGGCGGACGGGCCCGCAGCGAGGTCGCGATGACGGCGGCACGCTTGCTGAGCATCTTCCCGAGGTCGAGCTCACCCGTGCGACCGCCCATGAGCCCGATGACGACCAGCCGGCCGTTCGTCGCCAGGAGGTCGACATTGCGTGGCAGGTACTTCGCACCCATGACGTCGAGGATGACGTCCGCGCCGTGCCCGTCGGTGGCGCTGCGGACCTCCTCGACGAAGTCCTGCTCGCGGTAGTTGACCGCGATGTCCGCGCCGAGCTCGCGGCAGAAGGCCAGCTTCTCCTCGGTGCCGGCGGTCACGGCCACCGTGGCGCCAGCGGCCTTGGCCAGCTGGATCGCCATCGTGCCGATGCCCGAGGAGCCGCCGTGGACGAGGAAGACCTCACCCGGCTGCAGGTTGGCGGTCATGAAGACGTTGGACCACACGGTGCAGGCCACCTCGGGCAACCCGGCCGCATCGCGCACGGACACACCCTGCGGGACCGGCAGCAGCTGGGCGGCCGGCACGAGCACCTGCTCGGCGTAGCCGCCGCCGTCGACGAGCGCGCAGACCTCTTCGCCGACGGACCAGCCGTCGACGTCGGGGCCCACCTCGCGGATCGTGCCCGAGACCTCCAGGCCGGGAAGGGGGGAGGCCCCCTTCGGCGGCGGGTAGAGGCCCTTGCGCTGCATGACGTCGGCCCGGTTGACGCCCACGGCGACCGTGTCGACGACGACCTGACCCGACTGCGGGCGCGGGTCGTCGACGTCGGTGGCCTGCAGGACGTCGGCGTCCCCGGGCTCGGTGATCGAGATGCCCCGCACGTCAGGAGCGCTTGCGGCTGTGCTTGCTGATCTCGTCGGCGTTGGCGCCACCCTCGGCCAGCTCGCGCTCCATGTTCTCGCGCATCGGCTTGGGCAGGTGGCCCGCCGAGCGCTGGTAGATCGCGGCGGCCTGACGCGTGGTGAAGGTCCGGGCCAGACCGACGGCCAGACCAACGAGGGCGGCGTAGGCCAGCGCCTCCCCGAACGGGATGTCCGGGTTGGTCGGGTCGATCTCGGAGTCGTGCCCGGCCTTCTTCCAGATCGCCGTGATGACCTTCTTCGACACGATGCCGGCGATGATCGCCGACCCCGTCCCGAGCAGCTTCCAGACCATGTTGCCCACGTCGGTTGTCCCTTCGTCTAGGGGGGCGCAGCGGATGCCGCGCCAAGTACTCGTCGTGCACAACACTGCCACAGGACGGGCCGCCAGCACTGGTCATCGCGCGTACAGCGAGTATGCTGGCAGGGCACGACAGGGGAGCGCACAGCGCTGAGAGTGCGGGCAACCGCAGACCCTCGTACCTGATCCGGTTCGCACCGGCGTAGGGAGTCGAGTCTCAAGGGCCCTCGTCGATGCCGAGGCCCCCGGGGCCGCGGTCATCGGCGGTGGGAACCCTCCCTGTGGGTTCATCGACACAGGAGAAGCACCCACATGACCACCACCAAGCCGACGGACCACGTCCGCGCCGGCACCGTCCTCGCCACCCGCCCGTTGATGGGCTGGCGCACCGTCGACCTGCTGACCGTCGCCTTCCTCGGCGTGGCCTTCGGCGTCGCCTACTGGGGGTACGGCCTCCTCTACAACGGCCCGATCTCCGCGCTCGGGCTGGCCTTCCAGCCGCTGTTCGGCCTCTTCGTCGGCTTCTGGTTCATCGCCGGGATCGTCGGTGGGCTCGTCATCCGCCGCCCGGGCGCGGCCCTGGCGTGCGAGCTCATCGCGGCGACCGTCTCCGCGCTCTTCGGCAACCAGTGGGGCGTGACGACGATCGTCTCCGGCCTCGCCCAGGGCATCGGCGCCGAGCTCGCCTTCGCGATCTTCGCCTACGCGTCCTTCGGCCCGATGGTCGCACTCCTGTCTGGCGCCCTCTCGGCGCCGCTGGAGTGGCTCTACGAGATCGGCACCTACTTCCCCGACTGGACCTGGACGTGGAAGCTGGCCTACCTGCCGCTCATGGTCGCTTCCGGCATCGTCATCGCCGGCCTCGGTGGCTGGCTGCTCACCCGGGCGCTCGCGCGCGCCGGCGCGCTCAACCCCTTCCCGCCGGGCCAGGAGGTCCTGGAGCAGAGGGCGGTCTGATCGCGGTGACCGTGATGCGTCGCCAGCCCACTCGGCCGGGTGGAGGTGCACGCGGCGAGGACTTCTCCGCGCGCACGCCTCCACCAGCGAAGGGGGGAGAGGTCGAGGTCCGCGGCCTGACCTGGCGCCCGATGGGCCGTCGGGAGCCGGTGCTGCGCGACCTCGACCTGACCGTCCCCGCGGGCCAGCGGGTGTTGCTCGTCGGGCCGAGCGGGTCGGGCAAGTCCACCCTACTGCGGGCGCTCGCGGGTCTGCTGCTCACCGTCGACTCGGGAGACCTCTCCGGCACCGTGCGCCTCGACGGCCGCGCGCCGGGCGAGCGGCCGGGGTCGGTCGGGCTGGTCCTGCAGGAGCCCGGCTCCGGCACCGTCGCGGCCACGGTCGGCCGGGACGTCGCCTTCGGCCTGGAGAACATCGCCCTTCCCGCGGAGGAGATGCCGCCGCGCGTGACGGCTGCGCTCGAGAGGGTCGGTCTGGGCCACCTGCCGCTGGACACACCGACCCACACCCTCTCGGGCGGGCAGACCCAGCGCCTCGCCCTCGCCGGGGCCCTCGCGCTGCAACCGTCCCTGCTCCTGCTCGACGAGCCGACCGCGATGCTCGACGACGCGACCGGCGCGGAGGTGCGCGATGCCGTCATCGCCGCCGGCGAGGGGCTGACCACGGTCCTCGTCGAGCACCGCATCGGGCCCTGGGTCGACCTCGTCGACCGGGTCGTCGTCCTCGACATCCACGGGCGGGTCCGCCACGACGGCACCCCTGCCGCGGTGCTCGCCGAGCACCACGACGAGCTCGTCGCCGACGGCATCTGGGTCCCCGGGGCGCCCGCACCGGAGCCGACGGTCATCGACCTCGGACCCCTGCACCGGCCGCACCCCGCCGGCACCGACCTCGTCACGGCGGAGCCGCTCCGCGTCGAGCGGCGTCGTACCCGCCTCGACGGCAGCACGGAGGTCATGACCGCCCTGGCCACGGACGAGACCCTCACCGCCACCGCAGGCCGGACCACCGCGCTCGTCGGGCCCAGCGGCGGCGGCAAGAGCACCTGGCTGGCGGCGACGGCCGGGCTGCTGCCCCCTTCGTCCGGTCGCGTGGTGACGCACGACGGGCGCGACGTCGCGGACCTGCCGGCCGAGGAGGTCGCCGGCCGGCTCGGCTGGGTCCCGCAGTGGAGCTCCAGCGCACTGCTCGCGCGCACCGTCCTCGACGAGGTCATGCTCACCGGTCGCACGCTCGGCACGCAGGACGAGGGGAGGGCCCGTCACCTCCTCGAGGCGCTCGGCCTGGCCCACCTCGAGCGGGCCGACCCGCAGACGCTCTCCGGTGGTGAGCAGCGCCGCCTGGCGGTTGCCGCGGCACTGGCCCACGGCCCCGGGGTCGTCCTCGCCGACGAGCCCACCGTCGGGCAGGACCGCGGCACCTGGGCGGCCGTCGTCGGGCTGCTCATTGCGCACCGGGAGCGGGGAGGTGCGGTCGTCACCGCGACGCACGACCCCGACCTCGTCCGGCTCGCCGACGAGGTGCACACCGTCCTGCCCCCACCGCCGCGCGAGGCGCCGCCACGACCACGGGCGGTGCTCTCGGCGTGCGGGCCGCTGTCCCTCTTCGCCGCTGCCGCCCTGCCGATCGTCGCGGCGGTGCTCTCGCCGGGGTGGCGGACCTCGCTCGTCGTCCTCGCCTTCCTCGCGCTCGGCGCACTCGTCGGCCTCGCCAACCTCCCCGGCAGCGGGCGTGGCTGGACCGTCTCCGGTCGCTGGCGTGGTCTGGCGATCCGCCTGGTGCCCGCGCTGCTCGGCGGCCTCGGCGTCGGCTGGTCGACGTGGCTGCTCGGCACCCGGGACCTCGGCGACGCGCTCTCGGCGGCCACGCGCATGCTCGTCATCGTCGTGCCGTCGGCGATCACACTCGCCTTCATCGACCCCGACGACCTCGCCGACCACCTCGGCCAGCGCCTCCGGCTACCAGCACGGCCGGTCGTGGCCGTCGGTGCTGCACTGCAGCGCATCCAGTCCTTCGGGGCGGCGTGGACCGAGGTCGGCTGGGCACGACGGCTGCGGGGCCGGGGCGTCAGCTGGCGGCACCCGCGCAGCGTGGTCGCGTACCTGTGCTCCTCCACGATGGGGATGTTGCTGCGCTCGCTCGGCTCGGCCGCGACCCTCGCGGTCGCGATGGACGCGCGCGGGTTCGCCTCGGCCGGGCGCCGGACCTGGGCGACCCGTGCCCCGTGGCGGCTGGCGGACACGCTCGTCGTGCTCGTGGCGTGCGTGCCGATTGCCATCGTCGTGGCGGGTCGCTTCCTCCGAGTGTGAGCGGGTGAAGGAGGGGGTGTGGCCCGGCTCAGGCCGAAGTCCGCACCGGTCACGGCAGGTGACGACTACCCGTAGGTGTGCGGACTTCGCGCCAAGGGCCGCCCCGCTCCCTTTGCCCGCTCTATCCTCGACCGACGGCGCGACAGAGGGCACGATGGAGGCATGGCACGCCTGCTCGTCGTCCACCACAGCCCGACCCGCTCGACCAAGGCGCTGCTCGATGCGGCGCTCGAGGGCGCGCGACACCCCGACATCGAGGGGGTGGAGGTGGAGGTGATCCCCGCGCTCGAGGCCACCGCCGACGACGTCCTCGCCGCCGACGGCTACCTGCTCGGGACGCCGGCGAACTTCGGCTACATGTCCGGGGCGCTCAAGCACTTCTTCGACTCGACCTTCCTCCAGGTCGGCGGCGCCCTCGACGACTCCGGGGGCGCGGGGGAGGGACAGGCCGGGCCCACCGCCAAGCGGCCCTTCGGGCTGTGGGTCCACGGTCGCTACGACGTCACCGGCGCCGTCCGCGCGGTGACCTCGATCGTCTCGGCGCTGGAGTGGAAGCAGGCGGCGGAGGTCCTCGAGGTCCTCGGCGACGTCGACGAGGACGCCACCGACCGCGCCACCGAGCTCGGCGGCACCCTCTCCGCCCTGCTCTCCTCCTGACCGCCGCGGTTCCGCGTCGCAGGAGCCTAAGCAGTTGCGAATGGCGGGCCGTGTGAGTTGCAGGAGCCTAAGCAGTTGCGAGTGGCGCGCGAAGGGGGACCCCACCGAGAGCGGTGGGGTCCCCCTTCCTGCCCTGCCGGGGCTCAGGCGTGACGTGCGGTGTATCGGCTGTGGCGGGGGGCGTAGCGCGCGTTGGCGCGGCGCAGCGCGTAGGCCGCGACGACGACGAGCAGCGCGTAGGCCGCGACGGCCATCCAGCCCCCGACGAGGCCGACGGCGGTGCCGATGGCGACCACGGAGACGACGACGCAGCAGACCGCGATGAGGTTGCGGCGGACCGCTGCGATGGACTCGGGCGACGCGTGACGGCTGCGCAGGCTGTGCCCGACCGGGGGGACGACCCGCTCGAGGTCACTCTCCGGCACGGCCTCCGTCCCGGTCGTGATGGTGTCGACCGTCGGCGCGGCAACGGTCGCGGTCGTCGCCGGCCCGGTCGTGGCGCCGACGGCCTGCGTCGTGGACGCGATCGGGTCCTTGCCGGGAGAGGCGGACTCCTCGACGGCGTCACGGAAGGCGAGGGTGGGGATGAGCGCGGTCTCGACCACGTCGTCATCCGTCGCGAGCATCGCCTCCAGGTCCTCGGCCGGAACGGTGCGCGCCCGGGAGACGGACGGCAGGGCGGTGGGCCCCGAGGTGGACGGCGTGGTGCTCGTGGTGCTCATGTGAACAACTATCTCTTGCGCCGAAAGCGAATTCGTGCATGTCAGTCGTTCGGGCGTGTCTCCAGATCGGCGACTGTCCCGGTGGCCCGGGCGACCTCCTCCTCCAGCCGACCGACGTCGGCGGCGGCCGCCTCGAGGGCCGCGAGCGCCTCTGAGTGGGCCAGCCGCGCGGCGCCCAGGGCCCGCTCGTGCTCCCGCAGGTCCTCCCTGGCCTCGGCGAGTTCACGCTCGCGTGCCCGCTCCGCCGCCGCGTCGGCTGCCGCCCTGGCCTCGGCCGCTGCGTGGGCGTCCTCGGCGTCCTCGGCGTCCTCAGTGTCCTCGGCGTCCTCTGACTCGTCGACCCCGTCGGCGTCATCGGTCTCCGCGACCTCCAACTCCGTCTCGTCGTCCGCCCCCTCCGGGTCGTCGTCGCTCTGCGACAACGGCGGGACGAGCCGCAGCACCGCCACCGCGTCATCGAGCTCGACCTCGCCGAACCCCGCGTAGGCCAGTGGCCGCAGCAGCCGGCCGGATGCGAGCGCCTCCCCGCTCGCCGGGTCCGCGAGGGCAGCCACCGCCGTCGAGGAGACCCCGTCGGCCGCGCCGGCGCCGAAGGGCGTGCCGGTCTCCTCCCCGCAGCGGCGGGCCGCGGCGACGAGGGCCTCGATCGCCTCGTGGCGCTCCGGCCGGGCCGCGGACAGGGCGGCTCCGTCCCCCTTCGCCTGGGCGGTGCGCATCCGCTCACCCAGGTCGAGCAGGTCGGCGACCACCTCCGGCTCGGAGCGGGCGACCCGGTTGAGCAGCCACGCGACGACGGTCGGCTTGCGCAGGGTCTTCAGCTCGTCGACGAGGCCGGGTGCCTCCTCCTTCGCCCGGGCCACGAGGCGGGTGCGCACGGCGACGAAGTCCGCCAGTGGCGCACCGTAGAGCTCGTCCACCGCCTCGGCCAGGTCCATGACCACCGATCCTGTCAGCCGCGCGCCTCGGCGATGCGGGTGAGGCGCTCGTGGCGGGCGGCCCAGCCCCCTTCGCCGCGATCCGGCACGTTGTCGTCGGCGCCGTGCCAGCCGACGGCCCCGTCGACCATCTCGCGCAGGATGTCCGCCTGCCCGGCGTGGCGGGCCTCCTCCTCGATCAGGTGCACGAGGATCCGCTCGAGCGTCACCGTGTTGCCCGGCGCCCACCACGGCACCGAGCGGCAGGGCCTCGATCGTCGCGTCGGCGTGGGCGAAGCACGCCTCGACCCACTCGATCACCTCGGCCATCGACTCCTCCTCGGTCGCGAAGAGGTCGGTGTCGTCCTCGACCGACACCCCGGGGGCGTCCCACGGCAGCGGCAGGTCGCTCGGCCGGCCGAAGGTCTCCCCGAAGTAGCCGAGCTCGCACGAGCCGACGTGCTTGTAGAGGCCGAGCAGGTTGGTGCCGGTCGGGGTGCGGGGGAGTCGTGCGTCCCGCTCGGACAACCCCTCCAGCTTGAGGCGAAGGGAGTCGCGCTGGCTGCGCAGGACCGTGTGCAGGATCGTCTTCGGATCGTCGGTCATCGCTGCTCCTCGCGGGTCGGGTGCGTCCACCCTCCCACCGCCGGGATGCGCGCACCACGGAATCGACGGACCGTCCAGCGGATGTCCAGCCACCACGTGCCGGTCTCCCAGCCCGATCGCCTAGATTCTGTCCCGATGACCTCTCTCCCGCGCACCCTCCCGTGGCTCGTCGGCCTCACGGCGCTGCTCGGGGCCGGCTCCCTGCTGGCCTCGGGCCTGCAGGACGTGCGCGCGGAGATGACGGGGGCGCCTGCCTTCGCCTTCCTCCGCTGGAACCTCTTCCTCGCCTGGGTGCCGTACGTGGTCGCGCTCGTCCTCGTGGGGCTGAACAGGGTGCGGGCGCCGGGCTGGCTCCTGGCTGTCCCGGGCCTGGTGTGGCTGCTCTTCCTGCCCAACGCGCCGTACATCCTCACCGACTTCATCCACCTCGGGGCGATCCCGGGAGCGCCGATGTGGTTCGACGCCCTGCTCATCGGCGCCTTCGCCGGCACCGGGTTGCTGCTCGGGATGGCCTCGCTGCTGCTGGTGCACGACGTGGTGGGGTCGCGACTCGGGTCGCTCGCCGGGTGGGTGCTGGCGATCGGTTCCCTCGCCCTGTCCTCGCTCGGGATCTACCTGGGCCGCTTCCCGCGGTTCAACTCCTGGGACGTGCTGACCAACCCGGAGGGGCTCGTCGGGGTCGTGCTCTACCGGCTCGGCGACCCGCTCGGCAATCCGTTCCTGCTCAGCTTCGCCACTGCCATGACCGCCGGACTCGTCGTGTCCTACCTCGTGACGTGGGCGCTCGGCCAGGTCCTCGTGCGGCGGCCGGTCGGGCGGGTGGCCCAGCCCGGCGCGTGAGCAGTCCGCTTCCATGCGGGCTCGGGGCGGCTGCGGGCCCGTCAATCCGGGGCGGCGTAACCCCCCGTTGGCGCCTCGTCCGGCTCTAGGCTGATAACGCGTCGACCGACGCAGATCCTCTCGTGATCGCGAACCCTTACAGGATGGGTGGAGCCACATGGACGTCAAACCAGTCATTGTTGGAGTCGACGGGTCCCAGGACTCCGTCCGGGCCATGAAGTGGGCGGCGGAGTACGCCAAGCACATCAGCGCGCCGCTCCAGGTCGTGATCGCCTGGGAGGTGTCGACGCTCTACGGTGAGACCTTCTCCGACAACTGGGACCACACCGCCGTCGAGAAGAAGCACCGCGAGGTGGCCGAGGGGGTCGTGAGCGAGGCGCTCGGCGACGGCGCGCAGGTCGACGTGCGTGTCGAGCACGGCAACGCCTCCGAGGTGATGGTCCGCGCCTCCCACGATGCGCAGCTCATCGTCGTCGGCAGCCGGGGGCACGGTGGGTTCACCGGGATGCTGCTGGGCTCGGTGAGCCAGCACCTCGTCACCCACGCGCGGTGCGCGGTCACGGTCCTGCCGCACGAGAAGTCCAAGAAGTAGGAGCCGTTCTCTGGCCCCACCCCTACTACGTAAGGTAGTATTGGTGCCGGGCCGGGGCGCTGACGGCGATCCGATGTGACCGTCAGGGCCGGATCCGAACCGACGGGGGCGCACACCTCCGTACAACATGGCAGGAGGGCGACATGGCAGTGGAACCGATCATCGTCGGCATCGACGGGTCCGCGGACTCCGTCCGAGCACTGAAGTGGGCGGCGGAGTACGCCCGGCTGGTGGAAGCGCCCCTCGTGGGTCTGGTCGCCTGGCAGCTGGAGCCGGTCTACGGGTACATGGCGATGACCAACTGGGAGACGGCCGAGTCCGTGGAGGGGGAGGCCCGCGAGATGCTGGCCGAGACCATTCGCACCACCTTGGGGGAGGACGCGCAGATCGAGCACCGCAGCGTGCGGGGGCACGCGGCGCAGGTGCTCGTTGAGGCATCGCACGATGCGCAGCTGGTGGTCGTGGGCAGCCGCGGCCACGGAGGCTTCACCGGGATGCTGCTGGGTTCGGTGAGCCAGCACGTCGTCACCCACGCGCGCTGCGCCGTCACAGTGATGCCGCACGAGGACCAGCACAAGAAGTAGGCGACCAGCGTCGTCGACAGTGCGGGAGCGACCCGGGTGCGGTCGCTCCCGCACTGCTGTCCCCACGGGTTCGGCAGAGCCTGCGCGGGCGGTGATTCGTCGCGCCATCGCGCGGATGGCAGAGTACCGAGGGTGACTACCCGGGCCGCGACCGTGCAGGAGCGACCCCCCGTCCCCCGGGAGATCCTCGTCCTGGTGGCCGCGGCATTCGTCATCGCCGTCGGCTTCGGGCTGATCTCCCCGGTCCTGCCGCAGTTCGCGCAGAGCTTCGACGTCACCGTCGCCGCCGCGACGGTCATCGTCTCCGCCTTCGCCTTCTTCCGCCTGCTCTTCGCGCCCGCGGGTGGCGCGCTCGTCACCCGGCTGGGCGAGCGTCCCGTCTACCTCACCGGGCTGGTCATCGTCGCGCTGTCGACCGGCGCCTCCGCCTTCGCGCAGTCGTACTGGCAGCTGCTCGTCTTCCGCTCCCTCGGTGGTATCGGCTCGACGATGTTCACCGTCTCGGCGATGGCCCTGCTTGTGCGGATGGCCCCGCCGGTGATCCGCGGGAAGGTCTCGTCGATGTACGGCAGCGCCTTCCTCGTTGGCGGCGTCATCGGTCCCGTCATCGGTGGTCTCCTCGGCGAGCTCGGGATGCGCGTGCCCTTCGTCGTCTACGGGATCGCGCTGCTCATCGCGGCGGGCTTCGTCGGCGTGATGCTGCGGGGCGCACACATGCGTCCCGACCCCACGCGGACCGAGCTGGCGCCGATGACCGTGCGCGAGGCGCGACACAACAGTGCCTACCGCGCCGCCATGGTCTCCGCCTTCGCCAACGGGTGGACGAACTTCGGCGTCCGGGTCGCCGTGCTGCCCCTCTTCGCCGTCGCCGTCGTCGGCGAGACCTGGGCTGCCGGTGTCGCGCTCGCCGTCGGTGCGGGCGCGACCGCACTGACCCTGCAGTTCTCCGGTCGTCTCGCCGACACGGTCGGACGCCGTCCGCCGATCATGGTCGGTCTGGCCCTGAGCGCCCTCGGCATGGGCACGATGGGTCTGTCCGGAGGGCTGGTGCTCATCCTCGTGCTCTCCACGGTCGTCGGTGCCGGCGCCGGGCTGCTCAACCCGGCGCAGCAGGCGAGCGTCGCCGACGTCGTGGGCAACGACCGCTCCGGCGGCAAGGTGCTCGCGGGCTACCAGATGTGCCAGGACGCGGGCGGGATCGGCGGCCCGATCCTCGTGGGGCTCGTCGCGGACTACGCCGGGTGGGGCTGGGCCTTCGCCCTGAGCGGGGTCATCTCGGCGCTCGCGATCCTCCCGTGGCTGCGCGCGCAGGAGACGCTGGCCGTTCACTGATGGGGAGGATGCGGATGATTTCGGGCCCATCCGCTGTTGGCGCGGACATGCAGATCGACATCTGGTCCGACATCGCCTGCCCGTGGTGCTACATCGGCAAGCGCCGCCTCGAGAGGGCGCTGGCCGACTACCCGCACCGGGACGAGGTGGGCGTGACCTGGCACAGCTACCAGCTCGACCCCGGCCTTCCCGAGCACTACGACGGCACCGAGGTCGAGTACCTCTCCTCCCGCAAGGGGATGCCCACCGAGCAGGTGCAGCAGATGTTCGCGCACGTGGCCGAGCAGGCCGCGGGCGAGGGGCTGGCCTACGACTTCGACTCGCTCGTCGTCGCCAACTCGGCCCGCGCCCACGAGCTGCTGCACCTCGCCAAGGAGCGTGGCCTGGGCGACGAGGCCAAGGAGGCCCTGCTCTCCGGGCACTTCGAGCACGCCGCGGACATCGGTGACGTCGACACCCTCGTGCGTATCGGGACCTCCGTCGGTCTGGACGAGGGGGAGATCCGCTCGGCCCTCGCGGACGGCCGCTACCAGGCCGCCGTCGCCTCCGACATCGACATGGCCCGCCAGATCGGGGTGACCGGTGTCCCCTTCGTCGTCGTGGACATGAAGTACGCGGTCTCCGGGGCGCAGCCGCCGGAGGTCTTCCGCGAGGTCCTCGACAAGGCATGGGGTGAGCGCACCCCCGCCCTCCAGGTCGTCGACGGCGGCGATGCCGACGCGTGCGGCCCCGACGGCTGCGCCATCTGAGCCTGCGGCGTAGCGTCGGGACATGACACCTGCAGAGCTGCTCATCGACGCCTTCGACCGCGTGCGCGACGGTGCCTTCGCCGTCGTCGACGGCCTGACCGAGGACCAGCTGGCACACCGGGTCACGCCCGACGCCAACTCGATCGCGTGGCTGGTCTGGCACGCCCACCGCGTCCAGGACGACCACATCGCCGACGCCGCCGGCCTCCAGCAGGTCTGGGCCGCGCGGGGGTTCATCGAGCACTTCGACCTCGACCTCGACGAGGACGACACCGGCTTCGGGCACACCCCTGCCCAGGTGGCCGCGGTACGTGCCCCCGCCGACCTGCTGGCCCGGTACGTCGAGGAGGTCCACGCGCAGACGATGGCGTGGGTGGGCGGCCTGAAGGAGGCGGACCTCGACTGGGTCGTCGACACCTCGTGGGAGGAGCCGGTCACCCTCGGGGTCCGGCTGGTCAGCGTCGTCAACGACATCACCCAGCACATCGGCCAGGCCGCCTACGTGCGCGGCCTGCTCGACGAGCACCCGTCGGCATGAGGGAAGGGGGCGGACGTGGCCGGTGAGTTCGTGGTCGAGGTGGACACCCCGATGGCTCCTGCGCAGGCCTGGGCGTGCGTGTGGGACCTCGACCGCCACACCGAGGTCATCCCGCTGACGACGGTCGAGACCGTCCCACCCGCATCGCACCTCGGCGTCGGCACGGAGTTCTGCGGCCGGACCGGGCTCGGCCCAGTCGGCTTCGACGACCGGATGCGGGTCGTCGTCTGGGAGCCGCCCACCACGGGCGCCGGCCGCGCCGTCGTGGCCAAGACCGGGTCCGTCATCGCTGGTGGGATCGAGGTGGCGTTCACCCCCCACGCGGGCCGCACCCGGATCACCTGGCGTCAGCACGTCGAGCTGCCGTGGCTTCCTTCGCGCCTGTCGGGTGCGGAGCGACTCGCCGCTCGCCTCGTCGCACCCGGGTACCGCATGGTCCTTCGGCGGCTGCTCGCCTGACTGCGGTGGCGACGGCAGCACGGGCCCGGAGATTCGCACGTGGTCGGGGGGCCCGGATCGACACGCGGCGACCGTGTGCCTGCGACCCGCGAGTCACGTCCGCCGCTTGGTCCGTCCGGTCGCCGGCGCCGTCCACGGGTCCTCGGGCCACGGGTGCTTGGGGTAGCGACCGCGCATCTCGGCACGCACCTGTGAGTACGGCCCGGACCAGAAGGACGCGAGGTCGTCGGTGACGGCGAGCGGGCGCCGCGCGGGGGAGAGCAGGTGGAAGAGCACCGGCACGCGTCCGTCGACGAGCAGTGGCGACTCCGCGAGGCCGAAGCACTCCTGCAGCTTCACCGCGACCACCGGTGCGGCAGAGGGGTCGTCGTGCTCCGGCCACGTGATCGCCACCCGCGACCCGCTCGGCACCGACAGCCGCTCCGGCGCCAGCTCGTCGAGTCGCGTCGCCGCGGGCCACGGCAGCAACCGACGAAGGGGGTCGGTCAGGTCGATCCTCGCCACCGGCGTCCCCGTGGCGATCCGCTGCAGCTCGGGGCCGAGCCACTCGTCGAGCCGTCTCGCGAGTGCGGCGTCGGAGACGTCCGGCCACGGGGCGTCGAGGTGGTGGTGCAGCACGGCCAACCGGCGCCGCAGCGCGTCCGCCGCCGGTGACCACACCAGGAGGTCGAGCCCACGGTCGGCCAGGGCGCGGGCCACCGCGTCCGCCCCCGTCGAGGCGTCGGCCCGGACCGGGGTGGAGCTGAGCTCGATGGCGCCGATGGCGTCGACCTCGCGGGCCGTGACCCTCCCTTCGCCGAGGTCGGCCCGGGTCTCGCGCACCCGCAGCCCGGCGCCGGCGGTCTCGGCCTCCTCCCGTATGAGGCCGGCGGCCAGCCGGATGACGGCACCGGTCCCGGCTGCCACCCGCCCCTCGGCCCGGGCGACGTCGGCGACGACGATCCACTCGTGGTGGCGAAGGGGGTTGCCCGCCGGCAGCGCCGCACGCGTCCCGGAGGCCAGCAGGTAGGTGGGGCCGTCACCGACGCGTCTGGCGATGCGACCGGGGTGGGCCAGGGCGGTGACCAGACCCGTTGCGTCCGAGCGGGACCCCTCCGTCTCTGTGGCGACGAGCCGGGTCAGGCGCTCGACCTCGCGGCGCCAGCGGGAGGCCTCGCGGCCACGGCCGGAGCGCAGGTCGCCCACCAGCCGGTCGAGATCGCCGTCGTCGCTGCGCAGGTCGTCGGCGAGCGCGGCGACGACCTCGGCGGCGGATCTCGTCCCGACGAGGAGGGCCCCCTCGAGCAGGGCGCGGGCCAGCCGCGGGTCCGCGGGAACGCGGGCGGCGGCGGTCCCCTCAGGGGTGATCCGGCCCTCGCCGTCGACGAGGCCGAGCCCGCGGAGGGTCTCCTCGGCCGCCGCGATGGCTGGCGAAGGGGGCGGTGTCAGCAACGGCAACGCCTCACCCCGGGGCGATCCCCAGGCCGCGAGGGTCAACGCGGCCTCGGTCAGGTCCGCGGTCGTGATCTGCGGGGTGACGTGCTCCGGTGCGCGCGACCACGCGGACTCCTCGATCAGCCGGACCGCCGTGCCCGGTCCCAGGCGTGCGGCGCGGCCGGCCCGTTGGGTCATCGAGGCGCGGGAGGCCTGGACCGTCACGAGCCCGGACATGTCGCGGGCGGCGTCGCGGCGCGGCTCGCGGGAGAGCCCCGCGTCGACGACGAGCCGGACCCCGGGGACCGTGAGGGAGGACTCCGCGAGGTCGGTGGAGACGATGATCCGTGAGGAGTCCCCTTCTCGTGCACCGGTGGCCCGGTCCTGCTCCCGAGGACCGAGCCGGCCGTGCAGCGGGAGGACCTCGGCACGCGGCACGCGATCGCGCAGCTCCTCGACGACCCGGTCGACCTCGCGGGCGCCGGGGACGAAGACGAGGGTGTCCCCTTCGCCGTGGTGGTGGACGGTGGTCGCGGCGACGTGGTGAAGGAACTCCCGCGTGACGCCACGGGCGTCGGTGCGCGGAGTGGGGGAGGGTGCCCACCGGATGTCGAGGGGGTACAGCGCGCCCGGGCTGTCGACCAGCGGCGCGGGCCCGACGTCGTCGGCGAGCACGTCGGCGACGGCCGGGGCGTCGAGCGTCGCGGACATCGCCACCAGGGGCAGGTCGCGCAGCTGGCGGACCTCCGCGAGCATCCCGAGCAGCAGGTCGGTGTCGAGCGCGCGTTCATGGATCTCGTCGAGGACGACCGCGGCCGTGCCGGCGAGCTCCGGGTCGGCGAGGAGTCGGCGCACGAGGACGCCCGGCGTGACGAACTCGATCCGGGCGCCCCGCCGCAGCTGCCGGTCGCCGCGCACGGTGTAGCCGACGAGCTCACCGATGCCCGTTCCCGTGAGGTGCGCGAGGCGGTGGGCGGCGGCACGCACGGCCACGCGCCGCGGGCCGGTGACGACGACGCGACCGGGCACGCAGTCCGCGACGAGGGGTGGGGCGAGGGTGGTCTTGCCGCTGCCCGGTGGTGCCTGCACGACCGCGACGCCCCGGTGGGTGACGGCGGCGCGCAGGTCGTCGAGGGCCTCGGCGAAGGGGAGTCCGTCGCCGAGGGCGGCGGTGTCGAAGGGCGGCACCCGCACAGTCTCGCAACTGCCCGCCTGACGGGCGTGGCTCCTGGTGTGTCGCGCGGCAGTTCACTGCGTCGGCCCCTCCTGGCCCCGTGGTCTGCGGGGGCGTCGGGAGGCCCGCTCGGCCAACTGCCGCGCGACTCGCCGACGGACGGGGTTGAGTCGCCGCGCGACGTCACGCAGCGGGCGCGCGAGACCCGCGCCGACGATGACCCCGAGCGCGATCGCCACCACGATGACCAGGACCTCGGCCGCGGCGACGACACCGGCCGCCGGGGAGGACTCGATCTGCGCGACGGACACGAGCCCGAGGGAGCCGGGCACGAGCAGCCAGAAGCTCGGCAGGAAGGCCACGACCCGAGGCACCCGCGGCCGGACGAACTCCACCAGCGTCGCGACGAGGCTCGCGGCGCAGGCACCGAGGAAGGCGCCGAGCCACGCGCCCTGTCCCGTCGCGCGCCCGAGCTCCTGCGCGATGACGGTCGCCACGATCGTCACGAGCAGGGCAGGCACGAGGGACGGGGGCACGGACTCGAGCAGGGAGATCCCCGCCGCGATGAAGAGCAGCCCGAGCAGCGGCGCCCACAGGCCGAGCTCGTCCGGGCGCTCGCCGGTGATTCTGGACAACGGGACACCGAGCGCGGCGACGGCCGCACCCACCCCGAGGGTGGCCAGCAGCAGCTGCGTGGCGCCATAGGCCAACCGGGACGTCCCGGCCACCATCGATCCCGCGGACAGCTCGGTCAGCCCGGTGACGATGAGCGCACCGGGCAGGAGCACGGCGATCGGTGGCACCAGCGTCCACAGCGGCGCGTCGACCAGCCCGACCTCGGCCGCGCCGAAGGCCGCGAACGCCGAGGCGAAGGCCGCGAGGAAGGGCATCAGCGTGCCGACGAGCAGCGTGCGTCCGCTGAGCATCATCAGCCCGGCGACCACCTGGCTGAGCAGGGCCGCGAAGACCACCGAGGACCATGCCGGCGCCAGCACGAGAGCGACGCCGGTGCCGATGAGGAAGAGGCCCAGCGGCAGGCCGTAGGCGGGGTAGCGGTGGGGATGCTGGCGCAGCACCGCCAGTCGGGCGAGCGCGTCGGCCGGGTCGAGCAGGCCGGAGGTCAGGGCCGTGTGGACGGCCGTCACCTCGGCGAGCTGGTCGAGCCGCACACCGCCGTCGACGGCCTCGAACGTCGCCGCGTCCCCGCTCGTCAGCGCGACCCACAGTCCGGTCGGGGAGGCAGCGACCTCGATGCTCTCGTGGCCGAGTGCCGTCGCCGCCTCCTGTACGTCCTCCTCGACCTCGTGCACCGGCATCCCGCCGGCGAGGAGCCCGGCGCCGAGCCAGGCGAGCAGCCGTCGGGTGTCCTGCACAGCAGTCGTGGTCACCGCGCCATTGTGGGGGATTGGAATGCGCCTGCGTGGGTAGGCCGGGAGGAAGACCACGACGAAGGGAGTCCCCTGTGACCGTCTCGAGCACCGACCGCCGCGAACGCGTAGTCGTCGTCGGGAGCGGGTTCGCCGGCTTCGAGGCGGCCCGCGGAGTGGCCCGACGCCTGCGTCGCGCCGAGCATCCCGCCGAGGTCGTGCTCGTCTCGATGCACGACTACATGCTCTACACCCCGCTGCTGCCGGACGTGGCCGGTGGGCTCATCGATCCGCGCTACGTGGCGGTGCCGCTGGCCAACGAGCTGTCGGACGTGTCGCTGCGACCGGGCTGCGTCGACGGTGTGGACCTGGAGGCACGGACGCTGCACGTGAGCGGCTGTGCCCCCGAGGACGAGGAGATGCACTGGGACCGGCTGGTCCTGACCCCGGGGTCGGTGACCAAGCTCCTCGGCGTCCCCGGCGTCGCCGAGCACGCCCGCGGCCTGAAGACCGTCGCGGAGGCCCTGTACCTGCGCGAGCAGTTCCTCTACCAGCTCGAGCTGGCCGAGCACGAGAGCGATCCGGAGGTCCGGCAGGCCCGCCGCACCGTCGTCGTCGTGGGGGCGTCGTACGCGGGGACCGAGCTGGTCGCCCAGCTGCACGCGCTCGCGGAGGACCACGCGCAGCAGCGCGGCAAGCCGCTGGACCAGGCCCGGTTCGTGCTCATCGACGTGGCCGACCGCGTCATGCCCGAGGTCGGGGAGAAGCTCGGCGACCGCGCGCTGGAGTCGCTGCGCGGCCGGGGCATCGACGTGCGTCTGGGCACGAGCCTGGAGGAGCTCACGGCGGAGGAGGCCACGTTGACCGACGGGGACGTTATCGGTACACGGACGGTCGCCTGGGTCACGGGCGTCACGGGTGCACCGGTGCTCGAGACCCTCGGTCTGCCGCTGGAGAAGGGCCGGCTCGTCGTCAACGCCGACCTGTCCGTCCCGGGCCACCCGCACGTCTTCGCGGCCGGCGACGCCGCGGCCGTGCCCGACCTTGCGAGCAAGGACAAGGATGCGGTCACGCCTCCGACGGCGCAGCACGCGGTGCGCCAGGGCAAGGCCGTCGCCCGCAACGTCGCGGCGACCCTCGGCGTCGGCAGCAGCAAGCGGTACAAGCACCGCGATCTCGGTCTGGTCGTCGACCTCGGCCCGAAGTACGCCGTGGCCAACCCGTTTGGCATCGAGCTGTCGGGCTGGCCGGCGAAGGTCGCCGCCCGGGGGTACCACCTCGCAGCGCTGCCGCGTTCGGCCAACCGCTGGATGACCGCGCTCGCCTGGGCTGCCGAGGTGACCAGCGACCGACCCATCTCCCGCCTCGGGCTGGTCAGCGCCGAGGAGTCCGACTTCCGCACGAGCGAGGGCCTGGACGTGCCCTGATCAGGGACGCAGGTGCGAGGCCCCGTTGAGGTCGAGGGTCGCCCCGGAGGCCCACTGGGCGTCGGGCGAGGCGAGCCAGACCACGGCGGAGGCCACCTCCTCAGGGTGCCCGACCCGGGCGAAGGGGGAGTCCTCCCGGATCGCATCGCCATCCGGTGAGGCGAGCCGGTCGGCCACCCTTTCGGTGTCGATGAAGCCGGGCGCGACGGTCGCGACGGCGATCCCGTGCGGGGCCAGGGCGACGGCGAGCGAGGCGTCCATCGAGTGCAGCGCGGCCTTCGACGCGGCGTAGGCGGGGAAGTCCGGCTCGCCGCGGTGCACCCCGCGGGTCCCGATCGTGATGACCCGACCCGGAAGCCCGAGCTCGATCAGGCGCGCGGTCATCGCATGGGTCACCAGGGCGGTCCCGAGGGTGTTGATCCGCAGGTACTCCTCCCAGCTGCGTTGCCAGGCAACGGACTCCGTGGTCGCCGGGGGATGCCTCAGCGTCGGCGTCGTCGCGATCCCGGCGTTGTTGACGAGCACCGTCACCGGAGCGCCGAGAGCCGCCTCGGCGGCTGCGGGCAGCCCCCGGGCGTCCTCCGCGTCGCCGAGGTCGGCCGTGACGAGGGCGTGCCCGGTGCCCGGGAGGGACGCGAGCGTCCTTCCCCCTTCGTCCGTGGCCGTGCGGACGTGGACGGCGACCCGGTCACCCTGCTCGGCGAAGGACTGCGCCACCGCGCGACCGATCCCGCGGGAGGCTCCGGTGACGAGGACGTTGCGGTTCATGACGAGCTACGGTATCCATCTCCTCACCAGACGCAGCGCACGCACGTGCGCGGGGGGCAGGGGGACCGAATGGGTTTGCTGGACCGATTGACCGTGCGCTCGCGGAAGCGAGCCAGCCGTGCCGATCCGATTGCTGCCGCACTGGAGGACGCGGCCGCGGCAGGCCCGTTGCGGATCCTGATCGAGGCCGAGCAGCAACCGGCGCTCACGGAGCTGCCCGACTGGATCGGTGTCGACGAGGACGATGAGATGGACGGCTTCAACACGGTGGTCGAGCTCGACGACGAGATCCACTTCTACTGCGACCCGGCCGACGGACTCGACCTGGCACTGGCCGAGCAGCGAGGGATCAAGGAGGCCTACGCCGAGGACCGCGAGGTCATCTACGTGCGGACCCGACTCCACCTCGACGACGTCGCCGCTGCGGTGATCCGGGCCGTCGTCGACATCAACCGCAACCCCCGCGATCCCGACGAGGGGGGCGAGAGGAGGCTGTTGCCCAGCGTCGCCCCGACCGACATCCCGGCATGGATGGTCATGAGCCGCGAGATCGTCGACGCGGTCGCGCCGCAGATCGGTGAGGCCGGCTACTCAAGACGAGAGGGCTTCTTCCGCCGATCGGGCAGGGACGGCTTCGTGCAGATGCTGTCCGTCCGCTGGAGCCCCGACGAGCACCCTGACGAGACCTTCGGCCACGACCGGATCTGGGTCGGCTACGGCGTGTGGATCCCGGGGGCCCGGGGACAGCCGATGCCGGCGGATCTGGACGCGGTCACGCTGCTGGAGGCGACGCTGTCCTCCGGGGAGAGACTCCTCCCTGACCCGGCGGTGGTCGCCGAGGCGCTGGAGACGACCGCGCTGCCGTGGCTGGAGGCCACCGACGGTCGCGACGCCTTGGCCGCCTGGGCGGCGGAGGACCCGGGCCGGATCGACCCGCCGACGCAGCGGCCGCTCATCGCCCGGCTCCTGACCGAGTGGGGCTACCCGGACGCCGCCCGCCGGGTCAATCCGGAAGGACCATCGCGATGACGTCGGGTGCGCCCTCGGACAGCCACCCCGGCCGCACGCGGCCGACCTCCTGCCACCCGGTGCGCCGGTAGAGCCGCATCGCAGCAGTGCTCGTGGGGACGACGTCGAGGCACGGCGCGAGGTCGCGCTCCCGCAGTGCCGCGACCGCGGTGTCGAGCAGCGCACTGCCGGCTCCGCTGCCCCGCGCCGAGCCGGCGGTGAAGAAGATCGCGACCTCACCCAGCTCGTCGTGGGGGCGCCGGTGTGCGTCCATCCACGCCCGCACGACGGCCGCGTCCCCGTCGGCGAGCGACGTCGGGTCCCCCGGGAGGGAGATGGCGACGTGACCGACGGCTGCGCCGTCGACCTCGGCCACCCACGCGGCCGTGGTGCCGGGCCGCAGGATGAACTGCTCGGCGGAGTACGGGAGCGGGTCGCGGTGCGGGTAACCGGAGGCGCGCTGCTGCTCCAGCAGCGCCCGCGCCAAGTGCGGTACGTCGTCCGGTCGCCGGGGGCGGATGACGGGCTCGCTGGGGGACACCCGACTATCCTGCACAGCGGGAATGTCCGACCCGCAACAGGGTAGGACGAGGGCTCCCGAGCAAGGAGACAGCATGACGAGCGAGCAGACGCCGGAGCAGGGCCAGGTGTCCGAGACCACCAACCTCGACGAGGACCAGCTGCAGGGCGGCGTCCACAGCGAGGGGGAGCCCTCGACCGCTGCCGTCCGGGACCAGGACGGCCCTGCGGACGCGGAGCTGGCGTCGCCGGACGAGCGGACCGTCGACGCGGACCCGGAGGACGCCGAGGACCCCGAGGGCATCGAGGACGCCGAGCGCCGGGTGGGGTGGGCCGACGAGTGACCACCCTGCCCGGGGAGCGCGGTGCGGTGAGCGCCCACGTGCTCCGGATGCTGCGCGGGGACCGACCCGGGCCCCTGCCCGAGGTGGCCGGTGACGTCCTCGTGGACGAGGACGTCCAGCTGGCCCTGTGGTGCCTCTTCGAGCTGCACCACCGCGGGTTCGACGACGTCGACCCCGATCTGGAGTGGGACCCGGAGGTGATCCGCGTCCGGCGCGTGCTCGAGGCCGCGCATCTCGCCGCGGTGCGCGACCTCACCCGCGAGCGGCTGGAGCAGGTGGATGCGCGCGATGACCTCGTCGACCAGATCGACACGCTGCTCGCCGTCGACGACGGCCCGTCCCTCGCCGAGCACCTGCGTCGCCACGCCGATGCCGACCAGTTCCGCGACTTCCTGCGCCAGCGCAGCATCTACCACCTGAAGGAGTCCGACCCGCACGCCTTCGTCGTGCCGCGCCTCGACGGGACGCCGAAGGTGGCCCTCGCGGAGCTGCAGTACGACGAGTTCGGTGCGGGCCGACCGGCAGCCCTGCACTCGACCCTCTTCGCCGATGCCCTCGCGGCCTGCGGCCTGGACCCCACGTACGGCGCCTACATCGACGAGGCGCGGGCCACGACGCTCGCGGTCAACACGACGATGAGCATCTTCGGCGTCAACCGGCGGTGGCGGGGGGCAGCGATGGGGCACCTCGCGGCCTTCGAGTCCACGAGCTCGCTGCCGTGCCGATGGATCACCTCGGGCGCCCGGCGCCTCGGTCTGCCGGAGGAGGTGGCGACGTACTACGAGGAGCACATCGAGGCCGATGCGGTGCACGAGCAGCTGGCCGTGCGGAGCATCTGCGCCCCGCTCGTGGCGGCCGAGCCCGACCTGCACGACGACGTCCTCCTCGGTGTCGCCGCCTGCCTCGAGCTGGATGCGCTCGCCGCGCGGGATCAGCTGGCGCAGTGGGGCCACGCAACCGCCGTGGGGGTGCCCGCGTGAGCCGCGAGGTCTCCGTCCAGCGGTGCCCGGACGGTCCGGTGCTGGTCCGCGGTGCGGACAGGGTGCGCGACGCCGACGGTGCCGAGCATGAGGTGACCCGGCCCGTGGTCGCGATGTGCATGTGCGGTACGTCCGCCCGGCTGCCGTGGTGCGACGGCACCCACAAGGTGCTCAACGCGCAGCGGTCCCCGGGCAGTGGTCACTGATGGCGCGGGTGGACTTCGCCTTTGCCGGCCTGCGGCTGACGACCGACGAGCGGCTGCTCGCCCCGCGCGAGTGGACCGCAGCCCAGTCGCGGTGGGCGGCCGACCTGCTGCCGACCCTGCCGCCCGGTCCCGTCCTCGAGCTCTGCGCCGGAGCGGGCCACATCGGTCTGGCTGCCGTCCACGAGAGTGACCGGCCGCTCGTGGCGGTCGACCGCGAGGAGACCGCGACGACGCACGTGCTGCTCAACGCGGGCCTGCTGGGCATCAGTGACCGGGTCGAGGCGCGCTGCAGCCCGCTGGGGGAGGCGATCGCCCCGCACGAGCAGTTCCCGCTCGTCATCGCGGACCCGCCCTGGGTGCGTCGGTCCGACATCGGTCGCTACCCGCAGGACCCGCCGGAGGCCATCGACGGGGGCACCGACGGGCTGGACATCGCTCGTGAGTGTGTGCAGGTCATCGATCGCCACCTCGCCCCGGGCGGGGCGGCACTGCTCCAGCTCGGCTCGGCGCAGCAGGTGTCCGCGCTGGAGCTGCCGCGGACGCTCGCCGTCGACGAGGTCCGCGAGTTCCCCCGGGGAGCCCTGGTCCGGATGGGCAGGCCCGCTCACCCGACGACGTCGACCTGACGCCTGCGGAAGCCGACCAGTCCCATGAGCGCCAGGCCGACGGCGAGGGCCAGGACGACGAGGAAGGGACCGGCCGTGAAGTCCTCCACAGGAGGGCTGGCGAGCTGGTGCAGTGGAGAGAGCGCGACCAGTGCGTCCGGGAGCTGCAGCAGCTCGCCGAAGAATTCGACGACACCCATCCACACCACCAGGACCCAGCACAGCGGAGCCACCAGGCGCGGCGCCCAGCCGTAGAGGGCGGCTCCGAGTCCCGCCACGACCAGCGCGGCGGGGACGAGCGCGACGTGTGCGACGGTGACCATCCCGATGACGTCCGCGTCACCGGTTACGGCGGCCGCCGCGAGCCCGGTGCACACGCCGGTCACCACGCTGATGACGACGGCCCCCACCGCCACGACGGCGAGGTGGGAGCCGAGCCAGCCGCTGCGTCCGATCGGAGTCGCGAGGACGGTGTCGGTGCGACCGCTGTCCTCCTCCACGCGCAGGGTGCGCACCCCGAAGACCGCGTAGGCGGCGATGAGCACGGTGACGAAGGCGCCGAGGAAGGAGCTGTAGCCGTCCAGCAGCGCGTCGGTGCTGAACATCTCGGCCATGGCCGGTGGCATGTCCTCCCCGGCGTCGAGCATGGCCTGGGCGAAGGCGCCGTCGGTGACGCCGAGGAGCAGGATGCCGGTGCCCCACCCGAGGAATCCCCCGCGCTGGAGCCGCAGGGCCAGGCCGGAGGGCGTGCCGAGGCGGGGACGGGCGTGCGGCCGACCCGGCCGCACGGCGACGAGGCTCGCTCCGAAGTCCCGTCTGCCGAGGAGGAGGTAGCCGGCCGTGGTCCCGGCGACCGCGACGAGCACGAGGAGGAGAAGGGAGGCCCACCGGTCGTGCACGTACGGCGCCGTCTGCGCCGGCCACGCCAGGGGAGAGAACCAGGAGAGCGCGCTGCCGCCGGGCGCGGCCATGTCGCCCACCGCGCGGATGACGAAGGCGGCGCCGAGCACGCCTCCGGCCATCCCGGCGGCCGGGCGGGAGAACTCGCTCAGCTGCACGGTGACCGCGGTGACCCCGGCGAAGGCGAGGCCCGACAGCGCGGTGCTGAGCCCGACGAGGAGGGACCCCGTGGTGGCGAAGCCGTTGGTGATCGCCAGCCCCGACACCACGACGAGGACGAGCGCGTTCGTGATGAGCGCGATGACGATGGCCGCCGTCAGCGGTGCGTAGCGGCCGGTGACGTTGGCCCGGAGCAGCTCCGCGCGCCCGGTCTCCTCCTCCTGCCGGGTGTGCCGGACGACGAGGAAGATGTTCATCAGCGCGGCGAGGAGGAAGAGGTACGGCGTGTAGCCCGCCGCGAAGAACCGCTCGTACGTGGGGTCGTCCATCCCGAACGCCGGCCCGGTGAACATCCGACCGACGGGCTGGGTGAACATCGGCACCAGGGCGGCCAGGTCCTTCTGCGTGGGCGCCAGGAGCGGCAGGGCGTTGCCGATGTAGAGGACGAAGATGCCCAGCCCGGCCACCCACGCGGGCAGCTTGACCCGGTCCCGGCGCAGCCCGAGGCGGACGAGGGTCCCCGTCCCGGCGAATGTCGTCCGAGGGGCGGAGGGCGTGCTGGTCGCCCAGGTCGTCCCGGTCGCGGCGGTCATCGGACCCCGACCTCCTCCTGCGGCTCGGCCCCGCCGGCGGTGGCGTCCTCGCCGTAGTGGCGCATCAGCAGCTGCTCGAGCGTCGGGGGATGGGCGACGAGGGAGCGGACCCCGAGCTCGGAGAGTGCGCGGACGACGGGCTGGACGCGGTCCCCGTCGACGTGGAACTGCACGCGACCGTCCTCGCGGGTGAGGCCGTGGACCCCCGGGAGCGTCGCGAGCTCGTCGGCCGGCCGGTCCGTCTCGGCGACGAAGGTCGTGCGGGTCATGTGCCGCAGATCGGAGAGGCTGCCCGACTCGACGACCCGCCCACGGCGCACGATCGAGATCCGGTCGGCCAGGGCCTCGACCTGCGCCAGGATGTGGCTCGAGAGCAGGACGGTGCGCCCCTCGGCCTTCGCCTCCGCGATCGTCTGCTGGAAGATGACCTCCATCAGCGGGTCGAGCCCCGCGGTCGGCTCGTCGAGCAGGAGCAGGTCGACGTCGGAGACGAGCGCCGCGATCAGCGCGACCTTCTGGCGGTTGCCCTTGGAGTAGGTGCGGGCCTTCTTCGAGGGGTCGAGGTCGAAGCGCTCGCACAGTTCCTCGCGCCTCGCGGTGTCGATGTGGCCGCGCAGCCGGGCGAAGAGGTCGATCGCCTCGCCGCCGGTCACCGTCGGCCAGAGAGCGACGTCCCCCGGGACGTAGGCCAGGCGCCGGTGGAGCTCGACGGCGTCGTCCCACGGGTGGCCCCCGAGCATGCGCACGGTGCCACCGTCGGCACGCAGCAGGCCGAGCAGGACACGCATGGTCGTCGACTTCCCGGCGCCGTTGGGGCCGAGGAAGCCGTGGACCTCGCCCGCAGCGACCTCGAGGTCCAGGCCGTCGAGGGCGCGGACCGTGCCGAAGGTCTTGACGAGCCCGTGCGTGGAGATGACTGCATCGGTGGAACTCATGACGTCTCCCTGTGGTCTGCGGCGGGCGCTCCGTCCGTCGCGGTGGTGTCGGTGGGTGGCTCGAAGAGCCCGGCCATCTCGCTGTAGGCGCCCTCGGTGACCAGACCCTGGGTGTACAGCTCCATGACGGGTCGGAAGTACGGGGCGAGGTCCTCGGGGTCGGTGCCGGGGGCGAGGAAGTCGACGCCGAGCAGGCGGTGCAGCTGCTCGTGCAGGACGAGGGCGCCGAGGGACCAGACGACCAGGACGACCGCGCGCTCGCGGGGGACGCTGCTCGGCTTGAGCAGCCCGGCCTGCTCGCTCGCGGCCATGTAGACCTCGGCGTCGGCCACCATGTCGTCCACGAGCCGGCCGACCTGCTCGCCGCCCTCGCTCAGGGTCCGCACGAGGTAGCGCAGCAGCGGGCGGCTCTCTTGCATCATCTGCAGGGCCGCCAGCGGATTCATCTGAGGACCGCTGGCGAGGACCGTCTCCTTGTTGCCGCGGATCAGTCGAGCCACGTGCTCGTCGCAGGCGCGGTGGAGTCCGGCCTTCGACCCGAAGTGGTGGATCACCAGCCCCTGCGAGACCTCGGCGCGCGCGGCGATCGACTTCAGGCTGGTGCCGGCAACGCCCTTCTCGCCGAAGAGCTCGATGGCGGCATCGCGGATGCGCACCATCCCGTCGCGGTCATCGGTGCTCATGACGGGACGCTTGGCTGACTGTTCACTCAGTCAGTACACTCCTGACTGTGCGTTCAGTCAACCCCGATTGCGAGGGCATCGTCGTCCCCGCGGGTCACGGGCTGTGCACAATGGCGCAATGGCAGATCTCACCGAGCTCCCGCGGCGTTCCGTCTGGCACGGGTGGGGCGACCCGGGACAGGTCAGACCGCTGCCGACCGGTGGTTGGCCGCTGCTGAAGTTCCTCGGCAGGGTCGAGCCCGCCGCCCACGACGCCCCACCCGTCGCTCTCGCGGAGGTGCGCCTGCCCGAGGTTCGCCTCTCCGAGGCCGCCCGTGCGGCGCTCGTCGCCGTCGTCGGTGACGAGCACGTCTCCACCGACCGTCTCGACCGGGTCGAGCACGCCGGCGGCAAGAGCTATGCGGACCTCTACCGGCTGCGCACCGGTGACGGTTCCCGGGCCCCCGACGCCGTGGTGTTCCCCGGCACCTCACGGGAGGTCTCCGGCCTCCTCGCCGCCTGCGTCGAGCACGAGGTGGCCGTCGTCCCCTTCGGCGGTGGCACGAGCGTCGTCGGGGGTGTCGACCCTGTCCGGGGCCGGTTCGCCGCGGTCATCAGCCTCGACCTGCGCCGTCTCAACAGGGTGCGCGGTGTCGACCCGGTCTCCCAGACCGCCGTCGTGCAGGCCGGTGTCCGCGGGCCCGAGGCCGAGGCCGTCTTCCAGCAGCACGACCTGACCCTGGGGCACTTCCCGCAGAGCTACCAGCAGGCCACCCTCGGTGGCTACCTCGTCACCCGCAGTGCCGGGCAGGCGTCCTCGGGCTACGGCCGCTTCGAGGAGAACGTCGTCTCCGTCACGATGGCCACCCCCACGGGTGAGCTGGTCATCGGTGGCCGGGCCCCGGCCAACGAGACCGCCGCCGGACCGAAGCTCCTCGACGTCGTCATCGGCAGCGAGGGGCTGCTCGGTGTCGTCACCGAGGCGACCGTCCAGCTGTCCCGTCGGCCGACGATCGAGCACCAGGAGTCCTGGGCGCTGCGCGACACCCCGACCGGGTTCGCCGCCTTCCGCGACCTCGCGCAGGAGCTCGGCCGCGGGATCATGCCCGATGTCGCCCGCCTGTCCGACCACGACGAGACGACGACGGTGATGGCGCAGGCCGGACTGGCCGGGATGGCCGGGATGGGTCGCGTGCGCGCCCGCGGCTGGCGGGAGCCGGCCCTCGCGGTCTTCCAGCTCGAGGACGGCGACAAGGCCACGCTGCGGTTCCGCCGCAGGAGGCTCGCCGCGGTCCTCAAGCGCCACGGCGCCGTGAAGCTGACCGACTCCATCGCCGAGCACTGGATGACGGGCCGATTCCGTGGCCCCTACCAGCGCGATCACCTCATGGACCGCGGTGTCTTCGTCGAGACCCTCGAGACCGCGACCACGTGGGACAACCTCGAGTACCTCTACGACGCGGTCCGCTCGGCGATCGTGACGGCGACGGGTCGGGGCTGGGTGCAGTGCCACGTCTCGCACCTCGAGGGCGGTGGCGCCTCCCTCTACTACACCGTCATGGCCTCCGCCGAGGCCGACCCGATCGCCCAGTGGCGTCGGATCAGGACCGCCGCGGGCCAGGCGATGATCGACGCCGGGGGCACCATCACCCACCACCACGCCGTGGGGACCGACCACCGCCGCTGGATGCGGGACGAGATCGGCGACGGCGGGATCCGCATCCTGCGTGCCGTCAAGGCCGAGCTGGACCCGACGGGTGTGCTCAACCCGGGCAAGCTCATCCCGGACGACGAGGGATGACCGACGCCCTCGTCGTGGTCAACCCCACCGCCCGCAACGGGGCGGCGGGGGCGATGATCCCGGTCGTCTCGGACATCCTGCGCTCGCACGGTTGGTCGGTGGACGTGGCCGTCACGGAGTCCGCCGAGCACGCCGTGGAGATCGCCGCGGCCGGTGAGCCGGATGGCCAGCTACTCGTGGCGCTCGGCGGCGACGGTCTCGTCGCGCGGGTCGCCGAGGGGGCGCTCCGCTCCGGCGCCCTCGTCGCCCCGCTGCCCGGCGGGCGCGGCTGCGACTTCATCCGCGCACTCGGTGGGTCGCGCGACCTGCGGCAGGCGGCATCCTCCCTTCCCCGCGCCACCGAGCGAAGGGTGGATGTCGGCCTCGCGGGAGGGACCCCCTTCCTCGGGGTGGCCACGGTCGGGTACGACTCCCGGGCCAATGACCACGCCAACGCGGCCCCGACCTGGCTGCCGGCGGCGCTCGTCTACGCCTACGGTGGCGCCCGTGCGCTCGTCGGGACCCGCTCGACGTCGATCACGGTGACCACGGACGGTGTGGCCCGCACCTTCGACGGCTGGAGCGTCGCCATCGGGAACTCGGGCCGCTACGGCGCCGGCATGAGGGCCAACCCCGATGCCCTCCTCGACGACGGTGAGCTCGACGTCACCACGGTCGAGGGCCTGCCGCGGTGGAAGTACCCGATGCTGCTGCCGCGCTACTTCCGGGGCACCCACGTCGACGGCGTCGACATCCGTGCCGACCGTGGGCGCACCATCGACGTGACGGCGCCGGCCGGCTACCGCGTGTACGCCGATGGCGACATCGTCGGGGAGACACCGATGACCTTCACGGTCAGGCAGCAGGCGTTGCGCGTGCTCGTGCAGGCGCGCTGACGAAGGGGTGGTTCACCGGCGCGAGTGGGGCGTGGCCAGCCAGTACGCGTAGGTGCGCATCCCGTCGGTGGTGCGGATCTCCTGCTCGACCCGGTGCGGCGCGTCGAGCACGAAGTCCACCGGCGTCCGGAGCAGCGGACCGTCGTGGACGAAGGAGTGGAACTCACCCAGCTCGCCACACGGATCGGCGCCGTCGGGGAGGCCGGCGAAGAAGTCGTGGTCCAGCGGGACCCCGAGGCTCTCCGGTCCGAGCACCGCCGCGTCGACGACCACGGTGACGGCACGGATGCGTGAGGCGAGGAACCTCTCGGCGCACTCGTGGGAGGTCAGCCCCCACAGCGGCTCGAGCACCTCGATCCCCAGCGGCTCGAACTGGGCGCGCTTGTGGTCGAGCACCCCGGAGGACGACAGGTCACCGAAGGCGAAGGCGTCGACGCCCTCCCTTCGCATCCCGACCGCGGCCGCGTCCATCGCGTCGACGTACCCGTCCAGCCCGGGACCCGGGATCGCCACGGTCTGCAGCGGCAGACCGATGCTGTCCGCCTGGGCCTGCAGGAGGTCGACCGGGATGTCGTGCACGGTCGACGCCCCGCCGGCGTGGACCGTCGTCACCAGCCGGTCGACGACGACGCCGTCGTCGGCGAGCAGGGCGGTCAGGGCGAGAGCCGAGTCCTTGCCACCGCTCCAGTGGAAGGCGACCGTCCTCATGGCCGGGCCCGGGCCGAGGCCCTGTCGACGCGTCCGCGGCGGCGCGCCGGGGCCGCCACGAGGAGCAGGCTGAGCAGGACCACGGCGATGCCGACACCCGTCAGGAGGGACAGGCTCTCACGCAGGACGAGCACCCCGAGCAGCGTGGCCGTGACCGGCTCGGCGAGGGAGAGGGTGGCGACCGTGCTCGCGGAGAGCCGGGCCAGCCCGTGCTGGAAGAGCACGTAGGAGACACCTGTCGCGCCGATCCCGAGCCACAGCACCATCGCCCAGCCGGCAGGGGAGCGCAGCCACGCCAGGTCGGCGGAGAAGAGGGCCGGCAGCAGCAGGATCGCACCGGTGACGAAGAGTCCGGCCATGACGACCAGTCCCCGCACTCCCCGCAGCAGGAGCGTCCGCGCGGCGACCGTGTAGCCCGCGTAGGACAGGCCCGCACCGATGGCCGCGAGGATGCCCAGCGCGTCGATCCGCCCGCCCGTCCCTGCCGACCCGGACACGAGGAGGACGACTCCCGTGACCGCGCCGGCCGTCGCGACGGCCCACCGACGACGTGGCCTCTCGGCCAGGAGGAGACCGAGCAGACCGGTCGCCAGGGGTGCGGTGCCGAGGGCCACGACGGTGCCGACCGCCACCCCGGCGCGGGCGACCCCCTCGAAGAAGCACACCTGGTAGGCCGCGACGCAGAGACCGCCGAGCAGGACGACGACCGGCTGGGGGACCCGCACCCTCTGGGCGGCCACGGGGGCCGGAGTGCTACCGGGCCGGACCGCGACGGCCAGCAGCGTCAGGGCCATCGCGCCGAGGAGGATGCGCAGGGCGCCCACCGTGACCGGCTGCGTGCCCTCCGGGCCGAGGGCCTGCGCGGTGCCGGTGGTGCCCCAGAGCGCGGCCGCCCCGACGGCGGCCACGGCCGCCGTCGCGGTCCCCGCGCCACGCGTCACGTCGGCCACTGTCGTCGTCAGGGCAGCCGCTCGGCGAGCGCCAACGGCACCGCCTTCGGGTCGCCGGCCCCGGTGAGTCCGCTCATGCCCACGGTCGAGCCGTTGTCGAAGAGCCGGGCCGCCTCCTGCGCGCTCAGGACCGTGGCACGCACCTCGGCGCTCCGGATCCGCATCGCACCTCCTGCGCGTCCATGGATGGGTCGCCTGATGTTATCGGCCCGCCCGCGGGGTCCCGTGGCGCGGTCGCGCACGTGGACGTCAGTGCTTCGTCGACCGCGGCTCGGCCGCGCTGATCGACGGCGTCTCGATCTGGATGGTCGAGTGGTGGATGGCGACGTCGAAGTGCTCCGCGACGCACGTCTTCACGTGGGCGAGCACCTCGGCGGCATGCCCGTCGGCGAAGCACTCGTCGTCGACGACGACGTGGGCGCTCAGGGTCGGCAGGCCGGTGGCCACGGTGGAGGCGTGCAGGTCGTGGACCTCGCGCACGTGCTCCACGGACAGCATGTGCTCGCGGACGTCGTCGAGGTCGAGTCCCTTGGGGGTGAACTCCATCAGGACGCTGGAGGTCTCGCGCAGGAGCTTGACCGCGCGCGGGACGATGAGCGCGGCGATGAACAGGCCCGCGATCGCGTCCGCCTGCAGGTAACCGGTCGTCGCGATGACGATCGCCGCGATGATCACGCCCACCGAGCCGAGGGCGTCGTTGAGCACCTCCAGGAAGGCGGCGCGCATGTTGAGGTTGGCCGACCGGTTCGACGCCAGGACCCCGATGGCGAGGGCGTTGGCGACGAGGCCGATGACGCCGAAGACGAGCAGCTCACCGGCGGGCACCTCGGGCGGGGCGACGAGGCGACGGACACCCTCGATCGCCGCGTAGGCGCCGACGACGAGGAGCAGGGCCGCCTGGGCGAGCGCGGCGATCACCTCGATCCGCCGGTACCCCCAGGTCCGCGTGGAGGCGGCCGGTCGCAGCATCAGCGTGCCGGCGACGAGCGCGACGAGCAGCCCGGAGGCGTCGGTGAGGGCGTGCGCGGTGTCGGTCAGCAGCGCGAGGCTGCCGGTGAGCCAGGCACCGACGGCCTGGGCGACGACGATGCCCGCCGTGATCGCGAAGGCGATGGCGAGCTTCGTGCGGAAGTCGCCGGGGTGTCCTGCGCCGTCGGCGGCCGAGGAGTGAGCATGTCCTGCACCCATGGCGACATTGTCTCCCTTCGCCGGGATCCCGCGTCAGGGGGACAGGACGCCGTCCGTGACGACCGACCGGGCGAGGTCGGCCATCTTGACGTTGTTCTCCTGCGACATCCGCAGCAGGGCCGAGGTCGCCTGCTCCTCCGACATGTCGTATCGGGCCCGCACCATCCCGACCGCCTGGCCGATCGTGCGTGCGTTCTCCAGTGCCGCGTGCAGCTGCCGGCTCGTGCGTGCCGAGGTCAGCGCGACCGCGGCGTGGGAGGCCAGGACCCACCCGCGGTTCTCGCTCTCGGCGCCGAAGGCGTTCTCCCGGTCGCTGTACAGGTTCAGGGCGCCGAAGGTGTGCTCGTGGCTGAACAGCTGGAAGCCGAGAATGCTCCCCACCCCGAGCTCACGCGCCCGCGGCAGGTACCGGGGCCACCTGGGGTCGGTGCTCGTCGACAGGCAGTGGAAGGCCTGGTTGCGCTCCTCCTGCGCGTACGAGGCGTCGAAGCAGGGTCCTTCGCCGTGCTCGGCCTGGGCCTCGTCGGAGTCACACACCCGCTGGCTGGTGGCGGCGGGGGTCTCCACCTTCCGCTGCTTGGTGATGATCATGACCCCGGCGTCATCGCACCCGGGCACCAGTCGTACGGCCATCTCCGCGACGGAGTCGAGGATGGCCTGCTCGGAGGTCTTGCTGGCCAGGTCCCTCGCGATGGTCGCGAACAGTACCCTCTCGTCTTCCGCGTTCATCCTCTTCCTCTCGATGACGGCGCCCCCCTTGCCGTACCCGCTCCGCCGACGCGCGACGCCCGGGGTGGGGGCAGACTGGGGCGATGCGACGATTCGAGGAGCTCGCCTGGAGCTCGACGCCCCGGGGGGAGATCAGCTTGCGCCGGCGGGTCGAACCGACGCTCAAGGTGGAAGTCTACGAGGTCAAGCTCGGCGACGAGTTCCTCATGTCGAGCCTGTTCACGGTCGCCGAGATCGAGCTGGCCCGGCTGGGGTTGGCCGAGGCGAAGGGGGACCAGCTGGACGTCGTCGTCGGCGGCCTCGGCCTGGGCTGCACCGCGCGGGCCGCGCTCGAGGACCCGCGGGTGCGCTCGATGGTCGTCGTCGACGCGATGGCGGAGGTGATCGACTGGCACGAGCGCGAGCTGCTGCCCGAGTCGGCCGACCTCGTGCGGGACCCGCGCACCCGGCTGCTGCACGACGACTTCTTCGCGCTCGCGGCGTCCGGGGCAGGCTTCGACCCGGACGCACCGGGGCGGACCTTCGACGCGGTGCTGCTCGACATCGACCACACCCCGCACCACCTGCTCCACCCCGACCACGCCCCCTTCTACAGCGAGGACGGACTGCGCCGGCTCACCGCCCACCTGCGTCCCGGCGGGGTCTTCGCGCTCTGGTCGGACGACCCGCCCGACGAGCAGTTCTGCGGGTTGCTCGAGCGGGTCTTCGACCACGTGGACGCGCACGTGGTGGCCTTCGCCAACTTCCTCACCGGCGGCGAGTCGAGCAACACCATCTACGTCGCGCGCTGACCAGCGGCACGAGGGCCGCGCACCCGAGTGACCGTGTGCCGCCCGTGCCAGACTTGCGTACGTGGACGACGAGATCGTCGCCCGGAAGGCCCTGCTTCCGTGGCGGGGCGTGCTGCGCACCGGCGCCGTCGCAGCGCTGGGCTCGGTGGTGCTCGTCCTGGTGCAGGTCGTCGTCTTCGCCCTCCATCCGCCACCGGCCACGGCCGCGGAGTTCGTCGACCTCATGACGCGCAGTCCCCTGCTCGGCCTGGTCAGCCTCGACGTGATCTACGGCCTCAACAACGTCCTGGTCGCCCTGGTCTACCTGGCGTTGGTCGTCGTGCTCTGGCAGCAGGCCCGGTCCACGGCTGCGATCGCCGGGCTGCTGGTCGTCCTGGGCATGGCGGCCTACCTCTCCTCCAACCCGTCCGTCGAGATGCTGCTGCTTGCGCAGGAGCACGCGGCCGCGCCCGTCGCCGACCGGCCGGCTCTCCTGGCTGCGGGGGAGGTGCTGATGGCGTCGTGGCGGGGGACGGCGTTCCTGACCTACTACATCCTCAACGGGATCGCCCTGCTGCTGGTCGCGACCGCCCTGCTGCGCACCCGGGTGCTCGGGCGTGCCGTCGCGTGGTGGGCCTTCGTGGCAGGGGTGCTGATGCTCATCCCCTCGACCTTCGGCGTCCTCGGGCTGGTGATGTCGATCCTGTCGCTCTTGCCCTGGTGCGTCATGTGCGTCCTGGTCGCGCTCCGCCTCGAGGCGGTGGCCGCCGGCCTCGGCGCCGTCACCCCGACTGCATCTCGAGACCGAGTCCGGCGAGGACGTTCATCGCGATGAAGGCCAGCGCGACGACGGCCAGCAGGGTCGCCGGTACTCACCCGCGGCGGTCGCCGTGTGAGGCGGCCCGACGGGCGAACCAGGAGGAGAGGAGGGCCGGTAGGCAGAAACCAGAAGGGCCGGGATGGTCGCCGCCAGGATGGCCCACAGCGGTGCCTCGCCGGCCGTGTCGCCGACGGGGTACCCGAAGAGCCCGATGAGGCCCTCACCGATGAGGAAGGCCAGACCGAAGGCGATCGGCAGCAGGAGCACGCTCAGCCAGGCATTGCGCACGTCGTGAGCGCCTCTGTCGGCCGATGGGTGGGTCGATGTGGTCGTCATGACGTACCTCCCCGTACGGACGGGCCCCGGGCGTGGGTCCCGACCTGATTGTCCGTCAGCGCGGCCGACCTCGGCAACGGGTGCGGGCGCTGGGAGGGCGCACGATCCCGGGGGCCTGCTGCGCGCAGCGGTTCCACGCGATCCCCCGAGCCGGGAACAATCCCCCTTCGTCCGTAGTTGAGCCGAGTGAACTCAACTTTTGAGCCTCCGATTTGCGCAAGCCGTGAGCCGGTATCTAAGTTGAGTGACAACAACTCAACTCCGTCGGGGTCAACCACCTCGGCGCCGCGATCACGAAGGAGCACCCCCATGGCCCGTGCCGTTGGCATCGACCTCGGAACCACCAACTCTGCCGTCGCCGTCCTCGAGGGTGGCGAGCCCACGATCATCGCGAACGCCGAAGGCGGTCGCACCACCCCGTCCGTCGTGGCCTTCTCCAAGGGCGGCGAGGTCCTCGCCGGAGAGGTCGCCAAGCGCCAGGCGGTGACCAACGCCGACCGCACCGTCCGCTCCGTCAAGCGCCACATCGGCACCGACTGGACGACGGACGAGATCGACGGCAAGAAGTACACCGCCCAGGAGATCTCGGCCCGCACGCTGCAGAAGCTCAAGCGCGACGCCGAGGCCTACCTCGGTGAGGACGTGACCGACGCCGTCGTCACCGTCCCCGCCTACTTCGACGACCACGAGCGCCAGGCGACCAAGGAGGCCGGCGAGATCGCGGGCCTGAACGTCCTGCGCATCGTCAACGAGCCCACCGCTGCCGCCCTGGCCTACGGCCTGGACAAGGGCAAGGAGGACGAGCTCATCCTCGTCTTCGACCTCGGTGGCGGTACCTTCGACGTCTCCCTGCTCGAGGTCGGCAAGGACCCCGAGGACGGCTTCTCCACCATCCAGGTGCGCGCCACCTCCGGTGACAACCAGCTCGGTGGTGACGACTGGGACGAGCGGATCGTCAACCACCTGCTCACCCAGGTGAAGAACAACACCGGTGTGGACCTGAGCAACGACAAGATCGCCATGCAGCGTCTGCGGGACGCGGCGGAGCAGGCCAAGAAGGAGCTCTCCTCCTCCTCGACCACCTCGATCAACCTGCAGTATCTGTCGATGGGCGACAACGGCCCGATCCACCTCGACGAGTCGCTGTCCCGGGCGAACTTCGAGCAGATGACCAAGGACCTGCTCGACCGCACCAAGCAGCCCTTCGACAACGTCATCAAGGACGCCGGGGTCTCCCTCTCCGACATCGATCACGTGGTCCTCGTCGGTGGCTCGACCCGTATGCCCGCGGTCAGCGAGCTGGTCAAGGAGATGACCAAGAAGGACCCGAACAAGGGCGTCAACCCGGACGAGGTCGTCGCGCTCGGCGCGGCCCTGCAGGCCGGTGTCCTCAAGGGCGAGCGCAAGGACGTCCTGCTCATCGACGTCACCCCGCTGTCCCTGGGCATCGAGACCAAGGGTGGCCTGTTCACCAAGCTGATCGAGCGCAACACGGCCATCCCGACGAAGCGCTCGGAGGTGTTCTCGACCGCCGAGGACAACCAGCCCTCGGTGCTCATCCAGGTCTTCCAGGGTGAGCGCGAGATCGCGCAGCAGAACAAGAACCTCGGCACCTTCGAGCTGACCGGCATCGCGCCGGCGCCGCGTGGTGTGCCCCAGGTCGAGGTCACCTTCGACATCGACGCCAACGGCATCGTCAACGTCTCCGCCAAGGACCGTGGCACCGGCCAGGAGCAGAAGATCACCATCTCCGGCGGCTCCGCGCTGTCGAAGGAGGAGATCGACCGCATGGTCAAGGAGGCCGAGGCCCACGCGGACGAGGACCGGCAGCGTCGTGAGGAGACCGAGGCCCGCAACACCGCGGAGAACCTCGTCTACTCCACGGAGAAGTTCCTCTCCGAGTCCGGCGAGAAGCTGACCGACGAGCAGCGCAAGCCCGTCGACGACGCGCTCGCCGACCTCAAGGAGGCCATCAAGCCCGAGTCCGAGATCAGCGTCGAGGACCTCAACAAGAAGGTCGACACCCTCAACGAGGAGAGCCAGAAGATGGGCGCCGCCCTCTACGCCGCCTCCGCCGAGGAGGGCCAGGCCGGTGGCGAGGCCCCCGGCGCCGACGCCGGCGGCGACCAGGGCTCGACCGAGGGCGACGACGACATCGTCGACGCCGAGGTCGTCGACGAGGACGCTGACTCCGAGGAGAAGAAGTGAGCGACCCCAACCAGCCGATCGACCCCGAGGTGACCGCTGACGCGGACACCCGGGCCGAGGAGCCGGTCGAGGCCGAGGTGGTCCCGGAGGAGCAGGAGACTGCTCCCTCCGGGGCCGCCCCCGGCGGGGCCTCCGACGGAGACGACGCGTCGGCCGAGCCGGACGCCCCCGAGACCGATGTGCACCCCGACACCGCCCTCGCGGCCGAGCGCCTCGAGGACCTGCTTCGACTGCAGGCCGAGTACGTCAACTACAAGCGGCGCGTGGACCGCGACCGGGCGGACATCCAGATCCGTGCGGCGCACGACGTCCTCGAGACGCTCCTGCCGGTGCTCGACGAGATCCAGCTCGCCGACCAGCACGGGGACCTGCCCGAGGGCAGCCCGGTGCGCACCATCACCGACAAGCTCCAGCAGGCCCTGGGCAAGTACGGCCTGGAGCGCGTCGGGGCCAGGGGCGAGCCCTTCGACCCCAACGTGCACGAGGCCCTGATGCACGCCGAGTGGGACCCCGAGGACCCGGAGCTGCCGACGGACGCGACCGAGACGACGGTCGTCACCGTCCTCCAGCCGGGCTACCGTGCAGGCGATCGTGTGCTGCGGGCCGCCCGCGTCGCCGTCGCCGACCCGCAGTAACCACCCGAAGCCCGAAAGGAGGAGAACATGGCAAGTCAGGACTGGTTGGACAAGGACTTCTATGCCGTCCTCGGGGTCAGCAAGGACGCCGAGACCAGCGAGATCAAGAAGGCCTACCGCAAGCTCGCCAAGCAGTACCACCCCGACCGCAACGAGGGGAACCCAGCGGCCGAGCAGAAGTTCAAGGACATCGGCGAGGCCCATGCCGTGCTCTCCGACCCCGAGGAGCGGCGCGAGTACGACGCGATCCGCTCCATGACCGGTGGGGGTGCCCGCTTCACCGCGGGTGGCCCCGGTGGCAACGGGGGCTTCGAGGACATCTTCTCCGCCTTCGGCGGGGGAGGGGGCGGTTCCCGGATGCGCTACAGCACCGGGGGCGGCTCCCCCTTCGCCGGGGGCGGGGCCGGTGAGCCGGACCTGGAGGACATCCTGTCCATGTTCGGTGGCGGCGCCGGGCCGGCCGGCTTCGGCGGCCAGGGTGCCGGCTTCCGCTCGCCCCGTGGACCGCAGAAGGGGGCCGACCTCACCGCCCGGACACAGCTGTCCTTCCGTGACGCCGTCGAGGGGCGCACCATCTCCCTCGACGTCAACGGCGAGAAGGTCAACGCCAAGATCCCCGCCGGAGTCAAGGACGGGCAGAAGATCCGCGTGCGCGGCAAGGGCGCACACGGTGACCCGAGCGTCGGCCGCGGCGACCTGATCCTCACCGTCTCGGTGCGGGCGCACCCGGTCTTCGGGCGCGACGGCGACAACCTGACGATCGACCTGCCGGTGACCTTCGCCGAGGCGGCGCTCGGGGCGACCGTGGCCGTGCCGACCCTCGACGGGTCGAGCGTGAAGGTCAAGATCGCCCCCGGGACGCCGAGCGGTCGCGTGCTGCGGCTCAAGGGTCGCGGGGTGGCGACGGCCAAGGCGAAGGGGGACCTGCTCGCCAAGGTGCAGATCGTCGTGCCGACCGACCTGAGCGATGCCGAGCGCGAGGCCATCGAGGTCCTGCGCGACTCGGGCACCGGCGACCCGCGCGCAGACCTCGCGTCCGCGGCGCGGGGCTGACGCGGGGGACCGACGCAGAGAGGACGTGAGCTCGATGGCCCGGATCTCCGGACTGAGCGGAGACGACGAGACCCCGGTCTTCGTCATCTCCGTCGCCGCCGAGCTCGCCGGTATGCACGCGCAGACGCTGCGCCAGTACGACCGGATGGGACTGGTCATCCCCTCGCGCACCCGTGGTGGCGGCCGGCGGTACAGCGCCGCGGACGTCACCCGGCTGCGCGAGGTGCAGCGCCTCTCCCAGGACGAGGGCGTCTCCCTCGGCGGTATCCAGCGCATCTTCGAGCTCGAGCACCAGGTGGCGGCCCTGCGCGCCCGGGTCGGCGAGCTGGACGCGGAGCTCGCCGAGGCCAGAGAGCAGCTCGGGCAGGGGAGCCGCTTCTTCGCCGTCGGCTCGCAGGGGGACATCGTCGCGCTGCGCCACGGGCAGCGACCGCGTCCCCGCAACGCCGGCCAGGCCCTCGTCGTCTGGCGCCCGCACACCCGGCGGGACTGACTCCCCTTCGCCCGACGATACGAACTGCTGCAGGCAGCAGCTTGTATCGTCCGCCGTACCTCGAGCTGCTGCAGACGATACGAAGTGCGGCCGACTCCCTCCACTGCTACGGCCTCGGCGAGGACTCCCGACCCTCGTCGACGGCCCGCTCGTGCTGCTCGACGGCCCGGTCGATCAGCTCCTGCAGCTCCTGTTCCTCGCGTGCCTTCTGCCGGTACTTCGGGCCCAGCGCGCGGATCTGCGCGCCCTCGGCGACGAGCGCCCGGTAGACGCGCTCGCGCTCCTCGGCGTCCGTCGTGTAGCCGAGGTCGAGGTACTCGGTGGCGTGCCGGCGGGCACCCGCGATCGCGTTCTGCGCCCGACCGGCCTTGCTGAGGAGCGACATCGCGATCGTGACGACGAGGATGGCGACGATGACCCCCAGCGACAGGCCCGTCGTGATCTCGATGACGTCGACCGGCTCCCCGTTGTTGATGAAGGGGAGGGTGTTCTCGTGGAGGGCGTGGATGACCAGCTTGACGCCGATGAAGACGAGGATCCCGGCCAGGCCGTAGGAGAGGTAGATCAGGCGGTCGAGGAGCCCGTCGATGAGGAAGTAGAGCTGCCGCAGGCCGAGCAGCGAGAACGCCGTCGCCGTGAAGACGATGTAGACGTCCTGGGTCAGCCCGAAGATCGCCGGGATCGAGTCGAGCGCGAAGAGGATGTCGGTGCCGGCGATGGCGACCATCACCAGGAGCATCGGGGTCATCGCCCGCTTGCCGTTGTCGACGGTGAAGAGCTTGTCGCCGTCGTAGTAGTCGGTGGTGGGGATGACCTTGCGGGCCAGCCGGACCACGATGTTGTCGCCGGCGTGGTTGCTGCTCGACTCCGGCCGGAGCATGTTGCCTGCCGTGATGATGAGGATCAACCCGAAGAAGTAGAAGACCCAGGCGAAGGTGTTGATCAGGGCGGCGCCGAGGAAGATGAAGCCGGTCCGGGCGATCAGCGCGAAGACGATGCCGAAGAGCAGCACCTTCTGCTGGTCCTCGCGGGGTACCGCGAAGCTGGACATGATGATGAGGAAGACGAAGAGGTTGTCCACCGAGAGCGCCTTCTCGGTGATGTAGCCAGCGAAGTACTCACCTCCTGCGCTGCCACCACCGAGGAGGAGCACCGCGAGGCCGAAGACGATCGCGATCCCGACGTAGACGGCCGACCAGATCGCCGCCTCGCGGAGGGTGGGCACGTGCGCCTTGCGCACGTGGAAGAAGAAGTCGAACGCCAGCAGACCGGCGATCAGGACGATCGTCGCGGCCCAGATTCCTGCACTGACCTCCACGAGGCCTCCGTCCGTCGTGCCCGGCACATGTCGTCAGCATCGTGACATCCCTCGGCGCAGGGGCCGAACGGAGGTCCTCAGGTGCGGTGGAGGGCGGCGTCCCGGGGGCGCCCCTGCCGCTCGAGGGCGGCCTGCTCTGCGGCCAGTCGCTTCATCCCCTCGGCCGGGTGGATGGGCACCGGCCACTTCGGGCGCGTGGTGTCCCCGACGTACTCGCCACGGAGCCGGCGCCGGACCAACGGGACCACCTCGTCCCGGACGAAGGTCGCCTCCGTGCGCGCCACGTGCCGCCACCCGGTTGGTTCCCCGGGGACCAGGTCGCGCAGCCTGAGCGTGTGCGGCACCCCCAGTGCGTCGGCGACGGCCGCAGCCATCCGCTTGTGCCCCTGGCGCGACATGTGGATCCGGTCCGGTGCCCACAGGGACCGTTGGTCGAACTCACGCATGCGGGTGTGGTCGACGAGCACCGCACCGTGCGTGGCGGCGAGGTCGCGCACGGCGACGTTGAGGGTGCGCACGCGGCGCACCAAGGGCTCGAGGAGGAGGCTCGCCTGCGGCTCGAAGGTCGTGAAGACGACGACCTGCGCGCCCGTGTCGACGAGCCGCTGCAGTGCTGCCCCGTAGCGGCGGATGATGTCGTCGACGTCGGCCCGAAGGGAGAGCAGGTCGTTGCCGCCGGCGGCGAAGGAGACGTGCGTCGGTCGCATCGACAGGGCCGGCTCGAGCTGGTCGGCGACGACCTGGTCGAGGAACTTGCTGCGGACCCCGAGGTTCGCGTAGCGCCAGCTCCGGTCGGCCCTGCCCAGCTGGCGGGCGAGGCGGTCCGGCCAACCACGCAGGCCGTTGGGGTAGTGCAGGTGCGGGTCACCCACACCCTCGGTGAAGGAGTCGCCGATCGCGACGAGGAGCCCAGTCATGGCGCATCCATGTCACCCGGTCCGGCGACGTGCGATCAAGGCCTACGACGCAGGCTTCGCCGAGGGTTCGCGCAGCGTTCACGCCCCGGCGTCCGCGTCGGGCCCCGCGCGGGGATGGCACGCTGGGGTCATGCCCCTTCCTCGTGATGCCGCCTCCGTCTTCGACCGCAAGAACACGCCGTTGATGCGCCTCGTCGACTCCGTCGACCCGCAGCGGCTCGCCGGCCCGAGCCCGTGCGCGGGCTGGACGGGCTTCGACGTGGTCCAGCACCTCATCGACACCCAGCGCGACTTCCTGCAGAAGGCCGGGGCCGACATGCCCGACCCGACGCCGACGGTCGAGGCGCTGGGCGCGCCCACGGCGTGGCGCACGCACGCGGAGGCGGTCGCCCGCCAGCTCGCCGACGACACCCTCGCCGAGCGCCCGTACGAGACCCCTTTCGGGACGAGCACGGTCGGCGGCGCCTTCGAGCGGTTCTTCGGTTTCGACCTGCTCGTGCACCGGTGGGACATCGGCCGCACGGCCGGGGCGGAGGTCGTCTTCAGCGACCGCGAGCTCGACCAGATCGAGGAGTCCGTCGCCGGCTTCGGCGAGGCCATCCGTGGCGAAGGGGTGTGCGGACCGGCGGTGGAGGTCCCCGCCGACGCCTCCCGGCAGGACCGTCTCATCGCCCTGACGGGCCGCGACCCCTCTGCACCTGCTTAGGCTCGTGCGGTCCGGGCACAGGAGAGCCGCAACTGCTTAGGCTCTTGCGGTCTCGGGCTCTGGGTCTGTGCACCTGCTTAGGCTCTTGCGGTTGCGGGCACAGGAGAGCCGCAACTGCTTAGGCTCTTGCGGTCTCGGGCTCTGGGTCTGTGCAACTGCTTAGGCTCTTGCGGTCCTCAGGCGAGGAACTCGCGCAGCCCCGCCAGGAGCCGGTCGACGTCCGAGTCGTCGGTGTAGGGGGCCAGGCCCACCCGCATCCCGCTGTCCACCGGCAGATCGAGCGCCCGGAAGGGCTCGTAGGCGTAGAAGCTCCCGGCCGGGGCGAGGACATCGCGCTCGGCGAGGAAGCGGTAGGCCGCTGCGGCGTCCCGGTCGGCGAAGGTGAAGAACAGCGTGGGGGTGCGCTGCTCGGCCACCGAGTGGACCGTGACGCGGTCGCCCAGGTCGGCCAGTCCCCCCTCGACCCTCCGGCGGAGCCGGTCCTCGTGCTCGCGTACGAGCTCGTGGGCACGGACCAGCCGCTCACGCCGGCTGCCGCCCTCCGGGGCGATGCCGGCGATGACGTCGACCGCGGCCGTCGCGCCGGCCATCAGCTCGTAGGGCAGCGTCCCGAGCTCGAACCGCTCCGGTACCTCGTCCGTGGAGGGCAGCAGCTTGTCGGGGGTGAGGGTCGCCAGCAGCTCGGGGTCCGCGGCGAGCGCGGCACAGTGCGGCCCGAAGAACTTGTAGGGCGAGCAGACGTAGAAGTCGGCACCCAGGGCGGCCACGTCCACGCTCGCGTGGGCGGTGTGGTGCACGCCGTCGACGTAGACGAGCGCGCCCACTCGGTGCGCCGCCTCGGCGATCCTGGCCACCGGGGGTTGCGTGCCCAGCAGGTTCGAGGCCGCGGTGAGCGCCACGAGCCGGGTGCGCCCGGTGATGACCCCGTCGATGCCGCTGAGGTCGAGGTCACCCGTGGCCGGGTCGAGCGGCAGCCACCGCACGGTCGCGCCGACGGACCTGGCCGCCTGCACCCAGGGGCGGACGTTCGAGTCGTGGTCGAGCTGGGTGACGACGACGTCATCACCCGGACCCCACCCCTTCGCCAGGGTCCGGGCGATGTCGTAGGTGATCTGGGTGGCGCTGCGGCCGTAGACGATTCCCTCCGGCCGTGCACCGAGCAGATCGGCCAGTGCGCTGCGGAAGTCCGCGATCGCCGCCTCGGCGTTGGTCTCGCTGACCACGCCGGTGCCGCGGTTGGACAGCGGCCCGGTCAGGGTGCGGGCGACGGCCTCACCCACCACCGCTGGTGTCTGGGTCCCTCCGGGGCCGTCGAAGTGGGCGATGCCGGAGGAGAGGGACGGGAACTTCGCGCGCAGCGCGGCGACGTCGAGGCCGGTCACGTCAGCTGCTCACCGCCGCGGCGAGGCGACCGAGGGTCTCCTCGAGGTCCTCCTCCGTGACGAGTGGGAAGTCGATCTTCTCCAGCAGGGCCTCGTCGGTGACGTCGCTCCAGTCATAGGTGTGGGTGACGAGGGTGTGGCCCGGCCCCTCGGGCGCGAGCTCCCACAGCCACTCCCACCCGGGCGGCTCGGTGCCGGCCGGTGCGGTCTTCCAGCCGACCATCTTGTTCTCGCTGTAGGCGGTCACGTGGTTGTCCGTCTGGTAGTCGCCACCCATGTGGTCGCCGGACATGTTCATCGTGAACACCTGCCCGACGGACTGGATCCGGTCGGCGTGGTCGATCGAGCGGACGAAGCCGGACCCGTCGAGGTCGGGGTGGCGCTCCGGGGTGGTCAGCACCTCGAAGACGTCCTCGGTGGGCGCGTCGATGGTGCGCTGGACGGTGATCTTCTTCTCCTGTGCCATGTCCTGACGAGACCACGTCTCCCGGGCCCTGTAAAGCCCGGGTCCGGTCGGGAGGCGCTGCGTGTGCGACGTTGGCACGGGCGGCGGGGCGCATGGGAAAATCGAGGTCATGACCGAGCACCTGATCGTCTTCCCCGACCGCGATGACGCCGAGCGCGTCGCAGACGACCTCATCGACGAGGGGTACCTCGAGGTCCGGGTCGTGCGGGAGGCGCTCGCCGGTGAGGACGACGGTGAGGACCACGAGTGGGCGGTCCACGTCGTCGAGGGCGGAGCCGGGGACTCTGCGGGCGACGCACCCACCACCGGTGCACGAGAGCGCTTCGCCGCGCTGGCCGAGGAGCTCGACGGCTGGTACGACCCCGATCCCGTGTGACGCGCCGCCGACGTGGAACTTTCCTCGGCGAGGCGCCGTTGTGTCACCATGTCGGTTGAAATCTGCCCACGGACGCCTCCGTCCACGGGAGCGAGCGCGAAGGGTGGCACGTGTGGCTTCTCGGCACGAGCCTGCGGGCCGGCATCTCGGCCTCGGGGAACGAGGGGCCACCGCACGGCGCACCGCGCGACAGGTTCGGCGCTACTACACGCTGACGGCGGCCAGCACCGTCGTCCCCGGCCTCGGGCTGCTGCGCACCCGGCGCCGGACCGGTCAGGTCATCCTCGTCGCCTTCGCCGTGGCCCTCGTCGTCGCGATCATCTACGTGCTCGCCAGGGGCCTGATGGGCGTCATCACCGTCGGTCTCAGCCGCAACGCGCTCACCGTGGTCATCCCCGTCGTCGTCATCGCCGCCGCGGTGTGGGTGTGGGGCATCGTCACCACGGCCCGTGACAACCTGCCGGTGGGCGCCACCGGCCGACCGAGGATCGCGATGATCGTCTTCGCGGCACTGGCCTGCGTCCTCGTCCTCGCGCCCGCGGCGCAGACGGTGCGGTACGCCGCGATCCAGCACTCCCTCATCGGCAGTGTCTTCGACACCCTGCGCCCCGAGGGCGCGGTCGGACCCATCGGCGGCGACGACCCGTGGGCCGGTATCGACCGGGTCAACGTCCTGCTCCTGGGCTCCGACGCCGGCGAGGGCCGGATCGGTACCCGACCGGACGCCATCATGGTCGCGAGCATCGACCCGCAGTCGGGCGAGACGGTCCTCTTCGGCATCCCGCGCAACCTGCAGGACATCCCCTTCTCGGAGAGCAACCCGCTCTCGGAGATCTACCCGGACGGGTACAACTGCGGCGACCAGTGCCTCATGGAGTTCGTCTGGACGTTGGGCGAGGACCACGCCGACCTCTTCCCCGACAGCCCGGAGCCTGGCCTGACGGTGACCAAGGACGCGGTGAGCCAGATCCTGGACCTGGACGTCGACTACACCTCGGTGATCAACCTCGAGGGCTTCACGCAGCTCGTCGACGCCATGGGTGGTGTGACGATCGACGTCCAGGAGCGGGTCTGCATCGGCTGCAAGCTCGACGCCGCCGGCAACGTCGTGGGGACGACGGGGTGGATCGAGCCCGGGGTGCAGCGGCTCGACGGTTTCCACGCCCTCTGGTACTCGCGCTCCCGGGCATCCTCGCAGGACGGTGACTTCTCCCGGATGCGCCGCCAGCGGTGCATGGTCGGAGCGCTGCTCAACCAGGTCAACCCGACGTCGATGCTCGTGCGCTACCCGGACTTGGCCGCCACGCTGGAGGACAACGTCCGGGTGGACATCCCCGAGCAGGACCTCGACGAGTGGGCCGAGCTGGTGCTGACGATCCAGGAGGGCGACTCGATCAAGTCACTGCCGCTGACCAACGACAACATCGACGTCGTCAACCCGGACTACGACCGGATCCACCGGATGGTCGACGAGGCGATCGACCCGCCGGAGCCGACGTCCGAGCCGACGACCTCCAGCCCGACCACTTCCACCCCCGCGCCGTCCGAGACCCCGTCCCCGAGCGAGACGACGACCGAGTCCGCGAGCGACATCAACGCCACCTGCTGAGCCGTCGCGTCCTTCCCGGGGTTACACGGCCCCGCCCGCGCGTCCCCGCGGGCACGCGCGGGCGGGAACGCACGAGCCCGCCCCCGCTCGGTGAGCGGGGGCGGGCTGGTGGCCGAGAGCCGGGTGGTCAGCGCAGCCAGCCGTTGCCGACCTTCCTGCCCCACCAGCGGCCCAGGCCCCAGGTGTCACCGGAGAGCGTGTACGCCGCCACGAGGAGGACGAGCGCCTCGATCCAGTGGGAGTCGGTGACCGGGTTCGTGAAGCCCATGTTCGCCTGACCGATCGGCAGCGCCGCCAGGTACATGAAGGCCATCAGGATCGTGCCGCCCCAGGCCGCGATCTTCAGGCCGGCGCCGGTGAGCATGGCCAGGCCGATGCCGAAGAGGCCGAACATGAACAGCGCATCGGCGACGGAGCCGAAGGTCTCGGCCATCCAGGTGAACATGCCGGCGAAGGGGCTGTCGGCCGTGGCGTTGAGCATGTAGCCCTGGGCGGGGGCCCCGCCGTTGATCACCGCAGCCTCGGACTCCGTGCCGTAACCCAGGCCGAACAGCTTGTCGATGAAGGGCCACATGAAGGTCCAGCCGATGAGGATCCGCATGGCGGCCAGCAGCTTTCGGGCGAAGCCGGAGCGGACGACGTCGTCGTTGAAGAGGGTGGCGCCACCGCGCACCGCGCGGTCGGCGGCAGCGTCTTCCCGGGCCGGGGTGGGGATGTGGGTGCTCATGACGATCCTTTCGGATTCTGCGGTGGTGGAGGGTCGTCCGACCTTCCACTACCGATAGTAGTACTACGACGCCTCGGAGTAAAGTGGATCACGTCTCGACCACCGGCCGTACCGCTGCACGTCGAAGGTTGAGCGGAATAGACTCAACTTTGATCCGGTTGATCAGTGCAGACGATCCACCAGCCGTGAAGGAGAACCATGGAGTTCCAGCCGACGACGAAGGTCGCCGAGGCCCTCGCCCTCGCCCAGCGGTCCGCCCAGACCGAAGGACACCCCGAAGTCACCCCCAACCACCTCGTCAGCGCCCTCGTGCGCCTGGACACCCCGCAGTGCGACACGCTGCTGCAGGCCGCCGGGACCGGCGCCTCGCACGTGCTCGGCCAGGCCGACGCCGCGCTGCGCTCCCTGCCCACCACGAGCGGTGCCGCCCAGCCCCCTTCGCTCAGCCGGGAGACCGGAGCCGTGCTGAAGCAGGCCGACACCCTGATGCGGTCGAAGGGGGACACCCACCTCGCCCTCGACATCCTCCTGCTCGCGCTGGCCGAGGCCGGCCACCTCGCCGCGATCGAGAAGCGCGGGGCGAAGGACATGGAGGCGAAGATCGAGGAGCTGCGGGCCGGCCGCAAGGTCACCTCGGAGACCCCGGCGGACGGGGGAGAGGCCCTCGAGCAGTACGGGACCGACCTGACCGCCGCGGCCCGCGACGGCAAGCTCGACCCGGTCATCGGCCGCGACGCGGAGATCCGCCGCGTCGTCCAGGTGCTCTCCCGCCGGACGAAGAACAACCCCGTGCTCATCGGTGACCCCGGCGTCGGCAAGACGGCCGTCGTGGAGGGGCTCGCCTCGCGCATCGTCGACGGCGACGTGCCGGAGTCGTTGCGCGACAAGCGCCTCGTCAGCCTCGACCTGAGCGCGATGGTCGCGGGGGCGAAGTACCGCGGCGAGTTCGAGGAGCGCCTCAAGGCCGTCCTCGAGGAGATCAAGTCGAGCGAGGGCGAGGTCATCACCTTCATCGACGAGCTGCACACGGTGGTCGGAGCGGGGGCCGGCGGCGACAGCGCCATGGATGCCGGCAACATGCTCAAGCCGATGCTCGCCCGCGGCGAGCTGCGTCTCGTCGGCGCGACGACGCTCGACGAGTTCCGTGAGCACATCGAGAAGGACCCCGCGCTGGAGCGTCGCTTCCAGCAGGTCTTCGTCGGTGAGCCGAGCGTCGAGGACTCCATCGCGATCCTGCGCGGGCTCAAGGAGCGCTACGAGGCGCACCACAAGGTGGAGATCGAGGACACGGCACTCGTCGCGGCGGCGACCCTGTCCGACCGGTACATCACCGGTCGCAAGCTGCCGGACAAGGCGATCGACCTGGTGGACGAGGCGGCCTCGCGGCTGCGCATGGAGATCGACTCCTCACCCGTCGAGATCGACGAGCTGCGTCGTGCCGTCGACCGGCTGAAGATGGAGGAGCTGCACCTGAAGAACGAGACCGACGACGCCTCGCGCGACCGTCTCGACCGGCTGCAGAAGGACCTCGCCGACAAGTCCGAGGAGCTCGCTGCGCTGACCGCGCGGTGGGAGGCCGAGAAGACCGGTCTCAACGCCGTCGGTGAGCTCAAGTCGCGGTTGGACGACTTGCGCACGCAGGCCGACCGGCTGCAGCGCGAGGGTGACTTCGAGGGTGCGTCGCGTCTGCTGTACGGCGAGATCCCCACGGTGGAGAAGGAGCTCGAGGAGGCCCAGGCCCAGGAGTCGCAGACGGTCAGCAGCGACGAGTCGCCGATGGTCAAGGAGCGCGTCGGCAGCGACGACATCGCCGAGGTCATCGCGGCCTGGACCGGCATCCCCGCCGGGCGTCTGCTGCAGGGGGAGACGGAGAAGCTGCTGAGCATGGAGTCGATCATCGGCTCGCGGCTCGTCGGCCAGACCGACGCCGTGCGTGCGGTCTCGGATGCCGTGCGGCGCAGCCGTGCCGGCGTCGCCGACCCGGACCGTCCCACCGGCTCCTTCCTCTTCCTCGGACCGACCGGTGTCGGCAAGACCGAGCTGGCCAAGTCGCTCGCGGACTTCCTCTTCGACGACGAGCGGGCCATGGTCCGCATCGACATGTCGGAGTACTCGGAGAAGCACGCGGTCGCGCGCCTCATCGGTTCCCCTCCCGGCTACGTCGGCTACGAGGAAGGGGGCCAGCTCACCGAGGCGGTGCGTCGCCGGCCCTACTCCGTGGTCCTGCTCGACGAGGTGGAGAAGGCGCACCCGGAGACCTTCGACATCCTGCTGCAGGTGCTCGACGACGGGCGCCTGACGGACGGTCAGGGCCGCACGGTCGACTTCCGCAACGTCATCCTCGTGATGACGAGCAACCTCGGCAGCCAGTTCCTCACCGACACGAGCATGGAGCCGTCCGAGCAGCGCGAGTCGGTGCTGGGGATGGTGCGCCAGGCGTTCAAGCCGGAGTTCCTCAACCGGCTCGACGAGGTCGTCGTCTTCGACGCCCTCACCCGGGACGAGCTGAGCCACATCGTCGAGCTGCAGGTGCGCGAGATGTCGGCACGGCTGGCCGACCGCCGCATCGAGCTCGAGGTCACCGAGGCCGCTCGTGGCTGGTTGGCGGAGAAGGGCTACGACCCCGCCTACGGTGCCCGGCCGCTGCGTCGCCTGGTGCAGAAGCAGATCGGTGACCGCCTGGCCACCGGCCTGCTCGCCGGGGACGTGCGTGACGGCTCTTCGGTCGTCGTCGACGTCGATGGCGAAGGGGAGGGCCTCACCCTGCGGTGAGACCGCCCCCGGACCCCTTGGACATGGCTGTCCGGCGCCCTCCACCAGCGTGTGGGGGGCGCCGGACGTCGTCGCTCACGCGAAGCCTGCCCCGCCCTCGCGCGGGTCGAACCTGATCAGTCGGCTGTCCGCCACCGCCGCCGTTCGGTTGATGACCGCCCGCTGGTACTCCTCGTCGGAGATCATGGCGAAGAAGGCTGCCGCAGAGGGGTACTCGGCGATGAAGCCGGCATCCCACTGCTCCTCGGACGGCCCGGTCAAGGTCACCCGGGGCTTCCCGCGCCAGATGATCCGTCCGCCGACGCGCTGGAGGACGGGACCGCTCGTACGGCCGTACTCGCGGTAGGCGTCCGCGCCGCTCCAGTCCTTCCCGGCGTTCTCGTGGCCCGCCGGGTAGGCCGCCTTGTCCCGGTATCGGATCAGGTTGAGCATTTGGATCGGTTCGTCGCGCGGCAGCGACTTGAACTGGTCGAACGCCTCCCTGGTCGGATCGACGTGGCCCTCACTCATCGTGCCTCCTGTTCTCGTGGCCCACCCGAGGATGGGGACGCCCTCGTGGTCCACGCAGCCTACGGCTCCCGCCCGGGCTCAGCCCGGCAGGAGCAGGTCCATGCCCGCCCACCGGGCTGCTGGCGCACTGGAGTGCGAGGCGCCGTGGTCGAGTCGCGGAGTGGGACAATCCCGCCATGACTTCTCCACGGAACGGATGCTGACGCATGGAGCTCCATCACGTGCGCGCATTCCTCGCGGTGGCGGAGGAGCTGCACTTCGGCCGGGCCGCGCAGCGGCTGCACATGGCCCAACCACCGCTGAGTCGGACCATCAAGCAGCTCGAGCGCAGCCTCGGCAGCCCGCTCTTCGAGAGGACCACCCGCACGGTGCGTCTCACCCTGCAGGGTGAAGCGCTCCTTGGTCCCGCCCGGGCGATCATCGAGGCCTTCGACGAGGCCGAGCGCGCGGTGACCCATGCCGCGGCAGGTGAGACCGGAAAGGTCCGGATCGGCTTCGCGGGCCCCTCGTCGCACGAGCCCGTCAGCGACCTTGCCCGCGCGATGCGCGGCGAGTACCCGGGGATCGAGCTGGAGCTCACCAGCTTCATCTACGGCAGCGACACGGTCGGCCAGCTCATGAGCCACGAGCTGGACATGGCGATCGTGCGGTTCGCGTCCACGCCGTCCCCGGGCATCGACGCACGCGTCGTGCAGCGGGAGCGATTCGTCATCGTCGTCCCGGAGGGGCACTGGCTCGCAGACCGTTACGACATCACCATGGAGGATCTGGCCGATGAGCCCTGGGTCATGCTCAGCGCCGCGAGCGGCTCGGTGGTCCGTGACGCGCTCTTCAACCGGGCCCACGAGGCCGGGTTCATGCCCCGGGTCGTCCAGCAGGCACCCGACAGCTGGACGATCATGGCGCTGGTCAAGGCCGGGGTGGGGATCACCTTGAGCATCGACAGTGCCTTCACGTCACTCGACCCTCGGGGGCTGCACATCATCCCGCTCCGAGGCATCAACCCATACACCCGCGCGAGCCTGGCCTGGCGATCGGACGACCCGAGCCCTGCGTTGCGGCGCGTCATCGAGATGTCGGAGCGGGTCTTCCCCCCGGAGCAGCACGACGACTGACCCGACGGACCGCGACGACGAGCGCGACCAGCGAGACGAGCGCCAGCGCGGCGGTGCCGAGGTGGACGACCAGTGGCCGGTCGAGGGGAAGTGAGAAGGCCAACCACGCGTAGCCCGCGCACAACCCGATGAATCGACTCATGTTGTGCACCCCCATCGCCGTGCCGGTCCGTCCCGGCACGTCGAGGAGCATGAGCGCGGCCATGCTCTGGATGGTCGCGATGCCGGAGCCGACTGCGAAGAGGACGACCAGGAGAAGGGGGAGGACCGAGATGTCCTCTCCGCGTCCCTCGATGATGCCGAGGGCCGGAGCGACGAGCGTGAGGGCGAGCAGTCCGCCCGCGAGGGTGGTCCGGGTGCCGGCGCGACCGGCGATCCGCCCCGCGACGGGAGCGAAGGTCGTCATCCCGAGCGCCAGTGCCAGGGTCGACACCCCGATGAGACCGGGACCGAGGTCCAACCGCGTCCCGAGGTAGACGGGCACGCTGACGACGGTGATGCCCATGGCGGCCATCGCTGCCGCGGCGCTGAGGGTGGCCACGGCGTAGCCGGGGTCGCGGCCGACCGGGCCCAGGACCGGTGGGCGTCGGCCCGGACGCAGGACGTGCACGAGGACGAGTGCACCGACTGCGGAGATGGCGATCGACGGGCCGACGTGGCCCTGGCCGATCGCCGTGAGTCCGACCGCGAGCAGACCGCTGCCCACGGTGAGGACCAGGAGGCCGCCCATGTCGATGGGTTCGACAGCGGTGTCGGTCGGGGCCTCCGGCAGGGTGCGGATGAGTGCCGCGAGCACGACGACGACCACGAGGGCGGCGGCGCCGAAGACCCACCGCCATCCGAACAGCTGCGCGACGGCCCCGCCCGTCGGCGGGCCGATCGCTTGACCGACGCCGATCGCCGAGGCCCACGCCGCCATCGACTGGCGGCGGTTGAGTGGCCAGTGGCTCGCGAGGAGGTACTGGACGCAGGCGGGGATGCCCGAGCACGCGATGCCCTGCACTCCGCGCGCGAGGACGAGCATGGTGAGGTTCGTCGACAGACCGGCGGCGACCTGCCCGCAGACCATCAGCGCCAGCGAGATGACGAGATAGGTCCGCGGCCCCAGCCTGGCAGCGAGCCACCCCGCCATGGGTGAGGTGAGTGCCATCGTGACCGTGAAGGCAGCGACGGCGAGGACGATGCCTCGGTCGTCGGCCCCGATCGCTGCGGCGATCTCGTTGATCGGTGCCGACATGATCGTGCTCGAGATCGTCCCGAGCGAGGTCACCGCGAGCAGCGCGACGTAGGCGACGCGACCGGGCGGCGTCACCGCCGCACCATCTGCGTCCACGCTGGATGCTCCCGACGTGGGGGTCAACGCAGATACAGCCTCACGGTGTCGATCTCGTCCCGCAGCAGTCGGACGTCCTCGACGGTGGGGGGAGGGGTCGTGACGAGGTCGTCCCTGACCCCCAGGTCCCACCCGGTCCTCGCTCGCACCTCGTCGACCGTGACTCCCGGGTGAATCTGGGCCAGCTCCAGCTCAGGTGACCCGGGGTCGCGGCGCAGGACGCCCAGCGGGGTGATGACCGTCGTGACACCCCCGCCCACCGGAGCGAGGCGCCCGCCCGACCGACGCGCCCGAACCGGGCTGGGAGAGGTGCAGAAGTCGACCTCGGCAGGGAGGGATCCCTCGTCGTGGCGACGGAGCACGACGAAGCACTCGGTGGCGCTGGCGACGATGTCGCTCGCCCCGCCCGAGCCCGGCAGGCGAACCTGCGGCTGGTCCCAGTCGCCGATGAACGAGGTGTTGAGGTTGCCCTCCCGGTCGACCTGGGCGGCTCCGAGGAAGCCCACGTCGACGTTGCCGCCCTGCAGGACGTAGCCGAAGAGCGCTTGCATCGACAGGACCGCCTCCGCACCGGAGACGAGGGTGAAGTCGGCGATCCCCTCGGCCATGGTCTCGGGGTGGGCGCCGCAGACACCCGACTCGTAGACGAGCTCGAGCTCGCTGTTGATCGTGCGCTTGGCCAGGTCCACCGCGAGGGTGGGCAGGCCCACGCCGGCGAAGATCCGTCGGGCACCCGCGAGCTCGCGCGCTGCGACCACCGCCAGGAACTCGGTGCTGTCGGGCGTGACGTCGGAGAGTGCGGCAGTGGTGGTCACGATGCTCACAGGGCCTTCCTTCCGTAGTCGACCGGCTGGGAGGGCCGGGGTGAGACACGCAATCCATCGAGGCGGTCGTGGCCGATCCCCTCGAGGTAGGACGCATGGTCCGGACGGTCGACGATCTCGCGCTGGACCCAGTCCCGGATGGCGCTCTTGTCCTTGGAGATCGCCGTCCACTCCCGGTAGAAGGCGCCATCACGGTCGTAGTAGCCCTGCGTGTACGACGGGTGCGCGCCCCGGGGGACCTCGACGACTGCGTCAACGGCATGGGCGGGGATGAGAGTGCGGTTGGGGTCGGAACGCACCACCTCCGTCGGAACGATCTCCTCGACCGTCACGATGACGTGGGTGGCGGCGTAGGCCGCCTCCTGCTGGGCGCCGGTGATGCCCCAGACCTGCGTGTTGCCGTACGCGTCGGCGCGCTGCGCGTGGATCACGGTCACGTCCGGGTTCAGCGCGGGCACCACGTATACGTCGCCCTCCCCGTAGGGACTCGTGACGAGTCGGATCCGGTCGTTGATCTGCGGCAGGTCGCCGCCCACGTACGAGCGAAGGGGGAAGAAGGGCAACCTGGAGGCGCCCGCCTGGTAGCGGCAGTACATGCCGTAGTGGCTGTACTCCTCCACCTCGAGCGGCTCCGGGTCGTGGTCCTCCACGCGTCGGCGGATCTCGTAGAGGGACCCCGCCGACCCGGAGGCGAAGAATGACGCCACCAGTCGGGAGACGCAGCCCGCGGCCAGCATCTGGTCGGTGAGGATGTCCGGGGTCATGCGGCAGACCGTGAGGTCACGGCGGCCCTGTCGGATGATCTCGTGCCCGGCGGCGAACGGGATGAGGTGACCGAAGCCCTCGAGGGCCACTGTCATCCCGTCAGCCACGTAGGTGGCCACGGCGTCACGGAGGGTCATGGCCTTGGACGTGCGGGCGCTCATACGGCGACCGCCTCGGCTCGCGGCTGCGCCTGGCTGTCCGTGTTGTCGCGCGCGCCGGTCCCCGGTCGCAGCCGCAGGAACACGGCCAGCAGGAGGGCGGCGACGAGACCGGCCAGCTGGGTCGTCCTGTCGGGCAGCAGCAGGCTGACCCCGGCGACGACGGCGATCACCCTGGTCACGGGGCCGAGACGCCGGTCGACGATCGGCATCCACCCCTCGAAGCCGGAGGCCATGGCGAAGACGCCGATGGTGGCCAGGCCGAGCGCCAGTGCGACGGTCCCGAGGGAGCCCTGGGCGACGAGCGCGGCATTGAGGGCGAAGCAGAACGGGATGATGTACTTCACGACGCCCAGCCGCATGGCCATGAAGCCGGTGGCCATCGGCGGCGACTTCGCGATGCCGGCTGCAGCGAATGCCGCCAGCGCCACGGGTGGGGTGATGTACGAGGCCGCCGCCCAGTAGATCACGAAGAGGTGCGCCGCGACCGGGTTGACGTCGAGGGCCACGAGTGCGGGGGCCATCACTAGGGCGAGGAAGACGTAGACGGCCGAGATCGTCATGCCCATGCCGAGCACGAAGGACGTGACCGCCCCGGCGATGAGGATGAGCAGGACGTTGTCGCCCACCAGGGTGACCAGCTCACCGGCCAGGGACAGGGAGACCCCGGTCATCGACAGGCCACCGACGATGAGACCGACACCGGCGATGATCCCGATGATCTCCGAGATGGCGCGCGCGGACGCGGTGATGATGTCGCGCAGGCCTGCCATGTCGAGACGGTTCTGCCGGCGGGCGAAGGCGATGAGGAGCATCACGACGACGGTGATGAACGGCGCCTTCGCCTCGTCCCGACGGACGACGAGCAGGAAGGTCAGCAGGGCGATGGCGAAGATGAACGGCCAGCCGCTGATGAGGGTGGCCTTCATCTTCGGCAGCAGGTGCTTCGCCTCGCCCCGTAGCCCGTGCTTCGCCGCGTGCGCGTCCACCTGGACGAAGATCCCGAGGTAGTAGAGGAAGGCGGGGATCGCCGCGGCAATGGCGACCTCGGAGTAGGGGATGCCCAAGAAGGACACCATGAGGAAGGCTGCGGTTCCCATGATGGGGGGCGTGATCGAGCCACCGGCTGCCGCCGTGGCCTCGATGCCGCCGGCGTAGGTGGCCGGGTACCCGGACCGCTTCATCGCCGGGATCGTCATGGGCCCGGTGGTCAGCACGTTGGAGACGGCGCTGCCGGACATCATGCCCATTCCTGCGGACGAGGTCACGGCAACCTTGGCGGAGCCGCCGCGTGCTCGACCGAAGAGGGCACGGGCCACGTCGAGGAAGAAGTCGGCGCCCCCGGTTCGCTGCAGGACCACCCCGAACATCAGGAACCCGATGAGGATGGCAGCTGCCGTCTGGAGCGGGAGACCGAGGATCGAGTCGGGACCCAGTGCGTGCCGCTCCGCTGCCGAGTTGGAGTCGAACTGCACCCCCTGGAGGATCGGTACGGGGATCGTCGCCGCGATCATGGGGTAGAGGGAGAACGCCAACGCGATGACCGTGACCGTGAGGCCGGCACTGCGGCGGAGGCACTCGAGGACGAGCGCCCACAGCACGTAGGCGAGGACGAGCGCTTGCACGGGCGACTGGACGTCCCAGCCGAAGGTGACGATGGCCTCCCCCTTCAGTGCGAGGTAGAGGCACACCCCCATGGTGACCGCGACGAGCACGGCATCCCACCACGGGACGTCGAAGACGCTGTGGTGCAGCCTGTCGTCATGAGCCTCGGAGCCGGACGGCTCGACGTCCGTGGGGTCCTTGGGCTTGCGGGCCCGGTAGTAGATGAAGACCTGGGACAGGAAGAAGGCGAGGATGACGTACAGGAACTGATTGGTCAGCAAGGTCGGGCCGAAGGGGTTCCACAGGAAGACCTGGCTGACGACGACTGCCGTGCCGGCGAGCGTGAGGAGTATCGAGACGAGCCGCCACGAGCGGGCGCGTGCCGTGATCCTCGGATGCGTGGGCTGGGTCATGGTGCCTGCCTCAGAGTCCATTGCCTTCCTTCCACTGGGCCCAGGTGTCCGCGAGCCTGCTGTCGTCGTCGACCTCCGTGGTCACGATCTGCCACCCCTCGTTCAGTCGTGGCTCGCGAGCCAGCAGCTCCTCCTGCTTCTTCCGAGCGGCGTCCGTCCACAGATCCCGCTCCTCCAGCACGGCGACGAGCCCCTCGTGGAACGGGACCTGCTGCGGCTCCAGGACGGCGGAACCGGGAGCCCAGTCGGGGGTGGTTCGGGTGGAGTCCTTGTACACGTCGTAGGAGTCGAGGATCGCGTTGACGAATGTGCTGACGGTCTCGGCCTCGGTCTCGGCATAGCTGATGATGGGGACGCTGTAGATGTACCCGATGCTCGTCTCGCCCTCCTTCTGGCCGGGCGCGCCCGAGAACTCCCCGAGCATGAGGGAGGGGCTGAGGTCATCGATGGCCTGCTGGAGGGCCGCGTCGTCCTTGCGGAACTCCACCCAGCGGACGTCGACGGAGCTCTCGAGCTCGAAGAGCGAAGAGCCGTAGACCTGCTGGAAGAGGATGTCGAGCTGCCCCGACTTGAGTCCATCCGCCTGCTCCCCGTACGAGATCGGGACCATCTCGACGTCGTCCTCGGTGAGGCCGGCGGCAGTGAGGGCGACGCCGATCTTGCTGTTCACGGAGGGGTTGGCGGTGATGCGCGGGATCTTCTTGCCCTTCAGGTCCTCGACTCCGCGGATCCCGGTGTCCACGCGGGTGAGCAGGCCGTGGGGTGCGGTCGGGCCCCACACGAGCCGCGTTGGCTGGGGACCCCACGCACGCGTGGCGAACTCGTACGACGCCTCGAACGCGAAGATGTAGTCGTCACCGGTGCGGGAGAAGGTCGCCGTCCCCTGCTTGAGGGGGAGCAGCCGGCCGATCGCGGTGTCAGACGTCATGATCCGGGTGCGGATGTCCTTGACGTCGGCGATCGCGTTGGCCACGGCCGCCATGTCGGCGTAGGTGGCGGTTCCCGTCCCGTACGTGCTGACGACGGCCATGGTGAGCCGTCCGTCCGTGTAGGCGGCGCCCTTGTTGGTGCCACACCCGGCGAGGGTGAGCAACGATCCTGCGGCTGCCAGCGTGAAGAGTTCTCTCCTGCGCACGCCGTCTCCCTTCCTCCCGTGGTCGTCCTCGACCACGGCCGTCGTCCGTGACGCGTTGGTGACCGCAAGCGTGCAGGGTGGGGGCGGATGAACTCCAATACTTCTTCGCCCACGCACTGTTGTCACATGGGCATCAATATCGCGGCGATAGATACCTTTTGCGCCCATAGGCTCGGCGCCGAGAAGCGATCGAGAGGGCGGCAGATGGTGGACGAGATCACCTTCGCTCAGCTGTGCGAGATGCTCACGCTGACCGAGGAGAAGGGGGCCGACGGCGAGCGCCTGTGGAGCGCGCCCGACCAGGCCGTCCCGGAGGACAGGGTCTTCGGCGGCCTGCTGCTGGCGCAGGCGATCATGGTCGCCGCCCACGGTCTGCCGGGTGACATGGTGCCGGTGACCCTGCAGGCCGACTTCCTCGCCGGAGTGCCGGTGACCGGTCGCAACCGGTGGCGCGCCGAGACCCTGGGCGAGGCCGCGAGCCTCGTGAGCAGGAGGGTCGCGCTCGTCGGCGACGGGGGAGCGGAGCTCTTCACGGCGACCGTGCGCCTGGCGCGCGAGCGCGTCGACCTGCCGTCCTACTCGTCGATCCGGCCGCGCGACGTCGTCGGCCCCGAGGGGCTGCTCGACCTGTCGTCCCGCTACGCCGACGAGCCCCGTATCCCCACGTGGTGGCGGATCCGGCGACCGGCGGACCTGCGCCACGTGGAGTTCCCGAGCTTCCTCGAGCCCGCGTCGTCCCGCAGCACCGAGCAGAGCCTCTGGTGGAAGCTTCGCGGGGACGTCGTCGGCGATGCCCTGCGCACGGCGGCGATCATCGCCTACGTCTCGGACATGAGCCTCGTCGAGCCGGCCTTCCGCAGCACCGGTACGGCCAGGCACCGGGACGGGAGCCGGATCCTGAGCCTGACCCACTCCGTGACGTACCACCAGCTGCCCGATCTCACGGACTGGATGCAGATGGACGTGGCGGTGCCGACGATCTCCCACGGTCGCGCACTCGGGCGCGGCGAGGTCTTCCTGGGCCAGCGCCACGTCGCGACCCTGGGCCAGGTCGCCCTCGTGAAGCTGGCGTGACTCATTGATGTCGAGAGTGCATCAGTGCGATATCTAGATCGCGCTTGATGATCTCAATCGATGTCGGAAGGATCATCAACATGACACAGACGTCCCCCCTCGGTTCGCAGCTCCCCCTCAGCGGAGTTCGCGTCGTCGCCCTCGAGCAGGCGGTTGCCGCCCCCTTGGCGACACGGCACCTCGCAGACCTCGGTGCCGAGGTGGTCAAGGTCGAGCGACTCGGGGAAGGGGATTTCGCCAGGGCGTACGACGCGTCGGTGCAGGGCGTCGCCTCGCACTTCGTGTGGCTCAACCGCGGCAAGGAGTCGATCGCGGTGGACCTGAAGTCCGACGAGGGGCGTGAGCTCGTCCTCCGCCTCCTCGACGAGGCCGACGTCTTCGTGCAGAACCTCGCCCCCGGTGCTGCCGACCGGCTGGGCCTGGATGCCGACTCCCTGACCGAGCGCAACCCGCGACTGGTCGTCGTCGGCCTCACCGGCTACGGCACGAGCGGGCCACGACGGGACCGCAAGGCCTACGACATGCTCGTCCAGGCTGAGTCGGGGCTGGTCTCGATCACCGGGACGCCCGAGCAGGCGGCGAAGACCGGCATCCCCACCTCGGACATCGCCGCCGGGATGTACGTCTTCTCGTCGGTCCTCTCCGCGCTCTACCGGCGTGAGCGGACCGGTCGCGGAGCCGTCATCGATGTCTCGATGTTCGACGCCACCGTCGAGTGGCTCGGGCACCCGATGTACGTCCAGATGTACGAGGGCCGGCAGCTCCCGCGGATGGGCCTGAGCCACGCGGCCATTGCGCCGTACGACGCCTACCCCACGACCGACGGGCAGGTGCTCATCGGTGTCCAGAACGACCGCGGCTGGCAGATGCTGTGCCACAAGGTCTTCGCCGACCCGGACCTGGCCGAGGACCCGCGGTTCGTCCGCAACGTCGACCGGGTGGCCCACCGGGCCCAGCTCGACGCCGCCGTCGCGGAACGAAGCAGCCGCATGTCCACGGCCGAGCTCGAGGAGGCCCTCGAGAGCGCCGGCGTGGCGGCGGCCCAGGTCAACGACATGGCCGGCCTGGTGGCCCACCCCCAGCTGAGCGAGCGAGACCGCTGGCGGGACATCGGGACGGAGGCCGGCCCCGTGCGGGCTCTGCTGCCCCCGATGAACTTCCGCGACGTGGAGCTCCCCATGGGCAACGTGCCCGCCCTCGGGCAGCACACCACCGACGTGCTCGCGCGAGCCGGCCTCTCGCCGGAGGAGATCGCCGAGCTGCGGCAGCACCAAACAGTCCAGTGACGACGTCGACACGTCGGACACGCCAGTACACACGCACTGCAGAGAAGGGGAAGCGCTGATGGAGCCTTCAGAGTTCGAGTCCATCCTCGACGCCGTCCGGACCTTCGTCGAGAAGGAGGTCGTCCCGGCCGAGGACGAGATCGAGGAGACCGACCAGATCCCGGAGCGCATTCGCACCGCGGCCGCGCGCATGGGCCTGTTCGGGTACGCACTCCCGGAGGAGTACGGGGGCCTGGGCCTGACGATGTCCGAGGAGGTCCAGCTGGCGATGACCATCGGGCGGACCACCCCCTCCTTCCGCTCCATGTTCGGCACCAACAACGGCATCGCCGGGCAGGTGCTCGTCAACTTCGGGACCGACGGCCAGAAGGAGAAGTACCTCCCGGGGCTGGCCGCCGGCGAGCTCATCGGCTCCTTCGCCCTCACCGAGCCCGATGCCGGCTCCGACCCGTCGGGTCTGCGGACCAAGGCCGTCAAGGACGGCGACGACTACCTCGTCAGCGGGCAGAAGCGCTTCATCACCAACGCGCCGGAGGCCGATGTCTTCATGGTCTTCGCCCGGACCGGTGACGTCTCGGAGGGGACCCGCGGCATCTCCGTCTTCGCCGTGGACTCGGCCCTCGACGGCGTGACCGTCGGCCCCACCGACGCCAAGATGGGCCAACGGGGCGCGCACACGGCCGAGGTCTACTTCGACAACGTGCGCGTGGGCAAGGACGCGCTCATCGGCGGTGTCGAGGGAGAGGGATTCGCGGCGGCGATGCGCTCCCTGGCCAAGGGGCGCCTGCACATCGGGGCCCTCTGCGTCGGCCTCGCCGAGCGGCTCATCGAGGAGTCCCTCGCCCACGCGACCACCCAGACCCAGGGAGGATCGCCGATCTCGGACTTCCAGCTGGTGCAGGCCATGCTCGCCGACAGCAAGACCGAGGCGTATGCGGGACGAGCGATGGTCGTCGAGGCGGCTCGAACGTATGACGACACCAGCGACATGCGGATGGCGCCGTCGGCCGCCAAGCTCTTCTGCACCGAGATGGTCGACCGGGTGGCCGACCGTGCGGTCCAGATCTTCGGCGGCCTGGGCTACATGCAGGAGGTCAAGGTCTCCCGCTTCTACCGGGACGCGCGCCTCTTCCGCCTGTACGAGGGCACGAGTGAGGTCCAGCGCACCATCATCGCCAAGCAGATGATCCGCGGGCAGCGGCGATGACGAGCGACCGGGCGACGAGGGCCGGACGTCCCCTGCACGGGGTGCGGGTCCTCGAGCTGTCCAGCTACGTCGCGACCCCGTTGTGCGGTCTGACACTGGCGCAGCTGGGTGCCGACGTCATCCGTGTCGAGGCCCCCGGAGGGGCTCCGGACCGGACCCGTCTGCCGACGACCGATGACGGCTGCAGCTACTACTGGACGGGGTTGAACAAGGGCAAGCGGGCCATCGCCGTCGACCTGTCGACCCACGAGGGTCAGGAGGTCGTGGCTGATCTTGCCGACGACGCCGACATCGTCATCGCGAACGGGCCCTACAAGGGCCTGGTGACGGCGGAGGCGCTGCGCGCGCGCAACCCGCGTCTGGTCCACGTGCGTCTCAGCGGGACCTGGGACGGCGGGGCGTCGGTGGACTACCTGGCGCAGGCCAAGGTCGGTTTCCAGCACGTGACCGGTCCCCGAGGGCATGCCGCGCCGGTCAACCACGTCCTGCCCGCGTGGGACATCGCCGCCGGCCTGTACCTGGCCACGGGCGTCCTCGCCGCCCTGCGGGAGCGTGACGGGACGGGTGTCGGGACGAGCATCACCCTGGCGCTCGAGGACGTCGCCTTCGCCACCGCGGGCAACCTCGGGCTCCTCACCCAGGCCCAGCTCGACCCGACCCCGCGTGGCCCGGACGGCAACTACGTCTACGGCACCTATGGCCGCGACTTCGCTCTTGCCGACGGACACCGGATCATGCTCGTGGTCCTCACCGCCCGGCACTGGCACGCCCTCCTGGAGGTCACCGGCCTGCGAGCGGCCGTCGCCGGCCTCGAGGAGGCGCTGCAGATCGACCTCGATGACGAGCAGGTGCGCTACGCGCACCGGGACGTGATCAGCGCGCTGCTCGAGCCGTGGTTCGCCCGGCACGACCTGGCAGGTCTCGCCGAGATCCTCGCCGGGCGCAAGGTCCTGTGGTCGGTCTACCGGACCGTCGAGGAGGCCGCGGGGCAGCTGGGCGACAACCCCCTCTTCGCCGAGCTCGACCAGCCCGGCATCGGGACGCACCTCGCCCCGGGGTCGCCGCTCGTCTTCGACGCGCGACGACCCGCCCCCCTGCCCGCCCCGTCCGTGGGCGAGCACACGCACGAGGTCCTCGCCGACCGGCTCGGCGCGGACCGGTACACGAAGCTGCTGAAGTCGCGTGTCGTCGACTCGGCCGACAATCCACTCAGGGAGACAGCATGACTCTGCTCAAGGACACGATCGCCGTCATCACCGGTGGAGCCCAGGGGCTCGGACTGGCGATGGCTCAGGAGTTCGTCGCGGCGGGCGCCAAGGTCGCCATCGGCGACCTCGACGGTGCCCGCGCCCAGGAGGTCGCCGACGGCCTCGACGGCGAGGCGATCGGCCTGGCCTGCGACGTCGTGGACGCCGCGCAGGTGCAGGCCCTCATCGACGCCGCCCGTGAGCGATGGGGGCGGCTGGACGTCTTCGTCAACAACGCCGGCATCACCCGTGACGCGACGATGCGCACGATGTCCGAGGAGGACTTCGACGCCGTGATGTCCGTGCACCTCAAGGGCTGCTGGAACGGCACCCGCCTTGCCGCCGCCGTGATGCGCGAGCAGAAGTCCGGGGCGATCGTCAACGTCTCGTCGCTCTCGGGCAAGGTCGGCATGGTCGGCCAGACCAACTACTCGGCCGCCAAGGCCGGCATCGTCGGGATGTCGAAGGCAGCGGCCAAGGAGATGGCCCACCACGGCGTGCGCGTCAACGCGATCCAGCCGGGCCTGATCCGATCGGCCATGACGGAGGCCATGCCGCAGAAGGCGTGGGACCAGAAGATGGCCGAGATCCCGATGCAGCGCGCCGGCGAGCCCGACGAGGTGGCCAAGGTCGCCCTCTTCCTCGCCAGCGACCTCTCCTCGTACATGACCGGCACGGTGCTCGAGGTCACCGGCGGCCGCTTCATGTGAGCGTGACACCCCCTTCCACCCCGCCCCACGAAGTTGCAGGAGAACACCCATGCGTGACCCCCAGGACGTCGTCGTCTGCGCCCCTCACCGCACCGCCGTCGGTGCCTTCGGCGGATCGATGCGACCGCTGATGCCGGCCGACATCGGGACCCAGCTGATGACCGGCCTCGTCGAGAGGACCGGTCTCGACCCCGCCGCGATCGAGGACGTGATCCTCGGCCACTGCTACGCCAACGGCGAGGCCCCGGCGATCGGCCGGGTGATCGCGCTCAACGCCGGTCTGCCCATCACGACCACCGGCATGCAGCTCGACCGCCGCTGCGGTTCCGGTCTGCAGGCGATCATCCAGGGCGCCATGCAGGTCATCACCGGCGCCAACGACCTCGTCGTCGCCGGCGGCGTGGAGTCGATGAGCAACGCTCCCTTCTACTCCCTGGACATGCGGTGGGGCGCGAAGGGGGGCGTGCGGATGCACGACATGATGGGCCGCGGCCGCGAGACAGCGGGTGGGGTGAACTACCCGGTCGCCGGAGGCATGATCGAGACGGCGGAGAACCTCCGCGCGCAGTACTCGATCTCCCGCGAGGAGCAGGACGCCCTGGCCGCGCAGTCCCACCAGCGGGCGGCCGCCGCCCAGCGCGACGGCATCCTGGCCGAGGAGATCCTCCCGGTGCGGGTGCCGCAGCGCAAGGGGGACGACCTCGTCGTCGACACCGACGAGCACATCCGCCACGACGCCTCGGTGGAGACGCTCTCCTCCCTTCGCCCCATCCTGGGCAAGGTCGATGCCGCCTCGACGGTCACGGCCGGCAACGCCTCCGGGCAGAACGACGCAGCGGCCTTCGCCGTCGTGGCCGACCGGGCGACCGCGGAGGCGCAGGGACTGCGTCCGCTGATGCGCCTGAAGTCCTGGGCGGTCTCGGGGGTCGAGCCCAAGGTCATGGGCATCGGCCCCGTCCCGGCGACCGCCAAGGCACTCGACAGCGCCGGCCTGACCCTGGCCGACATGGACGTCATCGAGCTCAACGAGGCCTTCGCCGCCCAGGCGCTGGCAGTCATGCGCGAGTGGAAGTTCACCGACGCCGACCACGAGCGCACCAACGTCCACGGCTCCGGCATCTCGCTCGGCCACCCCGTCGGGGCGACCGGCGGACGGATGACCGGCGCCCTCGCCCGGGAGCTTCACCGGCGTGACGGCCGCTACGGCCTCGCGACGATGTGCATCGGCGGCGGGCAGGGCCTGGCCGCGGTCTTCGAGAAGGTGGACGCATGAGCAGCCCCCGGACCATTGCCGACCTCGAGGAGCTGAAGGCGCTCGTCGGGCAGCAGATCGGGACGACCGACTGGATCGAGGTGACGCAGGAGCAGGTGGACCTCTTCGCCGACGCGACCGGCGACCACCAGTGGATCCACGTCGATGTCGAGCGCGCGAAGGAGGGGCCCTTCGGCGGCACGATCGCCCACGGCTTCCTCACCCTGTCAATGCTGCCGTCCTTCGGGGCGCAGCTCTTCTCGATCGGGTTCGGAGCGGCTCGCCTCAACTACGGGCTGGGCACCGTGCGTTTCACCAACCCCGTCCCCGTCGGCTCGAGGATCCGCGCGACCGCGACCTTCGAGGAGGTCAACGACCTGCCGAAGGGGACCCAGGTCCTCACCCGCTACGTCGTCGAGATCGAGGGCGTCGAGCGTCCGGCGGTCGTCGCCCAGCAGATCACGCTCATCACCGGCTGAGAGAAGGAGCCACCATGGAGGACCTCAATGCCGAGGAGCGGGAACTCGTCAAGATCGTCCGCGACTTCGTCGACAAGAAGGTGCGGCCCACCGTCCGCGACATCGAGCACGCCAACGAGTACCCGGAGTCGTACATCGAGACGATGAAGGAGATCGGCATCTACGGTCTCGCCATCGACGAGCCCTGGGGGCCCGGCAAGGTGAGCTCGTCGTGCTATGTCCTCGTCACCGAGGAGCTGGCACGTGGGTGGATGAGTCTCGCCGGGGCGATGGGCGGACACACGGTCGTCGCCAAGCTCATCCAGGACTTCGGCACGCAGGAGCAGAAGGACCGGTACCTGCCGCGCATGGCGACCGGCGAGGTCCGGGCCACCATGGCACTGACCGAACCCGGCGGCGGTTCCGACCTGCAGGCCATGAGCACCGCCGCACGGGTGGGCGATGACGACACCTACGTCGTCAACGGCAGCAAGACGTGGATCTCGAACGCACGCAGGTCCTCGCTCATCGCCCTCCTGTGCAAGACCGAGCCGGCCGCCACGCCGGCGCACAAGGGCATCTCGATCCTGCTCGTCGACAAGGAGCAGGTGGAGGGGCACGACGCCGGAGGGTCCGACACCGGTGGCGGCCTCACCGTCAGCCGCGACCTGCCCAAGCTGGGCTACAAGGGCGTCGAGTCCTGCGAGCTCGTCTTCGAGGACCTGCGCGTCGATGCGGGGCAGGTCCTCGGCGGCGCGGAGGGTCGAGGCTTCGCCCAGATGATGCGTGGGCTCGAGGTCGGTCGTCTCCAGGTGGCCTCCCGGGCGCTCGGGGTGGGGCGGGCCGCCCTCGAGGATGCCCTGCAGTACTCCCAGGAGCGCGAGTCCTTCGGCAAGCCGATCTGGAAGCACCAGCAGATCGGGGCCCACCTCGCGAACATGGTCACCAAGCTCACCGCGGCACGGCAGCTCACCCTGCACGCTGCCCGCGTGTACGACAGTGGCGCCCGTGCCGACATGGAGGCGGGGATGGCCAAGCTCCATGCCTCGGAGGTCGGGATGGAGATCGCGCTCGACGCGGTGCGTATCCACGGTGGGTACGGGTACTCGACGGAGTTCGACGTCGAGCGGTACTTCCGCGACGCCCCCCTGATGATCGTCGGTGAGGGGACCAACGAGATCCAGCGCAACGTCATCGCGGCGCAGCTGGTCAAGCGGAACTCGGTGGCCCCGTGACCTCCCCGACCGCCTCGCCGGGCGGGGCGTCCCGCTTCGAGGACGCCCCGACCGCGGAGCGCTCCGAGGTCGCCGAGGTCCTCGACGTGGGCACGGCACACCGCCTCGCCGGTCTGCTCGACGTCGGTCCCGAGGTGCTCGCGGACGGTGAGCTGCCGCCCCTGTGGCACTGGGTCCATCTCCTCGAGCGGCCTGCGTCCGCCCAGATCGGCCCGGACGGGCACCCTCTCACCGGGGTACCGGCCCCTCCGGGGGAGGGCATGAAGCGCATGTTCGCCGGAGGTCGGGTCAGCCTGCACGCGCCGCTGTGGCTGGGCAGGACGGCCACCCGCCGTACGTGGGTCACCGGCTCCCGGACGAAGGAAGGCCGCTCGGGCGCCCTGCGCTTCGTCGGTGTCCGGACCGAGATCAGCCAGGACGGACGGCTGGCCGTCGTCGAGGAGAACGACATCGTCTACCGCCAGGCCGGCACGCGCATCCCGGTCGAGGCGGGCACGCTCGACGCGGCCCCGCCCGACCTCGGCGAGCGCGCCACGGTACGACTGCGGGCCGATGAGGCAACCCTCTTCCGATTCTCGGCCTTGACGTACAACGCCCACCGGATCCACTACGACCTCGGGTGGTGCGCGGTCGAGGGTTATGACGGACTCGTCATCCACGGACCGCTCCAGGCGCTCCTGATGGGCGAGCACGTCCGTCGACACGGGGGAGGACTCCTCGGGCGGCGCTTCGACTACCGCCTCGTCAGCCCGGCCGTCGGCACGCAGGTGATCACCGCGGTCGCCGACCACGGGCAGGCCGGTGGGCAGCTGGCGCTCGTCGACGTCCACGGGCGGACAACGGCGACGGCAAGCCACTCGCCGGTCCCGCCCCTGCCGCCGGACGGTGCATAGGTCGCGCCTATCGACGGGATCGCGGGAGGGTCTTTGTCCTGCGACCCCACCTGCCGTTGGATGTGAACAACCCCCCAATGATGTGGACGCGCACCCTGCGAGGGCGCGCCCCGGAAGTCGAGGCCGAGCAGACGATGACTGACACCACGAGCGGCGACCCGGACGCACGTGACGAGGTGCTCCTCGAGGTCGCGGCCGGGGTGGCGACGATCACCCTCAACCGCCCGGAGCGCAAGAACGCCATGACGGCCGCGTCCTGGGCGCGACTCGGGGAAATCGTGCGCGAGGTCCGTGAGGACCCCGCCGTGCGCGCCGTGATCCTCACGGGTGCAGACGGCGAGTTCTGTGCCGGAGCCGATCTCGGTGGACCGCCCGACCCCCGTCACCCCCTGACCCGGATGCGCAGCTACTCCGACCTCGCGGTCGACCTCTACGAGATGCCCAAGCCCGTCGTGGCGCGGGTCGACGGAGTTGCCGCCGGCGCCGGGTGCAACCTCGCACTCGGCTGCGACCTGGTGGTCGCCACGCCCCGGTCGCGGTTCTCGGAGATCTTCGTCCGGCGTGGGCTGTCGTTGGACTTCGGTGGGGCGTGGCTGCTGCCAAGGGTGGTCGGCATGCAGCAGGCAAAACGTCTGGCACTGCTCGGCGAGATCATCGACGCAGCCGAGGCCGAGCGCATCGGCATGGTCACCTGGATTCGACCCGAGGACGAGATCGACGACTTCGTCGCCGACCTCGCGTCACGGCTCGCCGCGGGGCCGCAGACGGCGATGGCACTCAACAAGCTCATGCTGCACGAGGGGTCCAACCAGGAGCTGCGCGCGGCGCTCGACTCCGAGGCCCGCTCCCAGGTCATCAACTTCGCCACCGACGCCCCCGCTGCCAAGCAGGCCTTCCTCGACAAGACCGAGCCGGTCTTCGAGGGCCGCTGGCGGCTGTGAACAGCCCGACACAGGAGAGACAGATGTCCCGGATCACGACCCGATTCACCGAGACCTTCGGGGTCGAGCACCCGATCGTCCAGGGCGGCATGCAGTGGGTGGGGCGAGCCGAGCTCGTGGCAGCCGTCGCGAACGCGGGCGCCCTCGGCATGATCACCGCGCTCACCCAGCCGACTCCCGAGGACCTGGCCAAGGAGATCGCCCGGACCCGGGAGATGACCGACCGTCCCTTCGGCGTCAACCTGACCATCCTCCCGGCGATCACGCCGCCGCCCTATGCCGAGTACCGCCAAGCGATCATCGAGGGAGGCGTCACCATCGTCGAGACGGCGGGCAACCTCCCCGCCGAGCACGTCGAGGCGCTCCAGCCGGCGGGGGTTCGGATCATCCACAAGTGCACGAGCGTCCGGCACGCACTCAAGGCCCAGTCCATCGGAGTCGACGCGGTGAGCATCGACGGGTTCGAGTGCGCCGGCCACCCGGGCGAGGACGACATCACCGGTCTCGTGCTCATCCCGCGCACCGCGGACGAGCTGTCCATCCCGTTCATCGCCTCCGGCGGCTTCGGTGACGCCCGAGGACTCGCGGCCGCGCTCGCACTCGGCGCCGACGGCATCAACATGGGCAGCCGATTCATGGCCACCACTGAGGCGCCGATCCACGACGACGTGAAACAGGCCATCGTCGGTGCATCAGAGCTGGACACCGAGCTGATCTTCCGCCCGCTGCGCAACACCACGCGGGTCGCCAGCAACACCGTCAGCCGGGAGGTGGTCGAGCGTCTGTCCGACGGCGCTGCCTTCGAGGACGTCCGTCATCTCGTGGCCGGACAGCGGGGCAGGGGCGTGTACGAGACCGGCGACCTCGATGCCGGCATCTGGAGCGTCGGTCAGGTGCAGGGGCTCATCGACGACGTCCCGACCGTTGCCGAGCTCGTCGACCGGATCGTGGGTGGGGCGGCCGACATCATCGAGTCCCGCCTCGCGGGCCTCGTCACCCGCTGAACCCGACCCGCCCCCTTCGAGGAGAAACCGTGCGCCGCACCGTCTACACCGAGGACCACGAGTCCTTCCGCTCCGCCGTCCGCACCTTCGTCGACCGGGAGGTCAGCCCGCACTTCGAGCAGTGGGAGCAGGAGGGACTGCCGGACAAGGAGGTCTACCGCAAGGCCGCCGAGGTCGGATTCATCGGCCAGCAGATCCCCGAGGAGTACGGCGGCCAGGGGGAGGGCTCGTACAAGTACAACGCCGTCTTCATCGAGGAGACCATCGCGGCCGACGTCAACCTGGGCTCCATGCGCGTCCACTCCGAGGTCTGCCTGCCGTACCTGCTGCACCTCACGAACGACGAGCAGAAGGCACGGTGGCTGCCTGAGGTGGCTGCCGGGCGGATGGTCCTCGCCATCGCGATGACGGAGCCGGGCACCGGGTCAGACCTCGCGGGCATCGCGACGACCGCCGTGCGCGACGGTGACTCGTACGTGCTCAACGGAGGCAAGACCTTCATCACCGGTGGGCGCAACGCCGACCGCGTGCTCGTCGTCTGCCGCACCTCCGCGGCGGGGGAGTCGGACCGGCGTGGCGGCCTGTCCATCCTCGTCGTCGACACGAGCACCGAGGGGTTCGCCGTCGGCCGGACCCTGGACAAGTTGGGGCTGCACGCCCAGGACACCGTCGAGCTCTCCTTCAGCGACGTGCGGGTGCCCGCTGAGGACCTGCTCGGCGAGGAGGGGCGGGCCTTCGAGTACCTCTCGCACAACCTCCCCCAGGAGCGGCTGACCATCGCCGTCGGCGCCACCGCCGCTGCCACGCGTGCGATCCAGCTCGCGACCGCATACGCCAACGAACGCACGATCTTCGGCAAGGCGCTCGCGACCTTCCAGAACACGAAGTTCGTCCTCGCCGAGTGCGCTGCCGATGTCGCCGCAGCCCAGGCGATGGTCGATCAGGCGCTCGAGGCCCACGATCGTGGGGAGCTCGACGCCGTCGACGCTGCGAAGCTCAAGCTCTTCACCACCGAGGTCCAGGCCCGGGTCGTCGACAAGTGCCTGCAGATCCATGGCGGTTACGGGTACATCACCGAGTACCCGATCGCCCGTCTCTACGCCGACGCCCGCATCAGCCGGATCTACGGCGGGACGAGCGAGGTCATGAAGACGATCATCGCCAAGTCCCTCGACCTCGTCCGCTGATCCCGAGAGCCACAAAGGTTGCCATGAGTTCCGAATCCCAGACCACCACCTCGGACGTCGCAGAGGGGGCCGAGGTCCTCGTCGACGAGCGACCCGGGGTCCTCGTCATCACCATCAACCGTCCCCAAGCGAAGAATGCCGTCACCCTCGCAGTGTCCGAGGGCATCGCAGCGGCCCTGGACACCCTCGACTCCCGCGCCGACCTCTCGGTCGCGGTGATCACCGGGGCCGGCGGCTCGTTCTGCGCCGGGATGGATCTCAAGGCCTTCCTGCGGGGTGAGCGTCCCTCGATCCCCGGACGCGGGTTCGCCGGCATCACCGAGCGCCCTCCGCGCAAGCCCATCATCGCCGCAGTCGAGGGATACGCACTCGCCGGTGGCTGCGAGGTCGTCCTCGCCTGCGACCTGGTCGTCGCCGCCCGCGGCTCCAGGCTCGGCATCCCCGAGGTCAAGCGGGGTCTCATCGCCGCCGCGGGCGGTCTGCAGCGGCTGCCCGAGCGGGTGCCGCGCAACGTCGCCATGGAGCTCGCGCTCACCGGCGACTTCGTCTCCGCCGAGCGCTTCCACGAGCTCGGGCTGGTCAACGAGCTCACCGAGCCCGGTGGCGCTCTCGAGGGAGCGATCGCGCTCGCCGACCGCATCGCCGCGAACGGCCCGCTGGCGGTGGCCGCGAGCAAGCAGATCATGGTCGAGTACGTCACGTGGCCGCACGAGGACCGGTGGACCCCGCAACGGTCCATCTCGGATGCCGTCAACGCGTCGGAGGACGCCAGGGAGGGCGCCCGCGCCTTCGCGGAGAAGCGCCCCCCGGTGTGGCAGGGGCGATGAGCACGGCACCTCGGGTCGGGCCCCTCACCGGAGTACGGGTCGTCGAGCTGAGCGGGATCGGCCCAGGGCCGTTCTGCGCGATGATGCTCGCCGACCTGGGTGCGGACGTGGTGCGGGTGCACCGCGTCGGCGACCGGTCGAGCGTGAACCCGGTCCTCGACCGGGGCCGCCGCTCCATCGCCGTCGACCTCAAGAACCCGCGAGGAGTCGAGCTCGTCCGCGAGCTGGCGGCAGACGCCGACATCCTCGTCGAGGGTTTCCGGCCGGGGGTGCTCGAGCGGCTCGGCCTCGGTCCGGATGTGCTCCTGGGGGACAACCCGGGCCTGGTCGTCGGCCGGATGACCGGCTTCGGTCAGGACGGGCCGTTCGCTCCCCGTGCCGGGCACGACATCAACTACATCGCCATGTCCGGGGTCCTGGCATCGGTGGGGCGCAAGGGCGCCCCACCCACGCCTCCGCTCAACCTCGTCGGCGACTTCGGTGGGGGCGGTATGGTCCTCGCGCTGGGGGTGGTCTCGGCCGTCCTGTCGGCCCGGGAGACCGGGCACGGCCAGGTGGTGGACGCGTCCATGGTCGAGGGGTCGGCCGCGCTCATGGCGATGATGTACGGGTATCGCGCCGGTGGGCAGTGGGGCCTGACGAGGGGCGAGCAGATCTTCGACTCGGGCGCGCCCTTCTACGACAGCTACGCGTGCTCCGATGGTGGGTACATGGCCGTCGGAGCCATCGAGCCACAGTTCTTCACCGAGCTCGTCACCCGGCTCGGCCTCACCGACCAGCTCGACATCTCGCGACAGCGGGACCGCGCGACCTGGGCGCGGCAGCGAGAACTCTTCACCGCCGCGTTCGCCGCGCACCCACGGGCGCACTGGGAGTCGGTCTTCGCCGACGTCGATGCGTGCGTCACCCCGGTGCTCGACATGGACGAGGCACCACACCACCCACACAACCGTGCCCGCCGGGCCTTCGTGGAGGTCGACGGGGTGACCCAGGCAGCGCCCGCCCCCCGATTCTCCGGCACACCCACCGGGATGCCCCAGGGCGCCCCACCAGTCGGGCGCGACACCCACGCGATCCTCGCGGAGCTCGGGATCGACGAGCCGACCATCCGGACGATGCACGAGAACGGAGCCATCGCATGACCGCCTACTGGCCTGAGGGGATGCCCCGACACCTCGACTACCCCGACGCGACGATCGCCGACCTCATCGAGGGCATGGCGACGCGCTACGGCGAGCGCGCCGCCGTCGTGGACGGTGAGCTGACGTTCACCTACACCGACCTCTACGAGCAGGCGTGCGCACTCGCCCGTGGCCTGCGGCGCGAAGGGGTGGGGCCGGGGGACGTCGTCCTGCTGCACCTGCCGAACTCGGGATGGTTCCCCGCCGCGTACTACGGCGTGCTCCTGTCGGGGGCGACGGTCTCGCCGGTCAACCCGCTGACACCGGCTTCCGGTCTCGTCTCGCAGATCGCGGACACCTCCGCCCGGGTCGTCATCGCCCACCCGTCGAGTCACGAGTCCCTGCTTCCGGCTCTCGACCAGCTCCGTGCAGACGGCCGCGAGGTGGCCGTAGTCGTCGTCGAGCCCTCCGACTGCGCACCCGCACCACGTGGGGAGTCCGCGCCGTCGCCCGCGGGCGTTCGCTCGTGGACGGACTTCATCGACACGGAGGGCTCCGGTCGACCCGATGTGGACACCGTCCCCGATGACGTCGCCCACATCGTCTACACCGGCGGCACGACGGGCATCCCGAAGGGGGTCCGGGTGCTCCACCGCAATGTCGTGGCCAATGTCAGCCAGATGGTCGCCTGGCGCGCGGGGCACCGCCTGGAGGTGGCAGACGGCAGGCTCGACCTGTCCCCCCTGCCCCTGCCCGGAGGAGCCGGTGTGGTCCTGGGCGAGGGGGCCACCGTGGCCGTCTCGCCACTCTTCCACGCCCACATGCTCATCAACTCCTCGTACCTCCTCGCGACGGGCACGACCCTCGTGATCGCGGGCCGATTCCGTCCGGCCGGCCTCCTCGAGCTGATCGAGCGACACAGGGTCTCGTACATCACCGGGTCGCCCACGATGTGGCACGCCCTCGTCAGGGAGCCGACGGTGGGACAGCGCGACCTCTCGAGCGTCCGGGTGGTCTCGTCCGGAGCCGCGCCCATCGACCCGGTGACCTTCGACGAGCTCGCCGTCGTCTTCCCGAACGCGATGGTCACCGAGGGATACGGCCTCACGGAGGGCACGTGTGTGGTCACGGCGATGCCGGCGGTCAGCGACGCACCGCGGGTCAACGGGAGTGTGGGCCTGCCGTTGTGCGACACGGAGATCGAGATCCGCGATGGCGACGGTGCGCCTGTGCCCGCGGGGGAGCGCGGCGAGATCTGGATTCGCGGTCCGCAGGTCACTGATGGTTACCACAACCGCCCGGACGAGACCGCCGGCCAGTTCGTGGATGGGTGGCTCGCGACGGGCGACATCGGTTACCTCGACGAGAAGGGCCTGGTGCACATCGCCGACCGAGCCAAGGACATGCTCATCTACAAGGGGTACAACGTCTACCCACGCGAGCTCGAGGACCTCCTCGCGGGTCACCCGCAGGTGCACAGGGCCGCGGTCGTGGGACGGGACCACGAGTCCTTCGGCCAGGAGCCGGTCGCCTTCGTCGTGCCGGTTGCCGACGAGCACCCCACCGCCGAGCAGCTCATGGCCTGGGTCGCCGAGCGCGTCCTGCCGTACAAGAAGCTGCGATCGGTCCAGGTCGTGGAGTCGTTGCCGACGTCCGATGCCGGCAAGCTGCTCAAGACCGAGCTGCGCTCCCAGGTGCAGCCGGGATGAGCGCGCCGTCGATGCTCCAGCCGGGGTCCTTCGCCGACCGTGTCGCCGTCGTCACCGGCGGCGGCTCGGGCATCGGTGAGGCCATTGCCGTCGAGCTCGCCCGTCTGGGCGCCCTCGTCGTGGTCGTCGGCCGCACCGCCGATCGGCTCGACCGGGTGGTCGAGCGCATCACTGCCGAGGGCTGGCGGGCGGTGTCCGCCGTGCTCGACGTGCGTGATCGGGACGCCGTCGAGCGCATGGTGAGCGACGTCGTCGCGGAGCACGGCCGGATCGACCACCTCGTCAACAGCGCGGCGGGCCAGTTCCGGGTGGCACCCCACGAGCTGAGCCCGGGGGGCTGGCAGGCCGTCGTGGACATCGTCCTCCACGGCACGTGGCACTGCACGCAGGTCGTGGGCCAGCACATGATCGAGCGCGGCGGTGGCGGGTCGGTGCTCTCGATCGGTTCCAACATGGCCAACCAGGGCGGTCCGGACACCGTGCACTCGGCGAGTGCGAAGGCAGGGGTGGTCGCGATGACGAAGTCTCTCGCCGGCGCCTGGGGGCCCCACGACATCCGCCTCAACGTCCTGGTCCCCGGCATGACCGAGGGCACCGCGGGGGTGGACATCCTCTTCCGCGACGAGGCGTCGCTCCGGGCGGCGATCGAGGGGGTCCCCCTCGCCCGCCTCGTGGGTCGGCAGGAGGTCGCCGACGCCGCGTGCTACCTGCTGAGCGACTACGCCTCCTACATCACCGGCACCCAGCTCGTCATCGACGGCGGTCGGGCGCTGGGCCGCCACTGACGAAAGGTCGCGACCAGATGAACCACCCAGGGACGACACCCGGATCCGGCGGTCGGACGACCGTCGCCGACGTCGCCGGCGCGCGCACCCTCCTCTTCGTGCCCGGTGACCGCCCTGACCGCTACGCCAAGGCGGCCGCAGCCGGCGCCGACGTCATCGTCATCGACCTCGAGGACGCCGTCCCCGCCGAGGGCAAGGCATCGGCCCGGGAGTCAGCTGCCCGGTGGTTCGCCGACGGCAACACCGGGATCGTCCGCGTCAATGCCGTGGGGACCGAGTGGCACGAAGCCGACCTCGACGCGCTCGCGGGAGTGGCCGACGTGGTCCTCCTGCCGAAGGCGGATTCGGCCGCCGTCGCGGCCGACGTCGTCGACCGTCTCCGGCCCGGGGTGGCCTCGTCGCCCTCGTGGAGACGGCTGCGGGCGTGCTGGCGGCTCCGCAGGTCGCCGCGGTGCCGGGCGTCTGCAGGCTGGCCTTCGGCAACTTCGACCTCTCGACCGAGCTCGGCGTCGATCGTGACGACCACCTCGCCCTCGCTCCGATGCGCAGCGCCCTCGTCGTCGCGTCCGCCGCAGCGAGGCTGGCCCCGCCGGTCGACGGTGTGAGCGGCGCGATCGACGACCAGGCCGCCATCAGCGCGGACGCGGCGCACGCCGCGCGGCTCGGGTTCGGGGGCAAGCTCTGCATCCACCCGCGCCAGATCGCCAGTGCCGGAGCCCTCTTCGGCCCGAGCGAGGACACGGTGGCCTGGGCCCGTCGGGTCATGGCCGTCGTCGCCGAGGCCGGCTCCGGCGCGATCGTCCTCGACAACCAGATGATCGACAAGCCCGTGGTCGACCGAGCCCGGCGGATCCTCGACGCAGCGGCGTCGAGATGAAATCGCCGGGGCCCTCGACGCCACCGAGCGTCCGGACCAGACGGTCGCCGTCCACGACCCACCACCCACGTAAGGACCACCGATGAGATTGCATGACAGCTTCGCCCACACCCTGCGCTCCTTCGGCGTGGACACGATCTTCGGCCTCATGGGGGATGCCAACATGCTCTACCTGGCGTCATTCAAGGATGCGGGAGGGCGGTTCGTCGGAGTGGCCCACGAGGGTTCGTCCGTCGGTGCGGCGGACGCGTGGTCACGCGCCACCGGGAGGGTGGGCGTCGCATCGGTGACCCACGGGCCGGCCCTGACCAACGCACTGACCTCGCTCGTCGAGGCCGCTCGGGCGCGCACCCCACTCGTGCTCGTCACCGGGGCCACGCCGATCGACCCCACCCACTTCCAGCGCATCGACATCCCTGCGGTCGCGACGGCGGCGGAGTGCGGCTTCGAGCGCGTGCACGCTCCAGCGACGGCCGCTCATGACCTGCGACGGGCGCTGCGTCGGGCGCGGGCGGAGCGACGGCCCATCGTCCTCGACCTACCCATCCACATGCTCCGGGCCGACGTCGAGGAACCGGCGGAGGCCGCCCCCTTCGCCCTGCCCGCGCCGGTGGCGCCCCGTCGGTCCGACCTGGAGAACGCCGTCGAGCGGGCGGTCGCGGCCCGACGGCCCCTCGTCCTGGCCGGACGAGGGGTCATCGAGGCGGAGGGTGAGGACGCGGTCGTCGCCCTGGCCGATGCGCTCGGGGCGCCCATCGCGACCACTCTCCTGGGACGCGGGCTCTTTCGCGGGCACCCGGAGAACATCGGGATCTGCGGCACTCTCTCCCACGCCACCGCCGCGAGCACCATCGCGGAGGCCGACTTCGTGCTCGCCATCGGTGCCGGCCTGGGGACGTACACGACGGCGCGCAGGACGCTCTTCGCCGACAAGACCGTGGTCCAGATCGACGCCGACGCGGCGGCGCTCGGGTGGTACGTCGAGCCCGACGTCGGTGTCTGCGGGGACGCGCGGCTGACGGCCGAGGCGATGGCGGCGATGCTCGAGGACGTGGAGCACCGCCCCACGTCCGGGTGGCGCGAGGGAGTGCGCAGCGCCCTGCGCGAGCACGACCCGCGGGCGGACGTGCGTGAGCACCGCTCGGACGGCCACGCCGATCCGCGCCTCGTCTCCGCCGAGCTGGACGAGCTCCTGCCTGCGCAACGCACCGTCGTCAGCGACATCGGTCGCTTCACGGTGAGTGCGTGGCCGTGGATCCACGCGCCGGAGGGGCGGGCCTTCACGACCATGGGTGCCTTCGGGTCGATCGGTCTCGGTCCCGCGGGCGCACTGGGCACCACCGTCGCACGACCTGACGAGGTCACCGTGCTCCTCGTCGGTGACGGTGGTCTGGCCATGGCGCTCGCCGAGCTGCCGACCCTGGCGCGCGAGGGCGGCCCGGTCCTCGTCGTCCTCTACGACGACGGGGCGTACGGGGCCGAGCACGTCAAGCTGGTCCACTTCGGAGTCGATCCCCGACACTCGATGACGGCCTGGCCGGACTTCCCGGCCCTCACCCGCGCAGCCGGCGGTGACGGGGTCGTGGTCACCTCGGTGGACGACCTGGAGCCGGTGGCCGATCGACTGAGGTCCCCGCACGGTCTCTTCCTCCTCGATGTCCGCGTCGACCCGGAGTTCAACGCCGGCCACTGACGGCTGCAGCTGCGCGACGGCGGCCACGCAGCACCGCCCGGCCTCCCCGCCGGCTCGGTGGTGCGGACGCGCGCTCCTCGTGCGCGGGCGACCCGTCCCGGGGGGAGGTGGTGCGTACATAGGGATCCGCTATGGACAGGATCGCCCGCAGGTCTTTGTGGGGCGCTCGGGCGTCGTGGTCTGCTGACGTCGGTAGCAGGCAGGTCCCGACGCTGGTGACCGTCACGACAACCCAGGAGCTGCAGTCATGCGAGACGCCGTCATCGTCGACGCCGTGAGGACCCCCGTCGGCAAGCGGAACGGGTCATTGGCCGGGATCCACCCGGCGGACCTGACCGCCCACGTGCTGAACGCCGTCGTCGGCCGGGTCGGGCTCGAACCCGCCGAGGTCGACGACGTCGTGTGGGGGTGTGTCAGCCAGGTCGGCGACCAGTCCGGCAACGTCGGGCGCGTCGGTGCCCTGGCCGCCGGTTGGCCCGAGTCCGTCCCGGGCACGACGATCGATCGCAAGTGCGGGTCGAGCCAGCAGGCCGTTGCCTTTGCCGCAGCCGGTGTCATCTCGGGTCAGTACGACGTCGCAGTGGCCGGGGGCGTGGAGTCGATGTCCCGAGTCCCGATGGGTGCCAACCGGCTCGACGGCGACCCGTACGCGCCGTCCGTGTACGAGCGGTACCGGGTCGAGCAGTTCAACCAGGGCGTCGGCGCCGAGATGGTGGCGAAGCGCTGGGGCCTCGACCGCATGCAGCTCGACGAGTACTCGGCACGCTCGCACGAACGGGCGGCCGCAGCCATCGACGCCGGTGCCCTCGACGGACAACTCGCCCCGATCTCCGGTGGGCTCGCGGTGGACGAGGGACTCCGTCGCGGCTCGACCACCGAGACCCTGGGTGGGCTGCGCACCGCCTTCTCCGAGGACGGTGTCATCACCGCCGGCAACTCCTCCCAGATCTCCGACGGAGCCGGTGCGCTGCTCGTCACGACGAGTGAGATCGCAGCAGCCCGCGGGTGGACGCCCCTGGCCCGCATCCACACGACCGTCGTCACGGGCGACGACCCGGTGATCATGCTGACCGGACCGATCCCCGCCACCCGCAAGGTGCTCGACCGCTCCGGCCTGTCGATCGCCGACATCGGAGCCTTCGAGGTCAACGAGGCCTTCGCGCCGGTGCCCCTGGCCTGGCAGGCCGAGTTCGGCGTGGCCGACGAGGCCCTCAACCCGTTGGGTGGAGCGATCGCCGTGGGGCACCCCCTCGGCGGATCCGGAGCGGTCCTCATGACCAGGCTCGTGCACCACATGCGAGACAACGACATCCGCTACGGACTCCAGACGATGTGCGAGGCGGGTGGCATGGCCAACGCCACCATCCTCGAGCTGCTCTGACGACCCGCTCAATCACCCACACCACCCGAAAGGCCACCACGCAGTGAAGCTCACAGGACAGTCCATCGCCGTGACCGGAGGCGCCTCGGGCCTCGGACTCGGCACCGTCGAGCACCTCGTCGGGGAGGGCGCGCAGGTCACGATCATCGACCTGCCGACCTCCGACGGCGGGTCCGTCGCGACCGAGCTGGGCGACGCCGTGACGTTCGCCGCCGCAGACGTCACCGACACCGACCAGTTCGCCGCCGCACTCGACGTCGCGGATGCTCGCGGCGGGCTCCGTGGGGTCGTCCACTGCGCCGGGGCAGGCCGCCGGATGCGCCTGCTCGAGAAGGACGGCTCGGCCGGCTCCCTCGAGGACTTCGAGTTCATCATCCGCCTCAACCTCATCGGGTCCTTCAACGCACTCCGACTCGGAGCGGAACGGATGGCTCGTCACGACCCCGTCGAGGGTGAGCGCGGCGCGGTGGTCCTCACGGCGTCCGTCGCCGCCTACGAGGGCCAGATCGGACAGATCAACTACACCGCGTCCAAGGCGGGCATCGTGGGCATGACGCTCACCGCTGCACGCGACCTCGCGAGCAAGGGGATCCGGGTCTGCACCATCGCCCCGGGCATCATGGACACACCATTGCTCGCACGGCTGCGTGACGACGTGCGGGCCTCGCTGGAGGAGACCGTCCCCAACCCGGCGCGCTTGGGGCACACGGCAGAGTTCGGGTCGCTCGCCGGGGAGATCCTGCGCAACGGCTACCTGAACGGAGAGACGATCCGCCTCGACGGGGCGATCCGGATGGCTCCGCGCTGACCCGACGAGACCCTGCGGCACCGTGGGCCCGAGGAGGCTACGGTGCCATCATGGACCTGCAGAAGTTGGAGTACTTCCTCGCGGTACGCAACCACGGCAGCGTCAATGCCGCGGCGGCGCGCCTCGGGGTCGCACAACCAACGATCTCGCAGGCCCTGCGGTCGCTTGAACGGGAGTTCGGCGTCGAGCTCTTCCACCGCATCGGACGCGGGATGGTCCTCACCTCCGCTGGGCACGCACTCGCCGGGCCCGCACGCCGGCTGGTGCGTGATGTCGCCTCGACGGCGTCGTCCGTCAGCGACCACGAGGGCAACCTCGCCGGCGTCATCGAGATCGCCTCAGCACCATCGCTCGCGATGGGCCCCGTGGTCGAGCTCATCGCAGAGTTCCACCGCCGGCTGCCGCGCACCCGAGTACACCTCGAGTGGCTGCGGGACGAGACCAAGGGTCTCGAGATGCTCCGGGACGGCGACGTCGAGCTCGTACTCACCCACCTTCCGGTGGTGACGACATCGGGACGCCTCTGGGACGGCGACTTCGACGTCCTCCCGATGGGCATCCAGGAGTACTGGTACGCGGTCCCCCCCTCCGAGGCCCACCGCCTGCCCGAGGGGGATGGCCCGATCACGTTCGCCGACCTCCCGGAGATCCCGATGGTCATCGTGCCGGGCAGCGCGGTCGCCGGTCAGATCGAGGCCGCCCTCATCGACGCAGGTCGGGCCCTGCGACCGGCTGCGGTGCTCGAGCACCGCGAGGCGCGCATGTCCTTCGTGGCGGCGGGTGTGGGGAGCACCTTCCTCGAGCGTTCCCTGATCGAGTCGGCGGCGGCTCGTGGCATCGTCTGCCGCCAGGTCGACCCGCAGATCCGCCGGCCCTTCGGCTTCGTCTACGACGAGGAGGAGATCTCTCCCGTCGGTGCAGCCTTCATCGATTGTGCACGGGAGTCGGCTGAGTCAACGGCTGACGCACGACCCGCATGAACGCCTTCGCCGCCGGAGACAGCGGTGTCTTGCGGTGGACCGCGCCGATGGGCCGGGACAACGGCGGGTCGGTGGGGATGGCCGCCACCCTTCGGATGCGGTCCCTGGCGAAGTCGACGGGCAGGATCGCGGCACCGACTCCCAGCTGAAGGAGCTCCCACGCGGCCTGCCGAAAGGCGGTGCGGACGACGACCGTTGCCCCGGACGACCGGATGGCCGCGTCGACGGCGTTGTCTCCGGTGCCCTCACGATTGCCCAGCACGAGTGGTATCTCGTGGAGCCGGTCGAGGGGGAAGGGGTTGGGTAGGCCCGCGGCCCGGTCCTCGGCGGTGGCCAGCCCGAGTTCCTGGTCCCCGAACGGCACGGTGATGAGCGGGCCGGTGTCGACGTCCAGGTAGGTCAGACCGATCTCGGCCCGTCCGAGCCGGACGTCGGCGACGATCTCGGACGGTGACTCCGGCTCGGTGATCGACAGTTGGATGCCCGGGTGGCGCTCCTGCAGCAGCGCGGCTGCTGCGGGAAGGGGGTCCAGGGCCATCGCCGAGTCCGCCGCGATCCTCAGCCGCCCGGCCCGGAGGTCGCGGACCGCGGCCACTCCGGCGCGGGCTCGTGCAGCGTCACGGATGACGGCCCGCGCGCCCACCTCGAAGACCTTGCCGGCGGGGGTGAGCGTCATCGATCGTCCGGAACGGTCGAAGAGCTCTGCGCCGACCTCGCGCTCGAGGGTCCGGACCGCCTGGGACAGGGAGGGCTGCGCGATGTAGAGCTGGTTCGCCGCCTTGGTGACTCCACCGCAGTCGACGACCGAGATGAAGTACTCCACGAGTCGCAAGTCCACCCGTCGAAGGTACCGCTTCCGGCCGATACCGCGGTCCACGCACACGGACCGTTCGACCGGGCAAGAGTCCGTCCGTTCCGACATCGACCCTGCCCTCATAGGTTCTCGCTATAGAGCGCTTCATGTCGTGGTCTTTGCTGACGGGCCACGACCGGTGCCAGATTGCTCACACGGACAACAGAGGAGAGCGACTTGAAGAATACCCATCACGCGCATCGGCACTCAGCGCTGGGCTCGCGTGCAACTCGCGCCGGGCGGAGCGCTCGCCTCGCCGGAGGAGTGACCGCGTTGACCTTGGTGCTGAGCGCCTGCGCCGGAAGTGTCGGAGGTGAGGACTCCGCCGGCGGCGGGGACGGCTATGCAGCCAACGCCTCGCAGGAGGAGATCGATGCCGCGCTCGAGGACCTGGACCCGGTGACCCTCACGTTCCAGCCGTCGGCCGCCTCCGAGTCGTCGATCCAGTCCCCGTCGGGCACGGAGTTCGCCAAGGCCCTCGAGGAGAAGTCCGACGGCAAGATCAAGGTCGACGTCGTCTGGGGCCAGGCGATCGCCGGCTATGACGAGGTCCATGACGCGCTGGCCGACGGGCGCGTTGATCTCGCCTACACCCTCCCCGTCTACGACCCCGCCGAGTTCCCTGCGGCGAATGCCCTCGGTGATGCGTTGGCCGGGGTCTCGCCCTCGCCCTTCGTCGGAGAGATGATTGCCAACGCCACGGCTGCCGACGTGTCGTGGGGAACCCCGGCGATCGTCGAGGAGTACGAGTCCAAGGGACTCACTCCGCTGGTCCCCGTCGTCGCTTCAGGGGGCTACTACTCCGTGTGCGGTGAGAAGGGCGTTTCCAAGAGCGACTGGCAGGGACGGCAGGTGCGCATCGCCTCGAAGACCCAGGGCGAGACGATTGACAGCATCGGTGCCTCGCCGGTGTCGATCGCGTACCCGGAGACCTACGAGGCGCTCCAGCGAGGCACGGTCGACTGCACACTGGCCCAGCTCGTCCCCTCGGCCGAGGGCGGCATCTTCGAGGTCGCCCCGAACGTGGGCTACATGACGGAGACGAGCTTCCCGCGCTCGCCCGGCGCGATGGTGGCCGGCTCCAAGTTCGAGCAGCTCCCGCTGGCCTACCAGCAGCTCGTCTTCGACTCCTACGCCGAGTACTTCCAAGGACAGATGATGACGACGATCGGCGGCAACGCCGAAGGTATCAAGCAGGCGAAGGCCGCGGGAGGCGAGATCGAGCAGTTCCCGACCAGCTTGCAGCAGGAGATCGAGCAGATCAACAAGGCCAACAAGAAGGAGGTCGCGCAGTCCGGCATCATCGGTGAGGACATCGCTGAGCGGGTCGACGCGTCGGCTGAGAAGTGGGCCAAGAAGGCGGAGGAGCTCGGCTTCTCCGACAGTGGCAAGACGGCCAACTTCGATGAGTGGTACGACGAGGGCACCGACTTCACGCCGCTCGCCGAGGCAGTCTACGAGGACGTGCTGGTGGAGCACCGTCCGAACTGATCCGCGCAGCAGGTCGAGAGCCACGACTGCGCGCAGCCACAGGCACCGGGGCGAGCCTCCGCTCGCCCCGGTGCGCCCCACCCACGCTGCGCCCGAGCGCACGATGGGCACCTGACCCGCCTTGGGCGCAGGCCGCCCCAGGCGCTCGCCCGTTCGGTCCCCACGAGGCCAGGAATTCGAGCAATGACGACTTCACCGTTTGCGGAACACACCTCCCGCCTCACCCGCGAGCTCATCCACTCCCTCGTCTCCGAGACGGATGACGGGCAGCTGGCCGGTCGTGTCGGCGTGATCGCAGCCAAGCTCGAGGACGCTGCGCGGCGCCCGCAGGAGGTGACAGTGACGGATCCGCACGTCACCTCGGGACGCATCCGCGATGACGTCACCCCCGCGTCCTCGGCGCGCAATCCCATCGCGCCACCGATGCTGATCGAACGGGACGGCGGCGAGTCGCGGTGTGAGCTGAGCCTGCCGCTGCAGTACCAGGGTCCGCCGGGACGGGTGCACGGCGGGATCGTGGCCTTGTTGCTCGACCACGTGCTGGGGAACGCTGCGAACGTGGGAGACGGCCCTCGCTACTTCACCCGCTACCTCAACGTCTCCTACGAGGCACCCACACCCATCGCGGGGGCACTCGCCGTTGTCGGTCGGGTCGTGCGCGAGGACGGGCGCAAACGGTTCCTGGAGGGCGAGGTCGTGTGCGATGGCCAGGTCCGGGCCCGCGGCGAGGGGTTGTGGGTCGCGCCACGATCGACCTGACCCCAGGAGGCGGTCCATGGACGTGGGCAGTCTGCCCCCCGTTCGAGCAGGAGCGTGTTGCGGAGGTGTACGGGTCCCGAGTGGCCGGTGGACGTTCCGATTCGCAGTAGAGAAAGAGAGTGGATTTCAATGGTGAAGTTCAACACAGGGCTCAATCGAGTTCTGTCGGTCGTGACCGCGGTGGCACTGATCGTGATGATGCTGCACGTCGTCGCCCACGCCATGATGCGCCACTTCTTCGACGCGCCCATCTACGGCACCAACGAGCTCGTCGCCTACTGGTACCTCCCGGCCGTGGCACTTCTGGGTATCCCGGCGGCCCAGCTGCGCAACGAGCAGATCACCGTCTCGCTGCTCGTCGATCGGATGAAGCCGATGTCGGCGCTCATCTTCAAGGTGTTCGGGTGCGTCCTGGGATCCATCATCGCGTTGGGCTTCGCCTGGTTCGGTCTGGGCGAGGCCATGGAGAAGATGGAGATCCGCGCAACGGCCGGTGTCGTGGACATCGTCGCGTGGCCGGTCTACTTCCTCGTACCCATTGTCTTCGTGCTGCTCGCCATCCTCTATGTCATCGACATGGTGATGAGCATCCGAGCCAGGGCACCCGAGGTCGACCTCGTCGCCGGCACGACGGCCGAGCACGAGACCGAAGAGGATTCCGCACTGTGAACGGGCCCACCCCAGGAGAAGTCCCAATGTCATCAGATACCCGTACTCCGTCGGAGGCGGCCAAGCCGAACCTGCTGCCCTCGAGCCCACGGACCCGGAAACCGGGTGTCGTGTCCCTGGTCGTCGGATTCGGACTGGTCGGCGTCTGCCTCGTCGGCCTCTTCACCAGCCAGACGGCCGCCGTGGCCGGTATGTGGTGCGTTGCGATGATGCTGGTCCTGCTGTTCTTGTCCGTGCCGGTGGCGCTGTCCCTGGCCATTCCGTCGGTCGTCGGCATCTACGCCATCAGTGGGGTTCCGGCAGCGGTGAACGTGATGGCCCAGTCGCCGTACAACTCGGTCTCGAAGTGGTCGCTCAGCGTGCTCCCCATGTTCATCTTCATGGGCATGCTGCTGACCAGCTCGGGCATGACCACGAAGATCTATCGAGCCACGGAACGGTGGTTCGCCTGGCTGCCGGGTGGCATGGGCGTGGGAACGACTGCGGCCGGCGCCGGGCTGGCATCGGTGTCGGGATCGACCATCGGCATGACGTACGCCCTTGGAAGAGCCGGGATCCCCGAGATGCTCAAGGCGGGCTACGACAAGCGGATGGCCGTGGGCATCGTCATCGTCTCGGGCCTCCCGGGGAACCTCATCCCGCCGTCGATCCTGCTCGTCGTCTATGCGGGCATCGCCTCCGTCCCCGTGGGGCCCCAGCTGATGGCCGGGGCTGTACCGGGGATCCTCATCGCGATCCTGTTCGCCGCCTTCATCATGCTGGTGGGCACGGTGGCGCCGCACCTGATGGGGCGTGGCAAGGACGCCGCTGCGTATGGAGAGGAGATCACCTGGAGGATGCGGTTCCAGTCCCTCGGTGAGATCTGGGGTTTCCCCGTCATCATGATCGTGCTGTTCGGCGGCATCTTCTCGGGCCTCTTCACCCCGACGGAGGCGGGCGCCGCGGCCGCGCTGGTCTCGCTCCTCCTGCTGCTGCTCCACACGCGCAAGGACGGCCCGTTCCAGAAGCTGGCGCACGCGGCATTTGCGACGGTTTCCTCGACCGCTGCGATCTTCTTCATCATCATCGGCGCCGAGATGCTCACGAAGCTGATGGCCATCACGGGGCTGGCTCGCATGGTGACCGATGCCATCACCGACATGGGGCTGTCCCGTGGGGCATTCCTGGTCATGCTCATCGTCATGTACGTGTTCCTGGGCATGTTCCTGGACACCCTGTCGATGATGCTGTTGACCATCCCGATCCTGCTGCCGACCATTGAGGTGATGGGGGTCAGTCCGCTGTGGTTCGGCGTATTCGTCGTCCTGCTCGGCGAGCTGGCTCTGATCACCCCGCCGGTGGGGATCCTGTCCTACATCGTCCACAACATCTCCAGGTCGCCGGAGGTCAATCTTGGACAGGAGATCACTCTGAAGGACATCTTCACGTCCTTGCTGTGGTTCCTGCCGATCGCGGTCCTGTTCCTCGTCCTCATGATCCTGGTGCCGGAGATGACCGAGTGGCTGCCGGATCTGCTGGCGCAGACCGGTGGAGGTGCCGACGCCGACGTCTGACCAACGACGGAAAGACCTCACCCGACGCTTCCTGGCGTCGGGTGAGGTCTTTGCGTTGAGTCGTTGCCGTGGGCGGTCAGAAGATCGTGTAGCCGCCGTCGATGACGACGGTCGTCCCCGTCTGGTAGCCGGAGGCCCCGGAGGCGAGGAGTACCGCGATCCCCGCGAAGTCCTCCGGCTGACCCCAGCGACGCAGGGGGACCCGCGAGATGACCTGGTCGGTGAACTTCTGGGACGACTGGCTGGCCTGGGTCATCTCGGTGGCGATCCATCCCGGGAGGACGGAGTTCACCCGGATGCCGTGACCGGCCATCTCGACAGCAGTCGCTCGCGTCATGGAGGTCACCGCGGCCTTCGCCGCGCCATAGGCCTGGTTGCGGGCGGCGCCGTCGACCGCGGCGACACTCGCCACGGTGATGATCGACCCGCCACGGCCGGTGGCGACCATTGCTCGGCACACCTCACGCATCGTGAGGTAGACGCCGTCGAGGTTGGTCGCGAGGATGCGACGGTAATCCGTCATCGTGGACTCGAGGAAGGGAGTTCGGCCGCCACCGACGCCGGCGTTGAGGACGGCGACATCGATCCCGCCGGCGTCGACGAGTTCGTCGACGCCGGCTACGACCGCGCCCTCGTCCGAGACGTCGACAACGCTCGTCGAGACGTCCGGGCCGATGGCGGAGAGTTCATCGCGCGCGGCCTCGAGACGGGTGTGAGTGCGGCCCCACAGGTGAACGGCAGCGCCGTGCTGTGCCAGGCCGCTCGCCATGCCGAGCCCGATGCCGGATCCGCCCCCGGTGACGAGAGCGCGTTGTCCCGCAAGGTCGAACAGGCCGCGTCCTGCACTCACACCAGGACCTCGACGCCCTCGTGGTCGTCGATCCGCGTGGCGAGCTCGGCCAGGTGTGAGCGCCGGTCGCCCCAGGTGCGGGTGAGCGCAGTGAGCCGAGCGGTGAGGTGACCGACGGCGTGCTCGGCGGTCACTCCGATGCCACCGTGCATCTGGATCGCCTCCTGGCCGATGAGTCGCGCTGCACCGTCCACCACGACCCGCGCCCGGAGGACGTGGTCCACGTCGAGCGGGCGCTCGTCGGCGGCCATTGCGGCGTACAGCGTTGTACTGCGTGCGAGCTCGAGCTGGGCGTACATGTCAGCGGCCCGGTGCGTGAGGGCCTGGAAGCTCGCCAGCGTCCGGCCGAACTGGGTTCGCGTGCCGAGGTACTCGGTCGTCAGGCGCAGGGCCTCCTGCATGACGCCGACGGCCTCGGCGCACAGGACCACCCCACCGAGGGCGAGCGCCTCCCGCAGGGCGGTATCCGCCGAGGGGCCCTGGGCGAGCAGGGTCGCGGGGCTGCTGTCGAGGACGAGCTCTTCACCGGTCCCACCGGAGGAGGGGAGGAGGAAGACGCCGGTGCCCGACTCGGTGGCGGCGGACACGAGCAGGTGGGTGGCAGCCGGGGCGTATCGCACTGGCGCCTTGGTGCCGCTGAGGGTCCACGAATCGGTCCCCTCGGAGGCGGTGACGTCGGTCGGGACGGGCGACCACGCGCGCAGCGGCTCGGCGAGTGCCGGGATCGGGAGTGCACTCCCTTCGGTCAGGTCGCCGAGGATCTCCCGGCGCACGTCCGCCGGAGCGAGCGCCCGGACCAGCGCACCGGCGACCACGCACTCGGCGAGGGGTACCTGCACCCCGGCGCGTCCGACCGCGGTCGCCGCGGCGGCGAGGTCCGTCATCCCGGCCCCGAGACCGCCGTCCTCCTCGGACCACAGGAGTCCGGGGACTCCGGTCTCGACCAGGCTTGACCACAACGTCTCGTCGTGGGCGGGTGGAGCCGCGGACTCCTCGCGTCCGGTGGTTTGGGATGCGTGGCGGCGGAGGGTGCCCCGAACGGCCTCGGCGAGCGCCTGCTGTTCGTCGGTGGTGGAGAAGTCCATGGGTCAGCCCTTCAGTCCGAGGATGGTGGCCGCGACGATGCTGCGCTGGACCTCGCTGGATCCGCCGTAGATCGTGGCCTTGCGGTAGTTGAGGTAGGTCGGCACGCTCTGCGCGGCCCAGGTGGGTACCGAGTCGAGGGAGTCCCAGGCCAAGGACATCGGACCGCTGATGTCCACGGCGAGCTCGAGGACGTCCTGCTGCAGCTGGGAGCCGCACAGCTTGAGGATCGACGAGGCCGGGTCGGGACGGCCGTCCTCAGAGGTTCCGGAGACCCGGATGGCGGTCAGCTCGACCGACATGAGCTGGGCCTCGACCTCGGCGAATCTCGCGGCGATGGCCGGGTCGTCGAGCAGGGTGCCCTCGCCCAGGCGCACCTGCTGGGCGTGCTCCTTGAGCTGGACGAGCCAGCGCTTGATCAGGCCGGTGTTGGCGACGCCGACGCGCTCGTTGCCCAGGAGGAACTTCGCGTAGTCCCAGCCGCGGTTCTCCTCGCCCACCAGCTGGTCCGCAGGGACGCGGACCTCGTCGAGGAAGACGTCGTTGACCTCGACGCCCCCGTCGAGGGTCCGGATGGGACTGACCGTCACGCCCTCGCTGCGCATGTCGAGGAGGAGGAAGGAGATGCCGGCCTGCTTCTTCGGCGCATCGGGGTCGGTGCGCACGAGGGCGAACATCCAGTCGGCGTGCTGGCCGAGGGTGGTCCAGGTCTTCTGCCCGGTGACGACGTACTCGTCACCGTCCCGTACGGCGGTCGTCCGCAGCGAGGCGAGGTCGGAGCCGGCGCCCGGCTCGGAGAATCCTTGGCACCACCAGATCTCGGCAGTTGCCGTCTTCGGGAGGAATCGTCGTTTGAGATCCTCCGATCCGAAGGCGGCGATCACCGGACCGACCATCGACGTGTTGAAGGGTAGGGGCGGGGGCACGGCGGCCGCCTGGAGCTCGCTGTTCCAGATGTGTTTCTGCAGGGGGGTCCAGTCCTGGCCGCCCCACTCGGTCGGCCAGCCGGGTACAGCGAGCCCCGCCTCGGCGAGGGTCGCCTGGCTGCGCCGGATGTCCTCGGGGGACAACTTGTCCCCTGCGGCGACCTTGGCGCGCAGGTCCTGGGGGAACTCGGTCGTGAAGTAGTCCCGCATGCGTTGCTGGAAGGCGGAGTCGTCCGCAGAGAGGCGTCGGTGCATGGCGACCAACGTACTCAGCGGTCGCAGCGGTGAACATGCCCCGGCGAGACCGTTTGCCTATGCAGGCTGATGTCCCGGCCTATGGGTCAGCGCGGGGCCGTGGGTCAGATGGGCCGTGTGCCTCGGTAGCGTCGCAGTCGTGCACCCTCCCGAACACGTCCTCGTCGTCGGCGGCGGCATCGGTGGGCTCACCCTGGCGGCGGCGCTCGACCCCGGCCGATTCCGGGTGACCCTCGTCGAGGAGCGGCCCGAGCGTGCCGGCGCAGGGACGGTCCTGGCGTTGTGGCGGGGCGCGACGGCGGACCTCGACCGCCTCGGTGTGGGGGAGCGGGTCCGCGCGGCCTCCGTTGCGGCCGATCACGGCACCATTCGCGATGCGGCCGGCGAGGTCCTGGTCGACCACCGCACGCCCGAGCTGACCTTCGCGCCGCGTCCCGAGATCGTCGCCGCCCTCGAGTCGTCACTGCCGGACGGGGCCGCCCGCCTCACCCGCGAGGTCACCGACCCGCGTGCTCTCGCGCGCGAGGTCGGCGCGGACCTGGTCGTCGGTGCGGACGGGGTGCGCTCGGTGTGCCGGCAGACCGTCTTCCCCGACACCGCGCCCGTCCCCACCGGCTGGATCGCGCTGCGCGGCCACCTGCCCGGGCCGCGACCGGAGGGACCGACCGAGTGGTGGGGGCCCGGCGGGCTCTTCGGCATCACCCCGGGCCCACGGGGGGCCGCGTGGTTCTGCGCGGTCCGTGGGGGCCGTGCCGACGGTCTCCAGGCGCCATCCCTCGAGGAGGCACTCGCTCTGGCGACCGGCCGATTCGGCGACTGGGACCCCCTTCTCCAGCGGATCCTGGCCCAGGTCGGGGGCGAGGCGGACGTCCAGCGCATCCTGCTCGCACCACCCTTGCGGAGCAGCGCCGCCGACGGCCTCGTCCTCATCGGTGACGCCGCGCACGCGATGGCGCCCAATCTCGGACGCGGCGCCAACGAGGCCGTCCGTGACGCCGTCACCCTCGCGCGGATGCTCCACCGCCACGGGGCGAAGGGGGCACCCCTCGCCTTCCACAGGCGGCGGCACGCCACCACCCAGGTGCTGCGTGCGGCATCGTCGGTCGCCCTGCGGACGGCGACGACGACCCGGCTGGCCCGTGTGCGTGATCACGTGCTGCGCGCGCTGCCTCAGCAGGCCCCGCCCACGGGCTAGCGTGTGCGCATGCGACGACGCGCTGTGCTGGTTAGCCTCCCCTTCACCCTGGCCCTCGTCAGCGGGTGCTCGGTCTTCGACGAGACCACGCCCCCCGACGAGGCCCTCGCGACGGCGCAGCAGTCCTTCGTCGATGCCGGGACCGTCTCCTTCGACCTCAAGCAGTCGGCGATCCCCAAGGGCCGCAACGGCGTCTCCGCCGCCACCGGCTCGGGGATCGTCGACGAGGCCACCCCGAAGTTCCGCGGTCAGGTCACTGGCGTCATCAACGGCAACTCGGCCGGTGTGGAGATCATCGCCGTCGACGAGGAGACGTGGATGTCCTTCTTCACCCAGGACTTCAACCGGGTGGACATGGCCGACCTCGGCTCGCCCAACCCGGCCGAGTTCTTCCGTGCCGGCAGCGGTGTCGACCAGATCCTGGAGACCAGCACCGACGTCGAGGCCGGGGAGCAGGTCCGCGACGGCAAGACCGTGCTGCAGGAGTACACCGGCACCGTCCCCGCGGAGGACATCCAGCGACTGTTCAACCTGGGTGAGTCCGCGACCGAGTTCGACGTCGTCTACGGCATCGAGCCCGACAGCGGTGAGCTGCGCTCCGTCGTCATCGAGGGGGACTTCTACGAGGAGAAGCCGACGACCTTCGCCCTCGCCCTGAAGGACTACGGCAAGAACGTCGAGATCACCGCGCCCGAGTGATGGGCACCCCCGTGGCAGAGCTGTCCCCGCGCCTGGGCGCGCGCCCGCGCACCCTGCTGGCCCTGGCGTCGACGGCCGTCGCCCTCGCCGCGGCGGACACCTACGTCGTCGTCCTCGCGCTGACCGACATGATGGCCGGCGTCGGCCTCGGCCTGGACAACCTGCAGCGCGCGGCCCCGATCATCTCCGGCTTCCTCCTGGGTTACGTCGCGGTCCTCCCGCTCATCGGCCGCCTCGCCGACCTCATCCCGCGCTCGCAGATCCTGCTGGGCTGCCTCGTCGTCTTCGTCGTGGGCTCAGGCGTGACCGCCCTGGCCGTCGACCTCGACGTCCTCGTCGCCGGACGCGTCGTCCAGGGTGTCGGCGGGGGCGGGCTCGTGCCGGCCACCCTCGCGCTGGTCGCCGACCTCTGGCCACCGGGACGCCGCGGCATGCCGCTGGGCATCGTCGGCGCGGTCCAGGAGCTCGGCTCCGTCCTCGGGCCCCTGCTCGGCGCCGCCGTCCTCGTCGTCGCCGACTGGCGGGCGATCTTCTGGCTCAACGTCGTCCTCGGCGTCATGCTCTTCATCGCGATCGCGGCGGTCGCGGGGGAGAGGCGACGACCCCCCTTCGCCCCCACGGTGCTCGGGATCGTGGCCATCGGCCTGCTGTGGCTCACGCTCGCCGCCCCCGCCGCCCTGGCGACCGACGTCGTCCTGGGCCTCCCGTTCGTGCCCTTCACCGGCGACAGCCGCGTGCTCACGCCGGTCGGTGTCCTCACGGCGGTCCTGCTGCTCGTGCTCGTCGTCATCACGCGGGACCGCTGGTGGCCGCCGTTGCGGGTGAGTGACCTGCCCGGTGCGCTGCTGCTCGGCACCGCACTGGGCTGCATCATCCTCACCTTCGCCTCCGCCGACCCGGAGACCGAGGTGGTTGGCCCGCTCGGCTACGCGCTGCTGCCGGTCGCCGGCATCAGCGCCGCGCTCTACGTCTGGCGCCACCGGCGCGCCGAGAACCCGCTCGTGCCCCGCGGCACGGTCCGCGGACGCACCCCGTGGGCGCTGGTCGTATCCTTCCTCGTCGGCGTCGCGCTCGTCGCGGTGGTCGTCGACGTCCCGCTCTTCTCCCGGCTGACCACGGGCGGGTCGCAGACCGACGCGGCCCTGGAGCTGGTGAAGTTCCTCCTCGCCGTCCCCGTCGGCGCGCTCGTCGGCGGCTGGATCCTGCGCTGGATCGGCGACGGCCTCTCCGCGGGCATCGGGCTCGTCCTCGGCACGGTCGGCCTCTTCCTGATGTCCGGCTGGCAGCGCGGCTCGCTCGAGGAGGTCTCGGCGACGGTCACGCTCGCCCTCGTCGGCTTCGGCCTGGGCATGGCCCTCGCCCCGGTCAACGACGCCGCGCTCGCCGACTCGCCGCAGGACGCCCACGGCACGGCGAGCAGTCTCGTCGTCGTCGCCCGGATGGTCGGGATGGTGGTCGGCCTCGCGCTGCTCACCGGGGTCGGGCTGCACCGGTACTACGAGGCCGTGGCCGCGATGACGCCCGAGCAGCAGACCGACGGCCAGGCGCTGCTGGACGCGGCGCTGCTGCAGGTGCACACGGTCTTCCTCGGTGCTGCCGGCGCCTCCCTCGTCGGCGCGGTCGTCGCCCTCGCCCTGCTCGGGCTCCGGCGGCGTGAGGGGTCAGGCGCGCTGGCTCGCGGCTTCGGCGTCGAGGAGTGACTCGATGCGCGTGGCGACCAGGTCCGTCGCCTCGTACGTGATCATGTGGCCGACGCCGGGCACGGACCGGAAGGTCGCGCCCGGCACCAGCGCCGCCAGGCGCCGCCCCGCCGAGACCGGGGTGAGCCGGTCGCGGGTGCCGGTGACGATCTCCGTCGGCATCGAGGCGAAGGGGGCCAGTCCCGACCGCAGGTCCAGTCCCATGATCGCGCGGTACCAGTCGGCGACGACGTTGGCGCGGGTGCGGCTGGTCATCCGGGCGGTGGCGCGGACCGCCTGCGGGTCGGGGTCGTCCCCGAAGAGGTTGGCCGCGGTCAGCCGCGGCGTCGTCGGCAGTCCACGGAAGCCCGAGGGCAGTCGAGCGAGGGCGGCCATGGCGAGCCGCTCACCGGGGATGCCCCGACGGCCCGGCAGGTGCGCCGCCGTCCCGACGAGGGCGGCCCCGCGGACCCGCTCGCGCAGGAGGTTCGGGTCGAGCCCGGCCAGCGCCATGATCGTCATGCCGCCCATGGAGTGGCCCGCGAGGACGAGGTCGTCCCCGGGTGCGGTGGCCTCGATGACCGCGCGGAGGGTCGCGCCGAGGTCGACCAGGCCGACCGAGCGGTCGAGCCCCACCGTGGAGTGCCCGTGCCCGGGCTGGTCGTAGCTGATGATCCGCAGGTCGGGTCGCCGGGTCCGCAGCTCGGCGACCACCGGGTCCCAGGCCTCGTGGGTCAGGCACCAGCCGTGCGCGAGCACGAGCGTGGGGTCGGTGGGGGCACCGTCGGGGGCGTGGTCGAAGACGGCGATGCGGGCGCCGTCGGGGGACTCGACGGTCAGCCTGCGGGCCGGCGGCGCGGGAGTCACTTGGCCTCGCGGGGGGCCGCTGCGCCGTCGTCGCCGTCGAGGCCGACGATGACCGGGGCGTGGTCGCTGGCGCCCTTGCCCTTGCGCTCCTCGCGGTCGATGGCCGCACCGGAGACGCGCTCGGCGAGAGCGGCCGACCCCAGGACGAAGTCGATGCGCATGCCGCGACGCTTCGGGAAGGCCAGGCGCTGGTAGTCCCAGTAGGTGTAGACCTCCGGCCCGGGGGTGTGCGGGCGCACGACGTCGACGAAGCCGTCGTCGAGGAAGGCGTCGAAGGCCGCCCGCTCCGGGGGCGAGACGTGCGTCTTGTCGGCGTAGTACTCCATCGACCACACGTCCTCGTCGCGCGGGGCGATGTTCCAGTCGCCGCACAGCGCCAGCGGGGTGTCCTCGGCGGCCCACTCGCCGGCGCGCTGCCGCAGCTGCTCCAGCCAGCCGAGCTTGTAGTCCATGTGCGGGTCGCCGAGCGCGCGGCCGTTGGGGACGTAGAGGGACCAGACGCGCACGCCACCGCAGGTCGCGCCGATCGAGCGGGCCTCCGGTGCGACCGGGTCCCCCCAGCCGGGGTCGCCGTCGAAGCCGATGGAGACGTCCTCCATGCCCACCCGGGAGAGGATCGCCACGCCGTTCCACTGGTTGAGGCCGTGGTGGGCGACCTCGTACCCGAGCTCGGTGAAGCGCTCGAGGGGGAACTGGTCCTCCCTCGCCTTGGTCTCCTGGATGGCGAGCACGTCGATGTCGCTGCGCTGCAGCCAGGCCTCGACGCGCTCGACTCGGGATCGGATGGAGTTGACGTTCCAGGTCGCGATACGCACGAGCGTCACCCTAGCCACCGACGCCGAGGCGACCTAGGTTCGGTCCATGCGTCCCTTCATCGAGATCCCTGCCGACGAGGGCACCGCCGAGGCGGTCGTCGCCCGACCCGACGATGGCGCCCACCCCGGTGTGCTGCTGTTCATGGACGCCATCGGGCTGCGCCCGCGCATCGAGGAGATGGCCGACCGCATCGCCTCGTGGGGCTACGTCGTCCTCGCTCCCAACACCTTCTACCGCCTCGGCACTGCCGCGCAGACGAGCCCGCCGAGCGACATGGACCTGACCGACCCCGAGCAGCGGGCGGAGTTCGGGACGGTGAGCATCCCGCGCGTCGGGACGCTGACGCAGGAGCGCATGGAGGCCGACCTGCCGCACTACATCGCGGCCCTGCGCGGGCTCGACGGGGTGGCCGACGGGCCGATCGGTGTCACCGGCTACTGCATGGGCGCGAAGTTCGCCACCCGCGCCGCCGGCCTCGACCCGAGGGTGGCGGCATGCGGTGGCTTCCACGGTGCAGCGATCGCGACGAGCGACCCGGACAGCCCGCACCGCAGGCTCGTCGACGCGCAGGCGTCCTTCGTCTACGGTCACGCCGACAACGACGGCACCAACCCGCCCGAGGACGTCGCCCGGCTGGACGCGGCGCTCACCGAGCACGGCCTGCGGGCCCGCACCGCGGTCTACCCGGACGCCCCGCACGGCTTCACGATGAGTGACACCTCCAGCTACCAGGAGGCGGGTGCCGAGCGGCACTTCACCGAGCTGCGTGAGCTCTTCGACGCCACGCTCGGCGCATGACCGCACTGGTCACCGGGGCGACCGCCGGCATCGGCCGCGAGTTCGCCGAGCAGCTCGGGGCGAAGGGGGTTCCCCTGGTCCTCGTCGCCCGCGACTCCGCGCGGCTCGAGTCGGTCGCGGCCGAGCTGCGCTCGGCGCACGGCGTGGCCGTGGAGGTGCTGACGGCGGACCTGTCCGACCGGGAGGCGCTGGAGCGGGTGGCGGAGCGGCTGCGTGATCCCTCCCGGCCGGTCGACGTCCTGGTCAACAACGCCGGGTACAGCCTGAACTCGCGCTTCGTCGACAGCGACGTCCGCGCCGAGGAGCAGCTCCTCGACGTGCTCGTGCATGCGGTCCTCGTGCTCAGCCACGCGGCCGCGACGACGATGCAGGCGCGCGGCCACGGCCGGATCATCAACGTCTCCTCCGTCGCCGGGTACCTCGCCAGCGGGACCTACTCGGCAGCGAAGTCGTACGTGACCACCTTCACCGAGTCGCTCGCGGGGGAGCTGGTGGGGACCGGGGTCTCGGTGACGGCGCTGCTGCCGGGGTACGTCCGCACGGAGTTCCACGAGCGGGCGGGCATCGACAAGGGCGAGCGGACCGGCCCCTTCTGGCTCGACGCGGCCGACGTCGTGCGTGCGGCGCTCGCCGACGCCGAGTCCGGCACGGTCGTCTCCGTCCCGAGCCGGCAGTACAAGGCGGTCGCCACCCTCGTGCGGCACGCACCGCGCGCGCTGGTCCGCAGCCGTCGCGTCCGCTCCCTGCACCGCAAGGACTGAGTCTCCGGCCCCCTTCGCACGCCCCGTGGGGAAGTGCAGGCTCCGGGAGCGCGGCCATAGACTGCGGGCCGTGACTGACATCGCCGCTGACCGCGCCCGCCTGCTCGAGATCGTCAAGGACAAGGCCATCGTCCACGGACGGGTCACGCTCTCCTCCGGCGCGGAGGCCGACTACTACGTCGACCTGCGCCGCATCACCCTCGACGGCGAGGCGTCGCCGCTCGTCGGTCGGGTCATGCTCGACATGGTGGCCGACCTCGACTTCGACGCCGTCGGCGGGCTGACGCTCGGCGCGGACCCGGTGGCCACGTCGATGCTCCACGCGACGGCGGCGACGGGGGAGCGCCTGGACGCCTTCGTCGTGCGCAAGGCCGGCAAGGCGCATGGCCTGCAGCAGCGCATCGAGGGCCCGTCGATCGAGGGCCGTCGCGTGCTCATCGTCGAGGACACCTCGACGACCGGTTCCTCCCCTCTCGAGGCGGCCACCGCCGCCCGCGAGGCCGGCGCCGAGGTCGTCGCCGTCGCCACGATCGCCGACCGGGCCACCGGCGCGGCCGAGAAGTTCGCCGAGGCGGGCCTGGAGTACCGGCACGTCTTCGGCCTGGCCGACCTCGGCCTCGCCTGAGCCGAGTCCCCCACCCCCTTCGCAGGAGCCTAAGCAGTTGCGAAAAGGAGGAGGGGACGAGGGGCGGTCAGACGTCGCGCTGGGTGCGCTTGCGCAGGGCGCCCCACGCGGAGGCGCCGACGACGAGCAGCAGGAGTGCGTAGATCACCCACGTGATCCAGCCGGTGACGAGCGTGACCGGGTCACCCACCGAGGCCAGCAGCGCGTCCCGCAATGACGTCTCGGCCAGCGGCCCGAGCACCATGCCGATCATCAGCGGCGCCAGCGGGTAGTCGTAGCGGCGCATCACGAAACCGATGATCCCGATGATCAGCAGCAGGACCAGGTCGAAGACGGACGCTGCGGTGGCGTAGATGCCCAGGCCGCAGAAGAGGGTGATCCCGCCGTAGAGATAGTGCTTGGGGATCAGCAGGAGCTTCGACCAGAGCTGGGCGAAGGGCAGGTTGATCGCGAGGAGCACGACCATGGCGATGAAGAAGCTGGCCAGCAGTGCCCACACGAGGTCCGCGCTCTGCTCGAAGAGCAGGGGGCCGGGTTGCAGGCCGTACTGCTGGAGGGCCGCGAGCATGATCGCTGCCGTTGCCGAGATCGGCAGACCCAGGGCCAGCAGGGCACCCATGGCCATACCGGTGGTGGCGTTGCCGGCGGCCTCCGGTGCGGCGAGGCCGCGGATGGCGCCCGTGCCGAACTTCGGCTTCTTGCGTCGCCGGTCGAGGCGTCGCTCGACGTCGTAGGAGATGAAGGTCGGGATCTCGGCACCGCCGGCGGGGATGACGCCGAAGGGCAGCCCGATGACGGTGCCGCGGCCCCACGCGGGCGCGGCCTCGAGGAACTCCTGACGGCTGAGGAACCCGCGGCCGGCCTTGCGGACCTGCAGGTCCTCCCTGTCCCGTCGCACCCGGGAGGCGATGTACAGCACCTCGCCGAGGGCGAGAACCGCCACGGTGACGGTCACCAGGGAGATGCCCTCGAAGAGCTCGGGGAGACCGAGGGTGAAGCGCTCGACGCCGGAGACCGAGTCGACGCCGACCACGGTGATTCCGAGGCCCAGGACCAGCGAGGCCAGACCCTTGAGGACGTTGTCCGAGACGACCGAGGCGGTGGCGATGAAGGCGAACATCGCCAGGGCGAAGAACTCCTCGGGGCCGAACATCGAGGAGAACTCCACCAGGCTCGGGGAGACGAAGACGACGAGCACCGAGGAGATCATGCCGCCGATGAAGGCGCCGATCGCAGCGGTGGCCAGGGCCTGCGGGGCGCGGCCGGCGTTGGCCATCCGGTGTCCCTCGAAGGTCGAGGCGATGGCCGAGGCCTGTCCCGGTGTGTTGAGCAGGATGGCCATCGTCGAGTCGCCGAAGAGGCCACCGAAGTACACGCCGGCGAAGAGGATGAAGGCCGCCGTCGGGTCCAGGGCGAAGGTCATCGGCAGCAGCAGCGCCACGGCCATGGAGGACCCCAGGCCGGGCAGCACGCCGACAGCGGTCCCGAGCAGGCAGCCGATGACCACCCACATGAGGTTCATCGGTGTCAGCGCCCCGGCGAAGCCCTGCATCAGCAGGTCGAGGGTCTCCATCAGAAGCCACCTCCCAGGATGCCGGACGGCAGGTTCAGGCCCAGCGCGGTACCGAAGACGAGGTAGATCAGCGAGCTGAGGAAGAGCGCGACGAGGACGTCGAAGAGGGGCCGCCGGGAGCCGAAGCCGTGCGCGGTGCACCAGAAGACCAGGGCTCCGGCGAGGATCCAGCCGAGGTAGGGCAGGAGCAGTGCGAAGGCGAGGAAGCCGCCCGTCACCCAAGCCAGGGCGGCGAAGTCGGAGTAGGTGCGGTACGTCCCGGCAGTGGGGTCATCGACCGGCTCGGGACTGCGCAGCACGCCCACGGCCAGCAGGACCGCCAGGACCAGCCCGGTCCCCCCGACGATGACGGGCACGAAGCGTGGGCCGGGGAACTCGGCCTCTCCGGGGTCCAGCAGCGCGCTGCCGACGAGCAGGAAGAGGCTGAAGGCCCCGACGATCGCCGGCATGACGAGCGCGGAGCGGCCGTGCCAGAAACCGCCTCTCGCGGCCTCGTGCCGGGCGCGGTTCTCGGGCGGGACGCCGCCCACGTCGGCCTGCGTCATACACCCATCTCCTTGATCAGGGAGCCGATCTTGTCGATCTCCGACTGGATGAAGTCGTCGAGCTCCGGTCCCGAGAGCGGGACCTCCACCCAGTAGTTGCGCTTGACCGCGTCCTTCCACTCGGCGGTCGCGGTGGTCTCCTCCATCAGCGTGACGAACTCGGCCACGTCCTCCTCGCTCGCATTGGGCGGGGCGAACTGGGCACGCCAGTTCGTCAGGGTCACGTCGAACCCCTGCTCCGGCATGGTCGGGATGTCCACCCCCTCCAAGCGATTCTTCGCGGCGACGCCGAGGCCGCGCAGTCGTCCGGACTGGACCTGCGGGTAGATGTCGGGGAAGCCGCCCGAGGACGCCTGGGCGGTGCCGTTGAGCATGGCCTGGATGGCCTCACCGCCACCGGAGGAGGGGATGTAGGTGATGTCTGCGGGGCTGATGCCGGCCGCCAGGGCGAGCTCGGTGATCACCATCTGGTCGGACGAGCCGCCGCCGGTCCACGCGATCTGCTCGGGGTCCTTGCGCCAGGCGTCGACGAGGGACTGCAGGTCCTCGTAGGGGGAGTCGGCCGGGACGTTGACGAGGAAGAGCTCCTCGACCACCCGGGCCACGGGGGTGAGGTCGGTGATCGTGGAGGGGGTGTCGAACTGCGCGTGCGCCGCGATCTGCCCCGTGCCGCCGACCATGAGGTAGTTGGCGGTGTTGCGTTCCTTCATGCTGCCGACGGCGATGGTGCCCCCGGCCCCGGGGATGTTGAGGACCTGGACATTGCCGACGAGGCTGTTGGCGCGCATCGCCTCCTGCATCTCCCGCTGGAAGGCGTCCCAGCCGCCGCCCGCCGCGGCCGGCGCGACGAGGGTCAGGTTCGACCGGACGCTGCTGCCCTGATCCGCCGCGCGGATCGACTGGTAGCCGGCCGCCCCGATGACGGGGACTGCGAGGACGCCGAAACCGAGGCTCAGGGCGCGTCGCCGGGTGGGATCTGCGCCCGGCGGCGCGGTGGCCGCGCTGCCGTCGTCGGCTGCCATGGGGTCAACTCCTGGGTCGGGTGCGCCACGCGGCGGGGACATCGCGCGGTGTGCTCTGCGTCACCGCCACTGTAAGGTCCCTGAGGTGCTACCGCCCAGTCGCCCCGCACCTCCGCGTGCCCCCGGACCGACCCTGCGGGATGGTTAGTCTGAGGAGACGGATCGATCAACCAGGAGGTCGCCATGACCGTGCTCGTTGCCGGAACCCCCACCGCCGAGGGGGACGCCGCCTACCGCTTCGGCATCGCGGAGGCGACGCGCCGGGGTGAGGACCTGATCTACTTCGTCCTCGACGGAGAGCACACCCCCTCCGCCGACCTCGGCGACGTCGTCGAGCGCGTGGAGCGACCCGACGAGCGCTCCCAGTCCGCGGTCGGCGATCTGCTGGACTGCGCCGGGCGCGAGCAGGTCTCGGTGATCGCGGTGGGCGTCCGCCACCGGACGGCGGTGGCCAAGCTCATCCTGGGCTCGCAGGCGCAGCAGATCATCCTCGAGGCGGGCGTCCCGGTCATCTGCGTCAAGCCCTGAGCCGCCACGCTCGCAAGAGCCTAAGCAGTTGCGAAGGGTGGGGCGGCTCCCTTCGCAGGAGCCTAAGCAGTTGCGAAGGGTTGGCTGGTTGCGTTTAAGGTGAGCCAGTCCTAAGTTAGGATCTCCTTAGTCGCCCACCCCAAGGGAACGCCCATGTCGCCGAACCGCCGTGCCGTCATCACCTCGGCCCCCGCACTCCTCTTCGCTCTCTCCGCCTGCGCGACCGGCTCGGCCGACAGCGGGTCCGGGACGAAGGGGGGAGAGTCGGCTTCCGCGGAGTCCGGCGCCTTCCCGGTGACGCTCGAGCACGCCTTCGGCACGACCGAGATCACCGAGGCGCCCACGCGCATCGCGACGGTCGGCTGGAACGACCACGACGTCCTCGCCTCCTTCGGGGTCCTGCCCGTGGGCGCCACCAAGATCACCTGGGGCGGCAACGAGCAGGGCTCGACCGACTGGTTCGACCAGGCCGTCAAGGAGATCGACCCCGACGCGGAGATCGTGCGCTACGACGACACCGACGGCATCCCCGTCGACGAGATCGCACAGCTCACGCCCGACCTCGTCCTCGGCGTCAACTCCGGGTTGACGAAGGAGGACTACCAGAAGCTGTCGAAGATCGCGCCGACCGTTGCCTACCCCGAGCTGGCCTGGGGCACGCCCTGGGAGGTCAGCGTGAAGATGATCGGCAAGGCCATCGGGCGCCCTGACCAGGCCGGCAAGCTCATCGGCGAGACCAACCGACTCATCAACGAGGCGGTGGCCAAGCACTCCGAGGTCAAGGGCAAGTCCGTCGCCTGGCTCTCCTTCAGCCCGACCGACATGTCGACGATCGACATCTACACCAGCATCGACCTGCGCCCGCAGCTGCTGCGCCGCTTCGGCATGGAGGACGCCGGGATCGTGGAGAAGAACTCGAAGGGCGAGGCCTTCTTCTTCTCCGTCTCCGCCGAGAAGGCGCGCGACATCGACGCCGACGTGGTGATCTTCTACGTCGAGAGCGACAAGCAGGTCGAGAAGATCACGAACGACCCGCTCCTCGGCAGGATCCCGGCGATCGAGCGCGGCAGCTTCGTCGCGTCCGCGGACAACTCGGTCGCGATGACGATGTCCTCGCCCTCGCCGATCTCCATGGAGGTCGCGGTGACGGAGTTCCTCCCCTCCGTGGCCGACGCCGCGAAGTCCGTCTGAGCCCATGACCGGTGCCACGCGGACGGGTGCCGTCGCGGTGGGGGGCCTGCTCCTCCTCGCGGCGGCATCGGTCGCGTCGGTGCTCGTCGGGGCGGAGTCCCTGGCCACCGGCCAGGTCCTCGCCGCCGTCCGCGACGCGGGTGACGACGCGGCCGCCGGCATCGTCGCCGCCCGGGTCGACCGGACCCTCATCGCGGTCGTCGTCGGTGCCTGCGTCGCCATCGCCGGCACGGTGCTGCAGGGCCTGACCCGCAACCCGATCGCCGAGCCCGGCATCCTCGGGCTCAACGCCGGGGCAGCGCTGCTCGTCGTCATCGGCATCCGCGCCGGGCTCCTCGACGGTGTCGTCGACTACCTGTGGACCGCACTGCTCGGGGTGATCCTCGCCGGAGTCCTCGTCCACGCGATCACCTCGACCGTTCCCCTTCGCCACCAGCCGATGACCACCGCCCTCGCCGGCGCGGCGATCATGGCCGCCAGCTCGAGCATCATGGTCGGCCTGCTCCTCGCCGACGACACCGCGCTCGACCTCTTCCGCTACTGGCAGGTGGGGTCGGTCGCGGGCAAGGACGCCGGGCTGATCCTGCCGGTCCTGCCCTTCGTCCTCGTCGGGCTCGTGCTCACGCTGACCTCCGGGCGCACGCTCAACGCGATGGCGCTCGGTGACGACGTCGCCCGCTCCCTCGGGCAGCGGGTCGTGCTCGCCCGGGGCGGAGCGCTGGCCGGGGCGCTGCTGCTCACCGCGGCCGCGTGCGCGCTCGCCGGTCCGATCGCCTTCGTCGGCCTCGCGGTCCCGCACCTCCTGCGGCTCTTCACCGGGCCCGACCACGGCCGCCTCCTCCTCGGCTCGCTGCTGGTGGGCCCGGCCCTCGTCGTCGCTGCCGACACCCTCGGGCGGGTCATCGCCCCCCCGGGCGAGGTCCAGGTGGGCGTGATGACCGCGGTCGTCGGCGCCCCCGTGCTCATCGTCCTCGCCCGTCGGGCGGTGCGCCGATGACGCTGACCACCGCACCCGACCCCACGTCCGAGACCGCACAGCTCGTGCGCAGGGTGCGGCGTGACCGCTCGCGACGGGGCTGCGCCGCACGTGGGCCCTGGGGCTGCTCGTCGTCGCGGCCCTCGTCGTGCGCGTCACCCTCGGCGACTACACGATCACCGTCCCGGACACGCTGGCGATCATCGGCGGCACGGACATCCCCGGCGCGAGCTTCATCCTCATGGAGTCGAAGCTGCCGCGGGCGATCGCCGCGGTGCTCGCGGGCGCCTCGCTGGCCGTCGCCGGCGCGGTCATGCAGGACCTCATGCGCAACCCCTGGCGAGCCCCGACATCCTCGGCATCAGCGGGGGTGCGTCGACCGCGGCCGTCTTCTCGCTCATCGTCCTCGGCCTGACCGGGCCGGCCGTCACGCTGGCGGCCTTCCTCGGTGCGCTGGCCGTGGCCGCCTTCCTCGTGGGCATGAGCAGCGGGGGAGCGAAGGGGGGTACCCACGCCCTGATCATCGTCGGCGTCGGCTGCTCCGCGCTGCTCGTCGCACTGACCCACTGGGTCCTGCTGCGCGCGGACGTCTACCGGTTGTCCGAGGCGATGGTCTGGCTGACCGGGTCGGTCGCCTCCGCGAGCTGGACGGAGATCGGCCGCCTCGCGGTGCTCGCCGCCGTGGCACTGCCGGCGATGCTCCTGCTGCACCGGCAGCTGCGCGTGATGATGCTCGGCGACGACCTCGCCGCCGGCCTGGGCGTCACGGTCGACCGCCACCGGGCGCTCGCGATGCTCGGGGTGGTCCTGCTCGTCGCCGCCACCTGCGCCGTGTGCGGACCGATCGCCTTCGTCGCGCTGCTCGCCGGCCCGATCGGTCGCCGCCTGCACCAGGGGCGCACCCGGCTCGTCGACATCGCCCTCATCGGTGCGCTCATGGTGGTCGTCGCCGACCACATCGGCGCCTACCTCGTGCCCGGCGGGGCCAACCTGCCCGTCGGCGTCGTCACGGGACTGGCCGGTGCCCCCTTCCTCCTGTGGCTCATCGTCACCCGAACCCGAGTGGAGAGCTGATGACCGCCGACACGCACACCCCGTCAGTGACGCCGATGGCCGACCGGGCGAAGGGGGAGGCCCGCGCCGTCGTCCCCGCCCGGCTGCGTGCCGAGTCGGTCACCCTCGGCTACCGCGACCGCACGGTCGTCGAGCGCCTCGACCTTGACGTGCCCGACGGCGAGGTGACCGCCATCGTCGGGCCGAACGGCTGCGGCAAGTCCACCCTCCTGCGCGGCCTCGCCCGGCTGCTGCCCGCCCGGGAGGGTCGGATCGTGCTCGACGGGCGCGACCTGGCCAGGACCCCGACGAAGGCCGTCGCCCGCAGCATCGGCCTGCTGCCGCAGGGACCGGTCGCGCCCGAGGGGCTGACGGTCACCGAGCTGATCGCCCACGGCCGCCACCCCCACCAGGGCATCCTGCGCAGGCCCAGCCGTGAGGACGACGCGGTCGTCGCCGAGGCGATGGAGCTGACCGGCACGGTCGGTCTGGCCGAGCGCGTCGTCGACGAGCTGAGCGGTGGCCAGCGCCAGCGGGTGTGGATCGCGCTCGCCCTCGCCCAGCAGCCGGACATCCTGCTGCTGGACGAGCCGACGTCCTTCCTCGACATCGCCCACCAGATCGAGGTGCTCGACCTCGTGCGCTCACTCAACGCCGCGCGCGGCACCACGGTGGTCATGGTCCTGCACGACCTGGCCATGGCCGCTCGTTACGCCACCCACCTCGTCGCCGTGCGCGAGGGCCGGATCGTCGCCCGGGGTGACCCGCGCGAGGTCGTCACGGAGGAGCTCGTCCACGAGGTCTTCGACGTGCGCTGCCGGATCCTGACCGACCCGGACACCGGCACCCCCGTCGTCCTCCCCCGACCCCAGGAGCAGTCATGAAGATCGCCGAGCTGAAGGACCGAGTCGTCTTCGGCGCGGCGCGCGTCTGGTACCGCAACTCGATGGCCGACGTCGCCCAGCGCACCGGCCACGTGCAGTTCCGGGCGAGCGTCGCCGCAGTGCGTGAGCTCAACGCCTCGATGCGGCGGATCACGCTCGCGGCGCCCGAGTTCACCGGCTACGAGCTCGCCGGGCCGGACGAGTACTTCGGGCTGCTCATGCCCGGCGCGGACGGGCGGCTGCACATGCCCGACGGCGAGCGGGTCAACGTGCGCGCCGCCGTCGCCGACATGCCGGAGGAGCAGCAGCCGGGACTGCGCTGGTACACGATCCGCGAGCTGCGCCGCTCGCGCGGTGAGGTCGACGTCGACATCGTCACGCACGGCGACTCGGGGCCGGGGTCGGCCTGGGCGTTGCGTGCGGCCGTCGGCGACCCTGTCGGGTTCCGTTCCGGGGGAGCGCTGTACACGGCCTTCGAGCCGCCGCGCCAGCTCCTCGCCGCGGACGAGACCGCGGTCCCCGCGCTCCTGGCGATCCTCGAGGAGCGGGAGCGAAGGGGGTTGCCCGGCCCGGGCGCCGGCGTCGACGCCCACGTCGAGGTGCCCGCGGCGTCCGTCCTCGGCGGCGTCGAGCTGCCGGCCGGGATCACCGTGCACGAGCGCGGCGACGCCGACCCGGGAACCGCGGTGCTGGCTGCGCTCGCCGCGGACCCGGCGACCACCGCCGGCCTCGACTACGCATGGGCGTGCGGGGAGTCGGGTCTGGCGACCTCGCTGCGTCGGCACCTCGTGCAGGAGGTCGGCATGGACAAGAAGGCGATCACCTTCTCCGGGTACTGGAAGCTCGGGGCTGCGCGGGGCTGAGGCCTGCTCGTGTGACCGGTCAACCGGTGAATTCGGCCGGGGCGCGGCGGCTGCGCGGACGCAGGGCGCGGCGGTCCTTGGCGCGAAGTCCGGACTCGTGTCGTAGCGGTCGCACCGGAGTCGTGACAGTCCGGACTTCGGCCTGAGTCGGACCACCACCCCCTGCGTCCACTCCGCTGTGTGACCGGACCAACCCCCTTCGTCCGCTCCGCCGCGTGACCGACCAACCAACCCCCTTGGTCCGACGCTTGTGCCCTACCTCGTGTGGTGGGACGCATCCCACCAGATGAGGTACGGCACAAGCGTCGGGAAGGACTCTCGTCGGTGGCCGCCCGACACGCGATCGGGGGCTTGCGGTGGGGCGCTGCGCGGGGGAAGGGGCGGTGCCGGATAGCGTTCGGGCATGGAGCCGCACCTCGTCGCACTGGATGTCGACGGCACGATCCTCACGCACGACGGCCGGATGCCTCCGGCGACCCGCGAGGCGGTGCGGGCGGTGGCGGACGCCGGGCACCACGTCGTCATCTCCACCGGGCGCTCGGTGGTCGCGACGCTCCCGGTCCTGGAGATGCTGGAGCTCGACCGGGGGATGGCGGTCTGCTCCAACGGCGCGGTGACCATCGGTCTCGACTCGTCGCAGCCGCAGGGCTACCGCGTCGAGGAGATGGTGACCTTCGACCCCAAGCCCGCGATGAACCTCGTGCGCGAGCACGCCCCCGACATCCTGGCCGCCGTCGAGGAGGTGGGGGTCGGTTTCAAGGTCGCCCGGCCCTACCCCGAGGGCGTGCTCTGGGGTCGCCAGGTCGTCGTCCCGTGGGATGAGCTCGTCGCCAAGCCGGCGACCCGCGTGACCTTCCACGACCCCGACGGGGACAGCGACGACTTCCTCCGGCTCGTCGAGCGGATCGGACTGCACGGGGTCGAGTACGCCGTCGGCTACACCGCGTGGCTGGACCTCGCACCGGAGGGCGTCTCCAAGGGGTCGGCCCTGGAGATCGTCCGGCGCACCCTGCGGATCGAGCCGGGTCGCACCTTCGCGGCCGGCGACCAGCGCAACGACCTCGAGATGCTGCGGTGGGCCGCCCGCGGGGTCGCCATGGGCGACGCCCCCGACGAGGTCGTTGCCGCCGCCGACGAGCGGACCGGACGCGTCGCGGAGGACGGCCTCGTGGACGCGTTGCGACCGTTGCTCTGAGCGGATGCTCCGCGCGGAGCCGCGCGGGTGGATGATGTCCTCGTGAATGCCAACCAGGGGCTCGACGAAGCCCGCCGGGTCGTGCGTGATGTCGGCGACCACCCCGTCCTCGACGCCATGGCCCGATGGGGCTTCCTCATGTCGGGGCTGCTGCACATCGTCATCGGGTACACCGCCACCCGGGTGGCCTGGGGTGGTGGCGGCTCTGCCGACCAGTCCGGGGCCCTCGCCGCGCTCGCGAGCAACCCGGCCGGCGCGCTGCTGATGTGGATCATCGTCATCGGCCTGCTGGCGCTCGTGGTGTGGCAGCTGACCGTCGCGATCGCGCCCGGCGTGGGAGACGGCTGGCTCGATCGGGGCAAGGCCGTCGCCAAGGCCGCGGTCTACGCCGTCCTGGCCTTCACCGCGGCCCAGTTCGCTCTCGGCTCGGGCTCCTCGAAGTCCTCCGAGCAGTCCTCCCAGGGCGTCACCACCGCCCTCATGGCGCAGCCCGCCGGCCAGGTGCTCGTCGGCGCGATCGGTGTCGTCATCGTCGGTGTCGGCGCCTACCACGTGCACAAGGGGCTCACCCACAAGTTCCTCGAGGACCTCGAGAAGGACCCCGGTGCGCCGGCGCGTGCCCTGGGGATGATCGGCTACCCCGCGAAGGGGGTCGTCCTCGGCCTCGTCGGTGCCTTCTTCGTCCTCGCCGCCGTGCAGCACCAGTCGTCCGAGGCGGCCGGTCTGGACGGGGCGCTGAAGTCCCTGAAGGACGAGCCCTTCGGCCCGTACCTGATCACGGCCGTGGGCGTGGGCTTCGTCGCCTTCGGCCTCTACCTCCTGGCCCGGGCGCGCCACCAGCGCATCTGACGGTTCCCGGCCGGGACGACCTGGGTGCGGGCTCGCCGTCTGCTCAGGCCCAGGGGTCGGTGATCCCGCGCAGCAGGGCGAGGGACCTGCGCAGCTGCCGCATCGCCGGGGCGCCGAGGTGGGCGGTCCACTCCGCCTCGATGGCAGCCTCCTCCCGGCGGGCGACGAGCTGCAGCTGAGTGGCCGCCGGGGTGAGCCGCACGAGCCGAGCTCGCGCGTCGGTGGGATCGGGCGCGCGCTCGACGTACCCGGCACGCTCGAGTGCCTCGACGTGGGTGGCAGCGCTCTGCTTGGTGATCTGCGCCGCGTCGGCGAGCTCGGTCAGTCGGGTGCCGTCCGGGCCGATCCGTGCGCAGACGCGGGCCTGGGCGAGGGTGATGGCGTGCCCGGCGTCGGTCAGGGCGCGCAGGATCCGCTCCTCGGCGTGCCGGAACGGGATGAACATCAGCAGCGCCGTGGACAGCCCCTCGGCATCGTCCTGCACGGTCACGATCGGCTCCTCACCCTTGACGCAGATAGTCAGTTAGGCTGACTATATAGGTGGGGCATGTCGGGAGGACGACCATGGACCACGCGACCCTGTGGCGGCACATCCACACCGAGAGGGCGGCGCTCGCCGCCACCCTGCGCACGCTGACGCCGCAGCAGTGGGCGCACGAGTCGCTGTGCACCGGCTGGAGCGTGCAGGACGTGGCCGCCCACGTCATTTCCAACCCGCAGATCGGCTGGCGTCAGCTGCCCGCGGTCTTCGCCGACGCCGCGCGCCTCGGTTACAACGAGGCGATCTTCCGCGACGTGCGGCGAAGGGGGCAGCAACCCCGGGAGCAGATCGTCGCCGACTTCGAGCGATGGGCCACGTCGACCCGGCACGTCCCGACGACGACCTCCGTCGAGACCCTCGTCGATGCGCTCGTGCACCACCAGGACATCGTGCGCCCGCTCGGGCTGCACCACGATCCCGACCCGACGGCGGCCTCGGTGGCTGCCGACCGGTGCCGCCTCCTGGCGGGCCTCCTCGGCAGCCGTCGCGTCGTGCGCGGCGTGCGCATGGTCGCGACCGACACCGACTGGGCCCGCGGCTCGGGGCCGGTGGTCGAGGCTGCGATGGTCGAGCTGCTCATGCTCTGCGCGGGGCGGCCGGCCGACCCGGCGCGGCTCACGGGAGAGGCGAGTGACGCCCTTCGCGCCCTGGTGTGACGGGACCGAGCAGTCGTAGCCCGACGAGCGCCATGGTGACCCCCAGGACGAGCCCGGCGACGACGTCGCTGACGAAGTGGACCCCGAGCGCGAGTCGGTTGAGGACGGTCAGGGCCGCGACGAGGAGGACGAGCACCGTCGCGGACCACCGGATCCAGCGCCGACCCACCATCCGCAGCAGTGCGATGACGAGAACCGCGCCGAGCGCGACGTTGGTGGCGTGGCCGCTCGGGTAGGAGAAGCTGTCGACCATCGCTATCGGGACGTCCGGCTCCGGGCGCGGGCGGGCGACGAGCAGCTTGCACAGCGACCCCAGGGCCCAACCCGCCAGCCCGAGGGGTACGACGAGCAGGGCCCGGCGAGGAGCCCGACCGGTGAGCACGAGACCGGCTGCGAGCAGCAGCACGAGCGGGTGCACCACCCACGGTCCGCTGAGGTCGGCCCACAGCAGGGTGGCGTCCTCGAGCGCGGGACGTCCGTCGATCCAGCCGCGGGCCCGCTCGACCCATGCGAGGTCGATCCCGCGCACCAGGCCGGAGGGCACGACGATGAACTCGCCGACCGCCGCGACGAGCAGCATCACGCCGGTCATGGCGAGCACTGCCGACACGAGGCGGACGGGAGCGGAACGATCGGCAGCCACCACCCGATTGTGCGGCATGCTGGTGCCTGCCATGCCCGATCTCGTCATCACCTCTCCCGCCAACCAGCGCCTGAAGGACCTCGTCACGCTGCGCCGACGCCGCGTGCGCGAGAGCTCCGGGACCACGCTCCTCGAGGGTCTCGAGGAGACCACGCTCGCCCTCGACGCCGGTGTCGTGCCGCACGCCCTCTTCCACTGCCCCGACCTGATGCTCGACCCCGGTGCCGGGGCTGCGCTCGTCGAGCGCGTCCGCCGATCCGGTGCGGAGGTCGTCGAGCTGGGTCGGTCCGCGTTCGAGAAGGTCGCCTACCGCGAGGGGCCGGACGGGATCCTCGCCCGGGTGCCCTCGCCCGGACGCGCGCTCGCCGACGTCGACCTGCCCGAGGGGGCGCTGGTCCTGCTCTGCGAGGGGGTGGAGAAGCCGGGCAACCTCGGCGCGATGCTCCGCACCGCCGACGCGGCAGGGGTCGCCCTCGTCATCGCCGCCGACCCGGTCACCGACTGGGGCAACCCCAACGTCATCCGCTCGAGCAAGGGCACGGTCTTCTCCGTCCCGGTCGCCTCCGCGAGCACCGACGAGGCGTGGACGTGGCTGGCCGAGCACGGCGTCGCCGTCGTCGCGACGACGCCGGACACCGACGTCGACCACACGGACGCCGACCTCACCGGCCCGGTCGCCGTCGCGGTCGGCTCCGAGAAGTACGGCCTGACCGACGCCGCCCTGGCCCGGGCGCAGCACCGCGTGCGGATTCCCATGGTGGGGCAGGCCAATTCGCTCAATGTCGCCACGTCGGCGGCCATCGTCGTCTACGAGGCGGTCCGCCAGCGTCGGGCGGTCTGACCGACCCGATTACTGGCCCGATTGCGGCCTGTGTCACGATGCCACCATGCGCGTTGACCACGTCTCCTTTGCAGCCGACCAGAGCGGTGTCAAGGCCACCGCCGAGCGTCTTGGTGAGGCCCTCGGGGTCGCACCGGTCGACGGTGGTCTGCACCCGCGGTTCGGCACCCGCAACATGATCCTGCCGCTGGCGCACGAGCGGTACGTCGAGATCGTCGAGGTGCTCGACCACCCCAGCTCGGACAAGGCCCCCTTCGGTCAGGTCGTGCGGGCCCGCTCCGAGGCCGGTGGCGGCTGGATGGGTTGGGTCATCCGCGTCGACGACGACCTGGAGTCGGTGGAGAAGCGTCTGGACCGCCAGGCGGTCAACGGCAACCGGCGCCTCGCCGACGGTCGCGAGTTCCTGTGGAAGCAGATCGGCATCAAGGGCACCCTCGCGGACCCGCAGCTGCCCTTCTTCGTCAAGTGGGGCGAGGGCTCGCCGCACCCGTCGCAGGAGGCGGAGACCGAGGTGACCATCGCGTCGCTGCAGATCGCCGGTGACCCCGACCGGGTGCGCGACTGGCTGGGTGGCCTGCCTCCGGAGGAGACCTCCTCGGTCATCGACTTCGACTTCATCGCGCCCAACGGCACGCCCGGCCTGATGTCGGTCACCTTCAACACCCCCAACGGTCCCGTCACCCTCTGACCGAGCCGGATGGCTTCTGTTGTCGAGCGCCTCGGTGACGCCCTTTCGCTCGACGACGACTGGGTCCGCCCCGGCAGCGGTGTCAGCCGCGGGGACGTGGTCCTCACCTTGGCCTCGGTGGTCCTCTCCCTCTTCGTCCTGGAGCTGATGCGCTCCGTCGGCAGCCTCTCCGAGGTCGACGTCTCCGTCACCCAGCAGTGGGTGCTGACCACCGTACCCTGCCTCTTCCTGCTGACCCGGCGGCAGTGGCCGCTGGTCACCGCGTCGCTGGCCACGCTCGCGTACTGGGCGATCGGCACCTACGTGATGCTGATGTCCAGCCTGCTGTCGACGCAGATCGTGTACTTCCTCGTGATCTTCGCCGGCGTCGCCTGGGCGCGCAACCGGCGCGCCATGGTGGCCACCTACACGGTGATCCTCATCGCGATGTTCCTCTGGCTGGTGTGGGGGTTCGCCGTCGGCCGGGTGGCCAGCGACATGGTCACCACCCCCGACCCGGATGCACTCATCCCGGTGACCGTCGCGGCGCCGCTGATCGCCGGGATCGTCAACGTCCTCTACTTCGGCGGTGCCGTCGTCGGCGGGCAGCTGGCCTGGCGCGGCGCCCGGCAGCGCGCCGACCTCGTCGAGCGGGCCGCCACGATCCGCAGCCAGGCCGAGCGGTTGCGCGAGAGCGCGGTCATCGAGGAGCGGTTGCGCATCGCCCGGGAGCTGCACGACGTCGTCGCCCACCACGTCTCCGGGATCGGGGTGCAGGCGGCAGCGGCCCGTCGGGTCCTCGACACCGACCCCGAGGCGGCGAAGGGGGCCCTCGGCCGGATCGAGTCCGGCTCCCGCGACGCGGTGGGCCAGATGCGTGGCCTGCTCGGCACCCTACGGAAGGGGGAGGCCGTGCCCGGGTCAGCCGGTGCCGGTGGAGCGGACGGTTCCGCCGGCTTCGTCGAGGAGGCTGGTTGGGACGGCTCGGACCACACCCCGCAGCCGGGGCTGGGTGACATCCCGCAGCTGGCCGACTCCCGGTCATCCACCGCGCTCACCGTGGTGCACGAAGTCGTCGAGGAGGACCCCGGCGATCTGGACCGGGTGCCCACCGCGATCGGTCACTCGCTCTACCGGACCACCCAGGAGGCCCTGACCAACGTCACTCGGCACTCGACCGCACGTACCGCCCGGGTGTCGGTGCGGGTGGACGCGTCCACCGCGGAGGTCGAGGTCACCGACGACGGGCGTCCGCGCCCCGGGACATCGGGGACGGGCATGGGCCAGCTGGGCATCCGGGAGCGGATCTCCTCCCACCACGGCGCGGTCGAGATGGGACCACGCCCGCTGGGCGGCTACCGCGTGCGGGCGCGGATCCCCCTTCGCTCCGGGGGTGACTCGTGAGCGGGATGCTGCGGGTGCTGCTCGTCGACGACCAGCCGCTGATCCGGTCCGGCTTCGCGATGATGCTCTCGGTCGAGGAGGACCTGGCGGTCGTCGGTGAGGCCGCGAACGGCCGCGAGGCGGTCGAGCTGGCGGCCGCGCACCGGCCCGATGTCATCGTCATGGACGTGCAGATGCCGGTCATGGACGGGATCGCCGCCACCCGCGAGATCGTCGAGCGCGGGCTCGGGCACGTGCTCATCCTGACCACCTTCGACCGGGACGATTACCTCTTCGACGCGCTGCAGGCGGGCGCAAGCGGATTCCTGCTGAAGAACGCGGATGCGGAGCAGCTCGTCGACGCCCTGCGCGCCGTCGGGCACGGGCACGCGCTGCTGGCCCCCGAGGTGACCAAGCGGGTCATCGCGCAGATGTCCGCCGCGCCGCAGGGGGCCGAGGAGGGCGGACGCCACGCCGAGCTGCTGTCGTACCTCACGGGGCGGGAGCTCGACGTGCTGCGGCTCATCGGTGCCGGGCGCTCCAACGCCGAGATCGCCGGCGAGCTGGTCATCGGCGCTGCCACGGTCAAGACGCACGTGTCGAGCATCTTCGCCAAGCTGCAGGTGCGCGACCGGGTCGGCGCGGTGATCATCGCGCACGAGGCCAGCATCGTCTGACCGGCCCCGCCGCCCCCTCTGATTCGCAGGAGCCTAAGCAGTTGCAGGGTCGGGCCCGCAGGAGCCTAAGCAGTTGCACGGCCGGGCCCGCACGAGCCCAAGCAGTTGCGTGGGTCGGGAGGGCGAGTCGGGTCCACCGCCCTCCGCCCCTAGGGGGAGGCCCCCTTCGCCCTGAGACCACCCCGGAGGCTGATCCGCCGAGGTGGTCGGCTCAATAGCGTTGTCCGCATGGACACGACACCGCAGGACATCACCGTGGAGGGGCTGACGCGACGGTTCGGTGACCTCACCGCCGTCGACCACGTCGACTTCACGGTCGAGCAGGGGATGATGACCGGCTTCGTCGGAGGCAACGGGGCCGGGAAGACGACGACGATGCGCATGATCATGGGCGTGCTGTCGGTCACCGAGGGACGGGTGCTCTGGGGCGACCGGCCGATCACGACCGCCGACCAGCGCACGATCGGCTACATGCCCGAGGAGCGCGGCCTGTACCCGAAGCAGAAGGTCCTCGACCAGCTGATCCACCTCGGCCAGCTCAAGGGCCTGTCCCGCACGGCCGCCCGCCGGTCGGTCATGGTCCTCCTTGAGCGGTTGCGCCTCGCCGACCGCGCCCACGACCCCGTCGAGTCCCTCTCCCTCGGCAACCAGCAGCGGGTGCAGATCGCGGCCGCGCTGACGATCGAGCCGGCAGCGCTGATCCTCGACGAGCCCTTCTCCGGGCTCGACCCCGATGCCGTCGACTCGATGGCCGACCTGCTGCGCGAGCACACCTCACGCGGGGTGCCGGTCCTCTTCTCCAGCCACCAACTCGACCTCGTCGACCGGCTCTGCGACAGGCTCGTCATCCTCGCCAAGGGCCGGGTGCGCGCCAGCGGCAGCCCCACCGAGCTGCGTGGTGGAGCGCCGCAGCGCCACCGTCTCGTCGCCGTCCGCGACGCCGGCTGGGTGCGGGAGCTGCCCGGCCTGGCCGCCGTCGACGTCGACGGACCGACCGCGATCATCGACATCCCGACCGACTCCGAGGAGGAGCGCCGCCGGCTCCTCGGCGAGGTGCTCGCCGAGGGCCTGCGCCGTGGGGGTGTCCTCGAGGTCAGCCCGATCGTCCCGCCCCTGTCCGAGGTCTACCGAGAGGTGACGGCATGAGCACCGCGAGCTCCTGGGCACTCGTCGCACAACGTGACGTGTCGGTCCGCCTGCGCGACAAGACCTTCCTCGGGTCGACCCTCTTCACCCTCGTGATCATCGTCGGCCTCATCGGCTTCCAGATCTGGCTGAGCAGTAACGAGACGACCTACGACGTGGCAGTCACCACCCAGTCCGCGCAGATGGGTGAGGTCCTGGTCGAGCAGGGCTCCGGGAACGACGACACGGTGACGATCGAGACCACCGAGGTCGACGACGCCGCCGCCGCGAAGGCCGCGGTCACGGAGGAGACGGTCGACGCCTGGCTCTCGCCGACCGACGAGGGCTGGCAGCTGATCGGCAAGTCCGAGGTCGACCCCGAGCTGCGGGCCATGGCGGAGGACACCATCCGCCAGCACGTCCTCGCCGCGAACGCCGCCGACGCAGGCACCGACCTGGGCGCACTCCAGGCGGGCAGCTCCGTGACCACGGACGTCCTCGACGGTGACGCCGAGCAGCAGATGATCGGCCAGGCGGTCGGCTTCGCCATGGCGATCCTGTTCTACATGGCCGCCATCGTCTTCGGGATGTACCTCGCGATGAGCGTGACCGAGGAGAAGCAGTCCCGCATCGTGGAGATCATCGCGACGTCGATCCCCCTTCGCCAGCTGCTCGTCGGCAAGCTCGCCGCCGCCGTCGCGCTCGCCGTGGGCCAGCTCGTGCTCTTCGGCGTCGTCGCCCTCGTCGGGGTGACCTTCACGGACTGGGGCGACCTGCTGCCGAGCTTCACCTCGGGCGTGGCCTGGTTCGTCGTCTTCTTCCTCGCGGGCTTCACGATGATCGCGGCGATGTACGCCGTCGCCGGGGCGCTCGCCTCCCGGCAGGAGGACATCCAATCCACCTCGCTGCCGGTGACGGTGCTGACCATGGTGATGTTCTTCGGCGCGCTCTTCGCCGAGGGCACGGTCGCCGAGGTGCTCGCCTGGGTCCCGCCGTTCTCGGCGATCCTGCAGCCGATGCGTCTGGTCACCGGCGAGTCGGCGTGGTGGGAGGCGCTGCTCAGCCTCGGCCTGCTCGCCCTCGCGACCGGCGCAGTCGTCCTCCTCGCCGAGCGGATCTACCGGCGGGCGCTGATGCAGACCTCCGGCAAGCTGACGATCGCCCAGGCGTGGAAGGCCGAGATCTGAGCTCCGCCGAGTCGATGTGATCCCGCGTGTGGGGACACGCGCGAATACGTCGATCCAGCGGGGAGGGGGACGAAGGGGAGGGGAGACGAGGGCCGGCCGGGCACCCGCAGGGGGAGTGCCCGGCCGATCCTCGTCAGACGCGTCCGGCTCCTCGGGGCGAGGCGAAGGGATCGCGGCGTGCCTGGATGCATCGACCAACGGGCACGGGGTAACGCCTGCGCTGGGTAGTGCACGGCAACTGCCGGGACACGTGGCCACGGCAGGAGCGACAGCGCCTGTGGTGCCGTCCGGATGACGAGGATGAGGAGAAGGCATGGCGTTGTCGTCGGCCGGTCGGGTCGGGGCGGCCGGGGCAGCGGTGGTCGGAGTCACCTTCGGCATGGCGCGGTACGCCTACGGGGTGACGCTGCCCGACATCCAGGAGGACCTCGAGCTGTCCGAGCTCGTCCTCGGCCTGATCTCGAGCGCGACGTTCGCCGGGTACCTGGCCGGTTTGCTGCTCGCGCGGCCGCTCTCCGTCCGTAGGGGCCCCCGCGCCCCGACGAGCGTCGGTGCGGTCAGCGGTACGGCCGGGGCGGTGATCGTGACCCTCGCGCAGTCCCCGTGGCTGCTTGCCGTGGGCGTCGTGCTCGCCGGCAGTGCGGGCGGCTGGGCCTGGGCACCGTACTCGGACATCGTGACGCGGACGGTGCCCGAGCGCGCGCAGCCGCGGGCCCTGGCGATCATCACGACGGGCACCAGCGGCGGCCTGGTCCTGCTGGGCGGTCTGGCCGTCCTGGCCACGACGGGTTCGTGGCGTCTGGTCTGGACCGGCATCGCCCTCGCCGCGGTCGTCGCCGCCATCGTCAACGTGCGACTGGTCCCGAAGGTACCGCCGCGCAGCTCCTCGACCCCGCGAGCCGGGTGGCGAGGCCTCATCATGCCGGTGCGGGTGCTGCGGGTGCCGATCGCCTACTCGCTCGTCTACTTCGCAGCGATCGTCGTCTACTTCACCTACGCCGCCGACGTCCTCGAGAGCAGCGACCTCCCGACTGGAGCCGTGCCGGTCCTCTACATGGTGATGGGGACGACCGGCATGGTGGCCGTGATGACGGGGGCGCTCGCGCAGCGTCTGGGTAGTGCCCGGGTCGCGGCGCTGTGCCTGGTGGCGGTGGCCGCGGCGTTGGCGCCGCTGGGACTGGCGAGTGACTCCGTGCCGGCCGTGGCGGCCTCGGCCTGCGTCTTCGGCGTGGGCTACATGACCGGATCGGCGGTCCTGGCGGTGTGGACTGCCGAGGTGCTCCCCGAGCGTGCGGGGACGGCCTTCACGGTGTGCCTGGTCGTGGGCGCGGTCGCCTCGGTGGCTGCTCCTGCCGTGGCCGGCGCGCTGCTTCCCGCCATGGGGATGACGATGCTCCTGGTCGCCACGGGCGTGGTCTCCCTCGCCAGCGGAGTGGCCCTCCTCCTGCACCGCCCTGCCGCCGGGTCGATGTAATCGCGCGTGTGGGGACGCGCGCGGATACATCCACCCGACGAAGGGGGCGGCCCCCTCAGTCGTCCGGCAGCACCTTGCGCAGCCGAAGGGAGTTGAGCACGACGAGGACCGAGCTCATCGCCATCGCGGCGCCGGCGATCATCGGGTTGAGCAGACCGGCCACGGCGAGCGGGATCGCGGCGATGTTGTAGCCGAAGGCCCAGCCCAGGTTCTGCTTGATCACCTTCAGCGTCTCCCGGGAGAGGGAGATCGCGCGGGGGACCGACTCGAGGTCGGCGTGCACGAGGACGATGTCGGCCGACTCCATCGCGACGTCGGTGCCGGTGCCCATCGCCATCCCGAGGTCGGCACGCACGATCGCGGCCGCGTCGTTGACGCCGTCGCCGACCATCGCGACGACCCGACCCTCGCCCTGGAGTCGCTCGATGACGTCGTGCTTGTCCTGCGGGCGGACGCCGGCGATGACGTGCTCGGCGTCGATGCCGACGGTCGCCGCGATCGCGGTCGCGTTGTGCTCGGCGTCGCCGCTGAGCAGCCACACCTGCAGGCCCTCGGACCGCAGTGCACGGATCGCGTCGCCGGAGGTGTCGCGGACCTCGTCGGCCACGGTGAGCGCCCCGCGGGCCTTGCGCTCCCACCCGACGAAGACGGTCGTGCCGCGGCGCTCGAGCGTCGCCAGCTCCGGCGGCACCTCGTCGAAGAGGTCGGACGTGCCGACGGTGACGCGGGTGCCCTTGATGCTCGCGACCGCGCCGGAGCCGGGGAGGCTCTCGAAGTCTGTGATCCGCGGGATCTTGATCCCCTGGTCCTGCGCGCGGCGCACGATGGCTCGCGCGATCGGGTGCTCGCTGCCGGTCTCGACGGCCGCGGCCGCGGTGAGGACGGCTGCGGGGTGCAGCCCCGGAGCGGCGGCGAGGTCGGTCACCTGGGCGACGCCCGTGGTGATCGTGCCGGTCTTGTCCAGGACGAGGGTGTCGATGCGGCGGGTGTCCTCGAGGACCTGCGGGCCCTTGATGAGGATGCCCTTCTGCGCGCCACGGCTGGTGCCGACGAGCAGCGCCATCGGCGTGGCCAGGCCCAGCGCGCACGGGCAGGCGATGATCAGCACCGTCACGGCGACGCCGATCGCGGTCGTCGCCGACCCGGAGCCGATCCACCAGCCGACGAAGGTCAGCAGCGCGACCACCAGGACGGCGGGGACGAAGACCGCGGAGACCCGGTCGGCGAGGCGCTGGACGTCGGCCTTGCCGGTCTGTGCCTGCTCGACGAGCCGCACGATCGCGGCGAAGGTCGTGTCCGAGCCCACCGCAGTCGCCTCGACGATCAGCCGCCCGGAGGTGTTGACGGTGCCGGCGTCGACCCGGTCACCCGAGCGCACGTCGACGGGCACGGACTCCCCGGTGACCAGCGAGGTGTCGATGGAGCTCGTGCCGTCGATGATGCGGCCGTCGGTCGCGACCTTCTCTCCCGGCCGCACGATGAAGTGGTCGCCGACTTGCAGCTCATGCAGCGGCAGGATGACCTCGGTGGTGGCCCGGGAGCGCGAGTCGATCCGCTGGACTGCCACCCCCTTCGCCCCGAGGTCCATGAGCTCGGTGAGTGCGGAGCGCCCCTCGTCCTTGCTGCGGGCCTCGAGCCAACGGCCGATGAGCAGGAAGGTGGTGATGACGGCCGCGGTCTCGAAGTAGTAGTGCCCGCCCTCGCCCGCGCCGGTGAGCAGGGTGACGAGCGACCACAGGTACGCGGCGCTGACACCGAGAGAGACGAGGGTGTCCATCGTCGACGCGAGATGGCGGGCATTGACGAACGCCGCGCGGTGGAAGGGCCACGCCGCCCACACCACGACCGGGGTGGTCACGAGCAGCTGCAGCCACGGGTTCGCGGGGAAGCTCCACGGCCCCATCGCGAGCAGCACGACGACCGCGGCGAGCGCTGCGGCCACGATCGCGCGTCGGGCGAGGTCGGCGCGGGCGACCGGGGTGTGCTTGGGGGGAGTGAGGCGGGCCTCCGGCTCGATGACGGTGGCGCCGTAGCCGGACTTCTCCACCGTCGCGATCAGCTCGTCGATGCTCACCGACTCCGGGTGGCTGACCCGGGCCTTCTCCGTCGCGAGGTTGACGACGGCGTCGACGCCGTCGATCTTGCCGAGGTTGCGCTCGACCCGGGCCGAGCAGGAGGCGCAGGTCATCCCCGTGATGGCCAGGTCGACGGTGTGCTCGTCCGTCGTCGACTCGGAGCGGGGGTCGGTCACGGTCGACATCAGGTCGTCACCGTGGTCCCGGCGCAGGGGGAGAAGGGGGTGGTGTCCATGGCTTCATTCTCCTGATCGGGCGGGGTGGTTCGGGGAGGCGAAGGGGGTGCGTCACCCCATCCTTCTCCGCAACTGCTTAGGCTCTTGCGACGTCCGGGCGGTCACCTGTCGCAACTGCTTAGGCTCTTGCGACGTCCGGGCGGTCACCTGTCGCAACTGCTTAGGCTCCTGCGACGTTTGGGCGGTCAGGACCGCACCAGTCGGGCGATCGCCTCGCTGGCCTCGGTGACCTTCTCCGCGGCGGCCTCGTCGCTCTCGCGGGCGGCGTCGACGACGCAGTGACCGACGTGGTCCTCGAGCAGGCCGAGGCTGACGGCCTGCAGCGCCTTGGTCGCCGCGGAGACCTGGGTGAGGATGTCGATGCAGTACGTGTCGTCCTCGACCATGCGGGCGATGCCGCGGATCTGGCCCTCGACACGGCCGAGCCGCTTGAGATACTGCTCCTTGCTGCCGCTGTATCCGGCCATGGGGTTCCTCCAGAGGTGTCGTCGTTCTGCCCCATCATACCCCCTCAGGGTATGAGCGTCAGGCGGCGACGGCGGTCACCACGTGGGCCGAGAGACGGCCGACGTAGGGCTGCGTGCCCCACCGCGCCTCGAGCAGCCGGGTCAACTCCGCGGTGGTGCGGGCGGTGTCGACGTGGCGCTCGGCGAGGATGTGCGCCAACGGGGTCCCCTGGCAGTGCGCGACGGCGATGTCGCGGGCGGACGTGGGCCGACTGTGGTGCGTGACCGTGCGGATGCTGACGTCGGTGAAGCCGGCATCCTCGAGCTCCGTCCGGATGACGGTCACGTCGGTGTACCCGAAGGGGGTGCGTCGCAGGAACTGCGGTGGGTCATCGACGAAGAGCACCGTGAGCGCCTCAGCCACGGCCAGGCTGGCCTCGTTGTCCTCGATCCGCCCCCAGACGGCCATGACGTGGCGCCCGCCGGGACGCAGGACGCGGCGCACCTGCGCATACGCGCCCGGGCGGTCCGGGAAGAACATGACTCCGAACTGGCACATGACCGCGTCGAAGGACGCGTCGTCGAAGGGGAGGTCCTGCGCGTCGGCGGGGATCCAGCGCACGAGGTCGGACGACGGGAGGACGGTGGCCGCCCGGTCGAGCATCCCCGGACTGAGGTCGGTGGCCGTGATCCGGGCCGAGGGCAGGAGCCGGTGCAGCGACCGGGTCACGGCCCCGGTACCTGCGGCGGTCTCCAGCACGTCGTGGGGCGCGGCCGAGGCGACCTCGGCGGCGACGTCCTCGGCATAGTCGAGGAACATCATCGGCACCACGAGGGTGTCGTAGAGCTCGGGGATCGATCCAGCGAAGACGCTGTCGGTGGACACCCTTCGAGTATGACCCTGTCGTGCCCGCAATGACAGGCCCTGGGTCAGCCGATGATGCGGAAGAGCGGGCTGTCCGGCGCGATCGTCTCGATGCCCAGCGGGGAGGTGTCCATCCGCGCGAGCAGCGGCAGCAGGTCCTCCGGGTCGCCGAGCTCGAGGCCGACGACCGCCGTGCCGGTGTCGCGGTTGTTGCGCTTGATGTAGTCGAAGAAGGTGATGTCGTCCTCCGGCCCGAGGACGTCGTCGAGGAAGCGCCGCAGCGCCCCCGGCTCCTGCGGGAAGTCGACGAGGAAGTAGTGCTTGCGCCCCTCGTGGACCAGCGCCCGCTCGACGATCTCGGCGTAGCGGGAGACGTCGTTGTTGCCCCCGGAGACGACGGCGACGACGGTCGACCCCGGGGCGAGGTCGAGGTCGGCCAGGACGGTCGTGGCCATGGCTCCCGCGGGCTCGGCGATGATCCCGTCGGTCTGGTACATGTCCAGCATCTCGACGCAGATCGCGCCCTCGGACACGGTGGTCAGCTCCGCCCCGGTGGCGGCGACGGCCGCGTGGGTGAGGTCCCCGACCCGGCGGACCGCGGCCCCGTCGACGAAGGGGGAGACCTCCTCGAGCGTGACCGGCGCCCCGGCGGCCAGGGCCGCGGCCATCGAGGCCGCGCCCTCGGGCTCCACGCCGACGAGGCGGGTGTCGGAGGCGTGGGCGGCCAACCACGTCGACATACCGCCCAGGAGGCCACCGCCGCCGACGGGCACGGTGACGACATCGGGTGCGCGGCCGAGCTGCTCGAGGATCTCCACGGCGACGGCTCCCTGGCCGGCCATGGTCTCCACCGCGTTGAAGGCGGGGACGACGACGGCGCCGGTGCGCTCCGCGTCGGCTGCTGCCGCGGCCGCGGCGTCGTCGTAGACCTCGCCGGTGACGATGACCTCGACCATGTCCCCACCGAGGGCGGCGACGCGGTCACGCTTCTGGCGAGGAGTGTTGCGCGGCAGGTAGATCCGCGAGTGGACCCCGAGCCGCTGCCCGGCGAAGGCCACGCCCTGGGCGTGGTTGCCGGCGCTCGCGGCGACGACCCCCTTCGCCCGCTGCTCCTCGGGCAGGGAGGCGATGAGCGTGAAGGCCCCACGCATCTTGTACGACCGCACCGGCTGCAGGTCCTCGCGCTTGAGCCAGACCTCGGCGCCGGTCGCGGCGGACAGGCGCTCGCTGCGCTGCAGCGGCGTCGGCGGGAGGAAATCGGCCAGCAGTGCGGCCGCCTCGTCGACGTCGGCCGCGGTCAGTGGGGATGCAGCAGTCACGACCCCACGGTAGCCCTCGCGCTGTCGATCCCCGCGAACTGAACCGGTTGCTGGACGCACGCCCTCTCTGACCCGGTTCACCTCGACCACGAGGCGATATCGAGCTTGCGACGCACCTCGACGCCGAAGCGAGGTGCCCCGCATCGCGCCAGTGACTCCAGCAGGGTGAATGGCGTGAACGGTGGCCGTTGACTGTCCTCGCACTGCGACGCGAGTGCAGCGGTGACGTGGCGCGGATAGAGGTCGAGCTGGTCGAGGAGGAAGTCGTCAGGCGCCACCACTTCGAGGGCGTGAGGGGCCAGCGCATCGGCAGGGAAGTCCTTGAGGTTGAAAGTCACGATGACTTGGCAGCCGCTGTGAGTTGCTGCAGCCAGTACGTGCCTGTCCTTCGGATCGCACGTCATGCTGTCGATGAGCGATTCGTAGCTCGTCACCGAGGCCTCGGGAAATGCCTGCGACATGGCAGCGACCCGCCTCTGTGCTCCGTCAGTACCTGCAGTCGCGACCTTCGAGAGGTTGCGCTCCAACTCTGTCAGGACATCATGCGACCAGTGCGGCCGGAAGGCGCCGGTCTCCGCAATGCGCAGCAGCAAGTCGCACAGGGTCGGTGGATAGAGGACGCAGGTGTCGAGAAAGACGGGGAACGTCATGAATCAGCGCATCGCAGGCGGTATGCCGTCGGCGGCTTCGTAGAGATCGGACTCCTGGCCGGCACGCACCATCTCGCCGAGAGCGTCTCGACGCTCTGTGCGGACGCGTTCCTGGTAGTCGAGCAGGTCGCGTAGTCGGACGTACCGGTGGCGGCCTGGTTTCTCCATGGGGACTTCGCCGCGCTCGAGTATGCGGACGAAGGTGGGGCGGGAAATGCCCAGGAAGTCTGCTGCCTCCTGAGTGGTCAGCATCGAGTTCAACGGAGCGACATTGACGCCCATGCCTGCACTCAATGCCTCGGCGACCTGTCGCAGGACGTCGACCATCGACTCAGGGATCTCGTGGCGAGTGCCGTCGGCGGCAACCACGGCGGGTCGCTGCGCCGGCGCTTGACCGCCGGCGCGCTCCAGTGCCCCGATGAAGTCCAGGATCTCTGCCTCGTTCGCGCCGTCGGGAAGGTAGGTGTGTGAATGTGCGGATGCTGCTGTGCGGGCCATGGCACCATCCTAGTCAGAAACGAACAAAACGAAAGGCGCTGCCCCGGGCCCGACGTCGATGTGCACGCCTGGCCCACGAAATATCGTCAGCCGAGCGCACACAACGCCGTCACCCTTGCGCCGACGGCCCCCGCAGGGCGGCGTCGACGACCCCCTTCGCGTCCGCCTGGACCTGGGTGAGGTGCTCGGACCCGCGGAAGGACTCGGCGTAGATCTTGTACTTGTCCTCGGTGCCGGAGGGGCGGGCGGCGAACCACGCGGACTCGGTGACGACCTTCAGCCCGCCGATGGGGGCGCCGTTGCCTGGGGCCTGCGTCAGCTTCGCCGTGATCGGCTCGCCGGCGATCGAGTCGGCGGTGACGGCGTCGGGGGTGAGTGCCTTCAGCGCGGCCTTCTGCGCGCGGTCGGCCGGGGCGTCCTCACGGGCGTAGGCGGGCTCGCCGTGGCGCGCGACGAGGTCCGCGTAGTGCTGGCTCGGGCTGCGACCCGTGGTCGCGGTGATCTCGGAGGCGAGCAGCGCCAGGATGATCCCGTCCTTGTCGGTCGTCCACACCGACCCGTCGAAGCGCAGGAACGACGCCCCCGCCGACTCCTCCCCACCGAAGCCGACCGATCCGTCGAGCAGGCCCGGCACGAACCACTTGAAGCCGACCGGCACCTCCCACAGCTCCTTGCCCAGGTCGGCGGCGACGCGGTCGATCATCGAGCTGGACACGAGCGTCTTGCCGATCCGCTCGCTCGACCACCCCGGGCGCGCGCCGCCGTAGAGGTACTGCAGCGCGACGGCGAGGTAGTGGTTGGGGTTCATCAGCCCGCCGTCGGGGGTGACGATGCCGTGCCGGTCGGCGTCGGCGTCGTTGCCGGTGGCGATGTCGAAGCGGTCCTTGCTGGCGATCAGGCTGGCCATCGCGGAGGGGGAGGAGCAGTCCATGCGGATCTGCCCGTCCTTGTCCAGCGTCATGAAGCGCCACGTCGGGTCGACAAGCGGGTTGACGACGGTCAGGTCCAGCCCGTGGCGCTCGCCGATCGCACCCCAGTAGTCGACGGCGGCGCCGCCCATCGGGTCGGCGCCGATGCGCACCCCCGCCTCCTTGATCCGGGCGAGGTCGACGACGTTCGGCAGGTCGTCGACGTAGGCGGTCAGGTAGTCGTGCTCGGTGGCCTCGGCCCGGGCCCGGGCGAAGGGGGTGCGCCGCACCTGCCGCAGCCCATCCCTGAGGTGGGCGTTCGCCGCGTCGGCGATCGCGGTGGTCGCGTCGGAGTCGGCCGGGCCGCCGTGCGGGGGGTTGTACTTGAAGCCGCCGTCGCTCGGGGGGTTGTGCGAGGGGGTGACGACGATGCCGTCGGCCAGGCCCACCCCCTTCGCACTGAGATCCTTGCCCTGGTTGGCGGTGAGGATGGCGTGCGAGATCGCCGGGGTCGGCGTGTAGCGGTCGGCGGGGTCGACGAGCACCGTGACCTCGTTGCCGGCGAGCACCTCGAGCGCCGAGACCCACGCCGGCTCGGAGAGGGCGTGGGTGTCGCGGCCGAGGAAGAGCGGCCCGTCGATGCCCTGCGCGCGCCGGACGTCGACGATCGCCTGGGTCGTCGCGAGGATGTGTGCCTCGTTGAAGGACCCGGCCACGGACTTCCCGCGGTGCCCGCTGGTCCCGAAGGCGACCTGCTGGTCGACGTCCTCTGGGTTCGGCCGGACCGCGTAGTACGCGGTGACGACGTGGCTGACGTCGATGAGGTCCTCGGGCAGGGCGGGTGTACCGGCACGATCAGCGGCTGTGCTCATGCCACGACGGTAGCGGTGCGCACAAGGCGCCGTCCGGGGAGCCGGGATCCTCGCGCACGGGGGGCTGCGGTCAGTGGACGAGGTCGAGCCCGGCCGGTTCCACGGCCCGTCCCGGACCGAGGCTGGACGGGCACGGCAGCCCGGCGGCGACCCGGCGGGCCCGCGCGAGGTGGCGTCGGGCGAAGAGCCCGGTGGGGACGACGCTGAAGAGCGTGAGTCCGGACGTCTGCGCCCGCGTCGCGATGGCGTGGTCGAGCTGGTTGTCGGTGACGAGTGTCAGTCCGATCTCGCCGATGGCGTCGCGGTCGACCCCGACGAGGGCCTCCCGCACCGTGGCGGTCAGCTGGCTCCGGGCGCGGTCACGGGCCTCCTGCAGCTCGTGCGCGGTGACGATGTGGGGGAACATCCCCACCGGCGGGTGGTACCCGGCGACCACGTGCAGCTCGGCGGACCACCGGCGCGCGAGCCCGAACGCCCAGGCCAGCGCGAGCTCGTCCGCGCGGCGCCCGATGACCCCGAGAACGATGCGTTCCGGCCACGCCACGACGACCACCCCAAAGACGAATGGCTCCCTGAGCCAACCACCCAGTGCCACCAGTCTCCCAGACCGTCGAGGGGGTGAACAGGGCTCGCCCGTCGGCGCTACGGTCGTGCCATGAGCGCTGCCGGAAACCTCACCTGGACCCCCGCCGTCGACGCCCCCGACCGGCTGGCGCCTCCCGTGGCCGCGGCGATCGGGCGCGTCCCCTCCGCGCGGGTCGCCGAGATCGACCCGGAGCTGGCGGACACGGCCGCCTTCTGCGAGGCGTACGAGTCCGCGCCGGAGCACTCGGCCAACTGCGTCGTCGTGGCCGGGCGAAGGGGTGGGGAGACCAAGTACGCCGCTGTCCTCGTCCGGGCGACGGACCGGGCGGACATCAACAACGTGGTGCGCCGGCACATCGACGCCCGCAAGATCTCCTTCGCCCCGATGGGCGAGGCCGTGAGGCTGACCGGAATGGAGTACGGCGGCATCACCCCCATCGGCCTGCCGGACGCGTGGCCCGTCCTCCTCGACGAGGGCGTGGTCGCGGCCGGCGAGGTCGTCATCGGCTCCGGGGTGCGCGGCTCGAAGCTGCTCGTCGACGCGACCGAGCTGGCCGCCCTCCCTTCCGCCGAGGTGCTGGCGCTCGCGCTGTCCTGACGTCGTCGGCGCGATCGGGCCGCCCGTAGACTCGTGGACGTGCCGACTCCAGTGACCACCCACAGCGTGATGGCGAATGCCGCACGCATGCGGGCACTGATGCGCACGATGCGCCATCCGGGCACGAACGGCTGGACCAGCGAGTGGGGCACCAACGCCCACGGCGAGATCGCCGGGTGCCCGCCACCGGCGTGAGCCCCGCGTCCATGGCGACGCACGCGTAGCCCATTCCGGTAACCCGTGAGAGCTGAGTCCCCCATGCCCGAAAACCGACCGTCCCTACCCCTGCGCCGCGCCCCCCACGAACTGTGGCGAGGGGTGCGCGAGAGCGCCCGCAGCGACGCGTTCGGCGGTGCGCTGCTGCTCGGCGCCACCGTCCTGGCGCTCGTCCTGGCCAACTCGCCCGCCGTCGGCTGGTACGAGGCCGTACGTGACTTCTCCTTCGGTCCGTCGGCGCTGCACCTCGACCTGACCGTGGGGGAGTGGGCCGCCGACGGCCTGCTGGCGATCTTCTTCTTCGTGGTCGGCCTGGAGCTGAAGGAGGAGTTCGTCGCGGGCAAGCTGCGTGACCCGCGACAGGCGGCCATGCCCATCGCCGCGGCCGTCGGCGGCGTCGTCGTCCCGGCGCTGATCTTCGTCGGCATCGCGATGTCCGCGGGGAGCGAGGCGCTGCGCGGGTGGGCGATCCCGACCGCGACCGACATCGCCTTCGCCGTCGCCGTGCTCGCCGTCGTCGCGCGCTTCCTGCCCCCGGCGCTGCGGGTATTCCTGCTGACCCTGGCGATCGTCGACGACCTCATCGCCATCACGATCATCGCCGTCGTCTACTCCGAGGGCCTGCACCTGCAGTGGCTCCTGCTCGCCGTGGTGCCGCTGGCGCTCTTCGCCCTCCTCGCGCAGCGGGGCTACTACTCCTGGTACCTGCTGCTGCCCCTGGGCGTGATCACCTGGGCCCTCGTGCACGCCGCGGGCGTCCACGCCACCGTGGCCGGCGTCCTGCTCGGCTTCACCGTGCCCGTGCTGGCCACGAAGCGCGCCTGGGTGCAGGTGGGCACGAGCGATGACGGTGAGCCGATCTACGACGGCCTCACCGCCCACCTGGCCGACCAGTGGGGTTTCGTCTCCACGATGGTCGCGGTGCCGGTCTTCGCCTTCTTCGCCGCCGGGGTGGCCGTCGGTGGTGTCGAGGGGCTGCGCAGCGCGCTGTCCGACCCGATCACGCTGGGGATCATGGCCGGTCTCGTCATCGGCAAGCCGATCGGCATCGTCGGCACGAGCTTCGCGCTCAGCCGCCTGCCGTCCTTTCGTCTGGACGACTCACTGCGCTGGAGCGACCTGGTCGGGGCGAGCTTCCTGGCCGGCATCGGCTTCACCGTCTCGCTGCTCGTGGGTGAGCTGGCCTACGGCAGCAGCGGCGTCGCGGAAGAGCACGTGAAGATCGGCGTGCTCCTGGGATCCTTCACCGCGGCCATCGTCGGAGGCATCATCCTGTCGGTGCGCAGCCGGCAGATCCGGGCTGCGGAGGGCAACCAAGACGCCGGGCGCCGGGGGGTCTGAGGGGGCGAGTCCCGGGCCACCCACCGCAAGAGCCTAAGCAGTTGCGAAAAGGGAGAGGGACGGGAAGTCGGGCGGCCCCGGGGTCAGTGCTCGGCGGCCGGTGACGAGAGCTGCGTCAGCTGCTGGGTGAAGGCCTCGGCGCGGGCCGTGGCCTCCTGCAGCTCCGCGACCCTGGTGAGGGCGTCTTCGTGGATCGCATCGAGCTGCGTCCGGGCGGCCGAGGCGTCCGCCGCGCTCGCGTCGGCGTCGGCGAGGACGTCGAGGGCGTCCACCAGCTGACGCATCTCCTCGACCGAGAAGCCCATCGGCTTCATCGGCTTGACCAGCAGCAGCCGCTCGATGTCAGCCTCGCCATAGAGCCGGAAGCCGCCCTCGGTCCGCGCGGACGGGGTCAGCAGGCCCATCTCCTCGTAGTAGCGGATGGTGCGGTGCGACAGGCCGGTGCGGGTGGCGACCTCGCCGATGTGCACATGGGCCCGGCTCATGGGCCTCCTCCTCCCGTCGTCACCGCACATGGCGGGAAGGCTACCTCCCGGTGGAGCCGCATCCGGGTACTCTCACGTTGCGGTAGAGTTGGCCCGCCGCCGCGGCCGCAGACCCCCCGGACCTCCCCTGCTCGGGCGGTGCGCCACGGCGCACCCGGTCGACACGGTCGTCGACCCCCTTCGCCACGACAGCTGACCCAAGGACCTCCCTGTGCCCGACTCCTCCACCCGTACTGTGCCCGCGGGTCCCGACTTCTCGGCGGTGCCCGAGGCCGGCGCCCGCGAGACGTCCACCCGGGCGGCGCTGCGCGACCCCCGCCGGCTGAGGACGGAGATCCTCGCCGGACTCGTCGTCGCGCTGGCCCTGATCCCCGAGGCGATCTCGTTCTCGATCATCGCCGGGGTCGACCCGCGGGTGGGTCTGTTCTCGAGCTTCATCATGGCCGTGACGATCGCCTTCGTCGGCGGCAGGCCCGCGATGATCTCGGCGGCCACCGGTGCCGTCGCGCTGGTCATCGCCCCCGTCGCCCGCGACTACGGCATGGACTACTTCCTGGCCACGGTCGTCCTCGCCGGCGTCCTGCAGATCGTGCTGTCGCTGCTGGGCGTGGCCAAGCTGATGCGCTTCATCCCGCGGATGGTCATGGTCGGCTTCGTCAACGCCCTGGCCATCCTCATCTTCATGGCGCAGCTGCCCTACCTGCTGGGCGTGCCGTGGCTGGTCTACCCCATGGTCGCGGTCGGGATCCTCATCATGGTCGGCCTGCCCCGGGTGACGACCGTGCTGCCCGCACCGCTGGTCGCGATCGTGGCCATCACCGCCGTGGTGTGGGCCGGTGGATGGAGTCTGCCGGACGTCTCCGACCAGGGCGAGCTGCCGCAGTCGCTGCCCCAGCTGCTCCTGCCGAACGTGCCACTGACCCTCGAGACGCTGCAGATCATCGGGCCCTTCGCCCTGGCCATGGCCCTCGTCGGCATCCTCGAGTCGCTGATGACCGCCAAGCTCGTCGACGACATCACCGACACCCACTCGGACAAGACCCGCGAGACCTGGGGCCAGGGCGTGGCCAACATGGCCTCCGGCTTCTTCGGCGGCATGGGTGGCTGCGCGATGATCGGCCAGACGATGATCAACGTGAAGGTCTCCGGCGCGCGCACCCGGATCTCCACCTTCCTCGCCGGCGCCTTCCTGCTGGCCCTCGTCGTCGGTGCCGGCCCGCTGGTGGGCATGATCCCGATGGCCGCGCTCGTGGCGGTGATGATCATGGTCTCGGTCGCGACCTTCGACTGGCACAGCGTCCACCCGGCCACGCTGCGCCGGATGCCGCGCGGCGAGACCGTCGTCATGGCCCTGACCGTCATCGTCACCGTGACGACCCACAACCTCGCCTACGGCGTGATCGTCGGCGTCGTGGCCGCGATGATCGCCTTCGCCCGCCGCGTGGCGCACTTCGCCTACGTCGAGCGGATCACCGAGACCGATGTCGACGGTGACGGGGAGCCGGACGTGCGGGTGTACAAGGTCACCGGTGAGCTGTTCTTCGCCACGAGCAACGACCTCGTCTACCAGTTCGACTACAGCGCCGACCCCGAGCGCGTGGTCATCGACCTGTCCGACAGCCACATCTGGGACGCGTCGACCGTGGCCGCCCTCGACGCGGTGCAGGCGAAGTACGGGCGCTTCGGCAAGACGGTCGAGATCGTCGGGCTCAACCAGGCCTCGGCCGACCGGCACGAGCTGCTCTCCGGTCGCCTCGGCGACGGGCACTGACGAAGGGGGCCGACCCCCTTCGTCAGAGGGAGGCCAGCAGCTCGCGGACCCGCCCCTTGATCTCGTCGCGGATCGGGCGCACGGCGTCGACCCCCTGGCCGGCCGGGTCGGCCAGCTCCCAGTCCTCGTAGCGCTTGCCGGGGAAGATCGGGCAGGCGTCGCCGCAGCCCATCGTGATGACGACGTCCGAGGCCTGCACCGCGTCGGTAGTCAGGACCTTCGGCGACTCGGCGGACAGGTCGATGCCCTCCTCGAGCATCGCCTCGTGGACGGCGGGGTTGATCGAGTCCGCCGGGGCGGAGCCGGCCGAGCGCACCTCGACGGCTCCCTCGGAGAGGACGCGCGTGTAGGCCGCGGCCATCTGGGAGCGGCCGGCGTTGTGCACGCAGACGTAGAGGACGGACGAGCGATCGGTCATCGGGGACTCCGGGTGGTGTGGGGTCGTGGTCATGCGAGCACCTCGCGCAGCAGCGTGGTCACCCGCGCCTGGATGTCGTCGCGGATGTCGCGGACGACCTCGAGGAGTTGGCCGTCGGGGTCGGCGACGTCCCAGTCCTCGTAGCGCTTGCCGGGGAAGACCGGGCAGGCATCCCCGCACCCCATGGTGACGATGACGTCGGCGGCCTGCACCGCGCTGTGCGTCAGCGGCTTGGGGTAGGGCGTGGTCAGGTCGATCCCGCGCTCGGCGAGGGCCTCGACGACGGTGGGGTTGACCTCGTCCACCGGCTCCGAGCCCGCGGAGCGCACGTGGACCCGCCGGGCGGACAGGTGCTCGGCCAATGCTGCGGCCATCTGGGAGCGGCCGGCGTTGTGCACGCAGAGGAAGAGGAGCTCGGGGACCTGCTTGGCCACCCGACCCTCGGCCTGGGCCACCGCCGTCAGCTGCTCGCGGGCCTGCCGGGCGACGAAGATCGGCAGGTACCGGGTGATCCTCGCCCGCGGCCCGAGCAGCGCACCGGCCTCCGCGACGACCTTGGCCACCGTCTCGGGTGGGAAGACCCCTTCGTAGGCGTAGGTCAGGTCCTCGACGATCTGGTCGTAGGGGGAGGTGCCGTCGGCGCTCACGAGGACTCCTCGGACAGGGCGCGCTGCTGGACGGGGGACGCCTCGGGTGACGAGTGCGGGAATCGCCGTCGCAGCGCGAGGCTGACGTAGACCAGGCCGACGAGGACGGGGACCTCGATGAGCGGCCCGACGACACCGGCGAGGGCCTGGCCGCTCGTCGCGCCGAAGGTGGCGATCGCGACGGCGATGGCCAGCTCGAAGTTGTTGCCGGCGGCGGTGAAGGCGAGCGTGGTCGTGCGCTCGTAGCTCATCTGCAGCAGGCGTCCGGTGAGGTACCCGACGCCCCACATGATCGCGAAGTAGGCCAGCAGCGGCACGGCGATCCGGGCGACGTCGAGCGGCTGGGAGGTGATCGCCTCACCCTGGAGGGCGAAGAGCAGCACGATCGTGAAGAGCAGCCCGTAGAGCGCCCACGGACCGACCTTCGGCAGGAAGGACTCCTCGTAGCGTTCGCGGCCCCACCGGCGCTCGCCGACCCTGCGGGAGAGGTAGCCGGCCAGCAGCGGGATGCCGAGGAAGATCAGGACCGACTTCGCGATCTGCCACGGGGAGACGTCGAGGCCCGTCTGGGACAGGCCGAGCCAGCCGGGCAGCACGGCGAGGTAGAACCAGCCGAGCGCGGCGAAGGCGATGACCTGGAAGACCGAGTTGATCGCCACGAGCACGGCGGCGGCGTCCCGGTCGCCGCAGGCCAGGTCGTTCCAGATGATGACCATGGCGATGCAGCGGGCGAGCCCGACGATGATCAGGCCGGTGCGGTACTCGGGTAGGTCGGGCAGGAAGGTCCAGGCCAGGGCGAACATCAGGGCAGGGCCGACGAGCCAGTTGAGCACGAGCGATGACCCGAGCAGCCGGCGGTCGCTGGTGACGGTGTCGAGCCTGTCGTAGCGCACCTTCGCCAGGACCGGGTACATCATCACGAGCAGCCCGAGCGCGATCGGCAGCGAGATCCCGTCGATCTCGACCGCGCTGAGCGCCTCGCCGAGGCCGGGCACGACGCGGCCGAGCAGCAGCCCGGCGACCATGGCCAGGCCGATCCACACGGCGAGGTAGCGGTCGAGGGTCGACAGACGCGCCGCTTCGGGCGCCTCGTGGGTGGTGACGGACACTCAGTTCTCCTTGCGGGCACGGACGAAGGCGCTGGCGAAGGCCCCGTCCAGCGCATCGATGATGGTATCGAGGGTCCAGCCCTCGGGGAGGTGCTCGCCCACCATGTCGGACATGCGCTGCAGCTCCTCCCGGTCGAAGGTGCGGGTGACCTCGACGGAGGCGTCGGTGAAGCCGGCGTCGCCGAGCTTGGCCACGTAGTCGGAGTCGAGCAGCGCGCCGGACACGCACCCGGTCCACAGGCCGACGATGCCGCGCAGCGCGTCGGGGATCTCGCGCAGGAGCACGATGTCGGAGACCGCGAAGCGACCGCCCGGCCGCAGGACGCGGTGCGCCTCGACGAGCACGGCGTCCTTGTCGGGGGAGAGGTTGATGACGCAGTTGGAGATGATCACGTCGACCGATCCGTCGGTCATCGGCACGTCCTCGATGGTGCCCTTGTGGAACCGCGCGTTCTCGATCCCGGCCTCGGCCTGGTTGCGTCGGGCGAGCTCGAGCATCTCGTCGGTCATGTCGAGGCCGTGGGCGGTGCCGGTCGGCCCGACCCGTCGGGCGGAGAGCAGCACGTCCAGGCCGCCGCCGGAACCGAGGTCGAGGACGTCCTCACCGGGGGCCAGCTCGGCCAGGGCGGTCGGGTTGCCGCACCCGAGCGAGGCGGCCAGGGCGGCGTCCGAAGGGGTGTCCGTCCCCTCGTAGAGGCCGACGGTGATCGGGTCGGTGGCCTGCGGGCCGCAGCACGACTCGGCGGTCGGGCCGCAGCACGACGCACCGTCCGTGGGGGAGTCGAGGGCCTGACGCGCCGCTGCGGCGTACCGGTCGCGGACGATCTCGTGGGTGTCCTGCTGTGTCATGACCGCTCCTGCTTTGACGTTCATCGAATCAAGCTGACGGCACCAGCGTGACCCCTGATTTGAAGTATGTCAAGATAGCGACATGAGCGCTATCGAGTCCGAGCCCCGCGAGCGGGCCGTCACCTGCTGCGGGTTGGCCACCTCGCCGATCTCGGAGGACGATGCCGCCCGGCTCGCACCGGTCTTCAAGGCGCTCGGCGACCCGGTCCGGCTGCGGATGGCGTCGATGATCGCGGCGCAGCCGGAGCTGTGCGTCTGCGACATCACCCCGGCCTTCGACCTGTCGTCGGGCACGGTCTCGCACCACCTGCGGCTGCTGCGCGAGGCCGGGATCGTCGGCAGCGAGCGCCGCGGCACCTACGTCTACTACTGGATCAACCCCGAGGCCCTGTCCGCGCTCTCTGCGCTGCTGGCGGTGACCGAGCCGGCCTGACGGGTGCCGCGTCGGGGGTTCACGGGGGCGCAGGTCGCCTGCGACCGTGAGCCCCTGTGTGTTCCTATTGACCCATGACCGACCTCGCGATCGTCGCCGCCGACCCGACCCCCCTTCGTGCGCGTGTCGGCACGAAGTTCGCCTACGGCACCCGGGGCGTGCGTGAGGCGCTGCTGTCCTTCGCCGTCTCGAGCGCCCACGAGGTGCTCGAGGAGGAGATCCTCATCCACGCGGCCGGCCGCCAGGTCGAGCCGATCGAGCTGGCCGGCAGCCACGGCACTCGCCTGCACCTGGTCGAGGAGGTCGGCGACGGGTGGCTCGAGGTCACCTACAACGCCCTCGTGGACATCACCCGTCCCACCGGTGAGCAGGTCGGCCGCGAGATCCTGCACGACCGCTGGGTCTTCACCCGGCCGAGCCGCTATGCCGAGTCCGACCGGCTCGCGCCGATGGCCGCCCAGCTCTTCCCGACGCAGACCGGCTTCGAGCGGGTGCAGGCGGTCACCGAGTGGGTCCACTCGCACATGGCCTACATCTCCGGGTCGAGCCGCGGCACCGACGGCGCCATCGACTCGATCCTGCAGGCGAAGGGGGTCTGCCGGGACTTCGCCCACGTCGTCGTCGCGCTGCTGCGGGCCCTCGGTGCCCCGGCCCGGCTGGTCTCGGTGTATGCGCCGGGGTTGCAGCCGATGGACTTCCACGCCGTGGCCGAGGTGTGGGTCGAAGGTGCCTGGCACATCGTCGACGGCAGCCGTCTGGCCCCCGCGAGTCCATGGTGCGCATCGCCACCGGCCGCGATGCGGCCGACACCGCCTTCCTCACCACCCGCGGCGGCCGCACGACCTTCAACCGCCAGGTGGTCACGGCCAGCCTGGAGCAGGGCAATCTGCCGCAGGAGGACCTGGGCGCCCTCGTCCGCCTCCCCTGATCCGGAGGGCGAAGGGGGTGGCCCCCACGGCTCCGGGCGGCTACCGTGCGGTAATCGGTGCCGGCGAAGAAGCTGGCCCACCCCCTGGAGGTCCGCATGCGCACTCGCCGCACTCTGTCCGTCGCCACGAGCGTCGCCGCCGCCGCTGTCGTCGCCGTGGTGGGGGTGAGCGCACCCGCAGCGATGGCCGCGCCTCCTGTGCCGGAGGTCGTCCAGCTGGGCGACTCCTACTCCGCCGGCAACGGCGCGGGCACCTACACCGGGCAGAGGTGCTGGCGCTCACCGGACAACTACGGCGCGCGCGTCGCGGAGCAGATGGGTGCGACCTACGACAACGTCGCCTGCAGCGGCGCCGTCGTCGCCGACATCCTCGAGCCGCGCTCGCTGGGCAGCTCCACCACGCGCACCGCGACCTACGAGCTGCCGGGCAGGGTCGCCAACGTCGAGCGCCACTGGCTGCGTCAGGCGCAGAGGCAGCAACTGTGCGGCACGCCCGCACAGGACGACTGGTACTTCGACTACACGATCACCGACAGCACCCTGATCAAGGGCACGGGCACCAACCGCGGCCTGACCGCCACGGCGGAGTGCCAGCTGACCGCGGCACCGCAGATCGATGCGGTCACGAAGGACACCGACGCGGTCTTCCTCACCATCGGCGGCAACGACGTCGGCTTCTCCACGATCGTCCTGTGGTGCATGGCGGCGCGCAATGCCGCTGCCTGCCAGCAGTCCCTGGACGCCGCGAACGCCCGGATCCCCCAGCTGCAGACCGACATCGAGGAAGCGCTCGCCGCCGTCCACGAGCGCTCCAACGGCCGGGCGGACATCCACCTGCTCGGCTACCCCTTCCTGCTGAACACCGACAGCTACGGCATCCCGGAGGCGGCCCCGACCTACGACGCGGGCGCTGCGCTCGCCACTTTCCAGGATCGGGGCGACGGGGCGATGGCCGAGGCCATGGCGACGCTGGACTCCCGCCTCGACGGCCCGGGCGACCTCACCTTCGTCGACGTCAAGCCCGCGTGGGGCGGGCACACGCACGGGCTCGACCCGCGCAGCACGCCCGACAACAGCGACGCCTGGCTGGTGCCGGTCGGCGCACCGGGCGCCCAGATCCCGGAGTGGGTCCACCCGACGGTCGAGGGCTACCAGGCCTCGGCCGACGCGCTGCTCGCGGCGATCGACTGACCCACCCACGGCGGACGAAGGGGGGCGACCGCCCCCTTCGTCGCGCGGCACCTCAGCAGTCGTATAAGGTTTGTCCATGGTTGCAGCGGCGGGGACACGATGGAGGGCGCGACTTCTCGCGGGGGTGCTCCTCCTCGTGTGGTTGGCCGTCGCCGGTGTGGGGGGCCCGCTCGTCGGTCAGCTGACCAGCGTGCAGAACAACGACCAGGCCTCCTTCCTGCCCGACGACGCCGAGTCCACGCAGGTGGCTGCGCGGCTCGGCGAGTTCGGCGCCGACACCACGCTGCCGCTCCTGCTGGTCGTCGAGGACGAGAGCGGCGTGGACCGCGCCACCATCGGTGAGCTGCAGGGCTGGGCGACGCAGCTGCCGCAGCAGAGCATCGAGGACGTGCCCGGCACGGTCGGGGACTACCTCGCCGAGTCGCAGGTCCCGGTCATCCCCGCCGAGGACGGCGAGGCCGTGCTCGTCCCGCTGACCCTCGACGCGGCCGAGGCGGAGCAGACCGTCGACGAGACCGCGATCTCCACCCTGATCGTCGAGGCCCTGCGCGCCGACCTCGCCCCGGACGTGGACGCCCAGGTCGCCGTCACCGGCCCGGCCGGGTTCGCCGCGGACCTGGGGGAGGCCTTCGCCGGCATCGACGGGATCCTGCTCCTCGTCGCGCTCGTGGTCGTGCTGATCATCCTCGTGGTGGTCTACCGCAGCCCGATCCTGCCCTTCGTCGTGCTGACGACCAGCATCTTCGGCCTGGCCTTCGCGGCGCTGATCATCTACCCGATGGCCGACGCCGGCTGGATCCAGCTGTCCGGTCAGAGCCAGGGCATCCTCTTCATCCTCGTCGTCGGCGCGGCGACGGACTACTCACTGCTGCTCGTCGCGCGCTACCGGGAGGAGCTGCACCGCTCCGACCCGCTGGCCGCGCTGCGCGTCGCGTGGCGACAGACCTTCGGGCCGGTCGCCGCGAGCGGGCTGACGGTCATCGCCGGCCTGCTGTGCCTGCTGCTGTCCGACCTCGGCAACATCTCCAGCCTCGGACCGATCGGAGCGCTCGGAATCGTCGGCGCGATGGTCGCGGCCCTGACACTGCTGCCGGCGGCACTGGCGCTGCTCGGCCGCGCCGCCTTCTGGCCCTCGATCCCCAAGCAGGGCGACGAGCCCAGGCACCGGCTGTGGTCGGGTGTCGCCGACCGGGTCACCCGCCGCCCGCGCCGCACGTGGATCGTCACTGCCGCAGCGCTGCTCGTCGCGGCGGGGGCCGCCACGACCTTCAACGCCTCGGGGATCACGCAGGCAGAGTTCTTCACCACGGACGTCGAGTCGGTGCAGGGGCAGGAGATCGTCGACGAGCACTTCGGCGGCGGTGACCAGCGGCCGGTCCAGGTGATCGTCCCGGAGTCCGGTGCGGCCGAGGCGAAGGGGGTGCTGGCCGACCACCCGCAGGTGGCCGACCGCGCCGAGGAGATGCCCTCGCAGGAGGGCTCGGGGGACGTGCTGCTCAGCGCGCCGCTGACCGTCGGCTCCGAGTCGGACGAGGCCGGCGAGACCGTGCGCGAGCTGCGTGACCAGCTCGACCCGGTCAGTGCTGATGCCGTCGTCGGCGGGGCAGCTGCGACGACCGTCGACACCGACGATGCCAGCCAGCGCGACTACGTGGTCGTCATCCCGGCGATCCTGCTCGTCGTCACGCTGATCCTCATCGGGCTGCTGCGCTCGGTCGCCGCCGCGCTGATGCTCGTCGCGGTCAACGTACTCAGCTTCGCCGCGACGCTCGGGGTGGCCGCGGTGCTCTTCAACCACGTCCTCGACTACCCGGGGGCCGACCCGTCGACGCCGGTGCTGGCTTTCGTCTTCCTCGTCGCACTGGCTGTGGACTACTCGATCTTCCTCATGACCCGTGCCCGCGAGGAGGCGCTCGCGGTCGGTACGCGACGCGGCATCCCACGTGCGGTCGCGGTGACCGGTGGCGTGATCACGAGTGCGGGCGTCGTTCTCGCAGCGACGTTCTCGGCGCTGTGGGTGATCCCGCTGCTCTTCCTCGCGCAGATCGCCTTCGTCGTCGCCTTCGGTGTCCTGCTCGACACGATCGTCACGCGCTCGATCCTCGTGCCGGCGATCGTCGCAGACGTCGGCAACCGTATCTGGTGGCCGGGTGACGGGCGGATGACATCGGACGACGAGGCTCCGAGGACTGGTCGGGCCGGGCGGCACCGGGCCGGCGTCAGGTGAGCAGGAGCCGCAGCACGGCGGGTGCGACCAGCGCCCCGACGGCACCGAGGAGCATCGATGGGCCGTAGGCGAATTCGTGCCGCCGCCCCTTCCGCGAGACGAGCACGATCGCGACGGCGACCACACCACCGATGAGGAAGGTCGCCAGCGTCGCCCACATGACCTGGGTCCAGGACAGCCACCCGAGCAGCATCCCGAGCAGGCCGGCGAGCTTGACGTCGCCGAAGCCCATCCCGCCGCCGGGCAGGATCGCCAGGACGAGGAAGAGGACGAAGAGCGCCACGCCCGCCAGCAATGCACGGGCGAAGGGGGACCAGTCACCAATCGCGTTGCTGCACACCGCGAGCAGCACGGCGAGCACCGGGTATGCGGGCAGCTGGATCGCGTCCGGTAGTCGCTGGACGTCGAGGTCGACGAAGGCCAGCACGACCATCGTCCAGACGGCCAGGACGTAGACGATCGGGACGACGATCGGCCGGCCGGGGGCAATCGCCCACCACGCGAGCGCCGTCACTGCTGCGGTCACGGGCACGACCCACCAGGAGGCCGGTTGGGGTCGATCGAGCTCGTCCGGGAGGCGGTAGTGCGTCGTCGCCAGTCGTGACCGCAGCACCGCCCCGACGGCGGCTCCCGTTGCGAGAGAGGCGATCAGGGCAAAGGTCGCAGACACACGAGCACCCTATCCGCGCCGGCAAGGGTACCGGGTGAGAAATTTTTCGAATTCTCTGGCAAAGGTCTGGTGAAATCCTTACTTCTCCCTTAATGTCTCTTTTGGGGGATCGGACTCACGGGGAAAGCACGATGGTGAGTTTCCGATCCGGGGGGTTCGAGATGGATGCGGACCGCGATCCAGTGCTGCCTTGATGTCGGCACGAAGGTCACCCACCTGCTTCACCGCCGACAGTGGTCCCCGGCGTCGGATGCAAGTGCAGTTCCGTGCAACACCACTCGAACGCCACAGGTGCCGTGGGCACGTGGCACCTCAAAGAAGGAGAAAGACCATGCTCGAGATCTTCGTTCGTCTCCAGAGCCTCCTGGCCACCCGCGAGAAGGGTGCGACCGCCGTCGAGTACGGCCTGATGGTGGCGCTCATCGCCATCGTCATCATCACGGCCGTGGGCACCGTGGGTGACAACCTCGTCACTGTCTTCGAGGACATCGCGGCCGAGCTCACCGGCGTCGCCGCCACCTGAGCCACCCTGGTGGGGCTCCGTGGCGGGGGCGCCGCAGCGTCGTCGCTCCCGCCACGGATGGCCCGCCCAAGGTCGGGCTCTTCGTCAGACGGCTCACCGGACGCAATCGTGAAAGAGAACCTTCGTGTTACCGGCTCGGTAGCCGGACAGCACCCACCAACAGTCCGACCACGCGAGAGGGGCGGATCATGAGGTCCATCCGACGCCCTGGTCGTGGCGGGCACGACCGCGGCGCAGCCGCCGTCGAGATGGCACTCGTGTTGCCACTGCTCCTGGTCATCGTGGGCGGCGTCGCCGATTTCGGGCGGTACTTCTTCTACGAGGTCACGTTGACGAATGCCGTTCGTGAAGGCGCCCGCGTCGCGGTCGTCGACGACACCGCCGACGTCGAGCTACGGGTCAGGACGGCGACCAACGATCTGCCTGGCCTCACCGTTGTACCCGGCTCGTGTTCGGGCGCCGGCACAGACGTCGAGGTGACCGCGACGTATCCGGACTTCCAGTGGTTCTTGCTCGATCCGGCGATGGGCATGTTCGGCAGTGAGATGACTCTCCTGCCCGAGGCGAAGGCGGTCATGCGATGCGAGGTCTGACACGGGTTCTCACCCGACACCGGCGGGAGCGCGGCGCCGCCGCCACCGTACTGGCCGTTCTGCTCGCCGGTGGGGTGGTCATGGGCATGCTCGCCATCAGCGTCGACGTCGGCAACATCATGTACGAGCGCCGCCAGGTGCAGAACGCCGCCGATGGAACCTCATTGGCCCTGGCCGCGGAGTGCGCCGCCGATGCAGACAGCTGCGACCCCGGCGAGGTCGAGGACCTGCTCGGGGCCAACTCCCACGACGCCCTCGGGCAGTACGGCACGACCAAGTACACCGAAGGGGCCTGTGCCAGCGGCACGGCAGAGCAAGTCGGGACCATCCTGAACGATTGCACCATCGAGGGCGACACGGCGGATCTCAGCAAGTGCCCGCCATTGCCCGCGTTCTTGGTCGATGAACCGGGTATCCCATACGTCGAGACCTATGCCGCGACCGAGAGCGCCAGTGGGGATGCGTTGTTCCTCCCCTTCTCCAAGATGCTGGCCGGCGGTGGTGCCGACGACGTCAGCGTGACCGCCTGTGCCCGCGCCGCCTGGGGGAAGCCCGTGGGATTCGAAGGATCACTACCGCTGACATTCTCTGCTTGCGAGTGGCAGAAGCAGGTCGATTCCGGTCCCGGCTACGTAACCGAGCATCCGGTGGGCCCTTCGGAGACGGATCCCGGTTATGGCGGACCGGGGCAGCCCGCGTGGCCGACCGATCCGGACAAAGAGGTCGTGGTCATGCTCCACGACCCGAATGACGAAGATGATGACTGCTCTTGGAACAGCGGGATGGACACGTCCGGAGGTTTCGGCTGGTTGGAGAGCGATGGAGACTGCGAAGCCACTCTCCATCCCGACGACTGGGTGCACATCGACACGGGGGCGGACATCCCCAGCGGCTGTGGTGAGGAATTGCCCCAGCTACGCCACAGGGTGGTCGACATTCCAGTATTTGACTGCATAGTTGGTTCCCACCCGAGCACACCTCCGACTGGCCCTCCTACTGCTGCGGATGACTGTGATCCAACGTCGGGTGAGGCAGGGGGAAACAAGTCGTGGTACCACCTGGCAGGTTGGGCAAAGTTCTACATCAGTGGCTACAAGTTGACCGGAACGGACGTCGGAACGAGTTCCATGCCCGGGGGTAAGTCCTGCACTGGCGGCGAGCGCTGCCTCATCGGTTGGTTCATGTCTGGAGTGCTCGCGGACGACCGTGACATCGGGTCGCCGGGGAGCGGCGACGACTTCGGTGCCTACGTCATCAAGCCAGCCGGCTGAACCACCATGCCAACCTTTAACGAGAGTGAGAGTTCCCAATGAATCGTCGCGTCATTGCCGTACTCGTTGCGGTCCTGCTCGCCGTGGTCGGCGCCGCCCTGGTCATCAACTACGTCCGTGGTGCTGATGCGCGGGCCGTCGCCGATGCACAGCCGATCCCGGTGTATGTCGCGTCGCAGGCCGTCCCGGCGGGCACCACCCTCAAGGACGCCCTGCGCAGCGAGCTGATCACCGAGACCACGGTCGCCGCAAGTGCGTTCCCTGCCGGCGCGTTGGAGGAGATCGGCCCGGACAACAACGCCCTGCTGGCTCTCTCCGACGTGCAGGCAGGTGAGTTCCTCATGACCGACCGATTCGGGACGACTCCCACGGGGGAGAAGGCCATCGAGGTGCCACCGGGCATGGTTGCCATGTCCGTCGAGCTCTCGGACCCAGCCAGGGTCGGGCAGTTCGTCACTCCTGGCACCGACATCGCCATCTACGCGACCCACTCGATCAAGGCGGTCGGGGAGGACGATGAGACGAAGGCGTTCAACGAGCTCGACATTCACGGGACCCACGTCCTGCTGCCCGAGGTGAAGGTCATCGCCATGGGCGACACCGCGCTGGCAGCGCCTCCTGCTGCCAAGGACGAGGACAAGGAGGGGGAAGCGGAAGCGAACGCCGCCCCGAGTTTCCTCGTCACGGTCGCCGTCACACCTGAGGACGCACCCCGCCTGGCGCACGGCATCAACCAGTACACCCTGTACGCGGGTCTGCGCGGGTCGGACGTGCAGATCGACAAGAACTCGCAGGCCAATGACCTGACGGTCTTCCCCCAGGACGTGGCCGACCTGCTGAGCGAGGTGCAGTGATGACGATCCTGTGGAGCCTTGACCCGCACGTGGGCGAGACCTATCGGCTCGCCCTCGGGGGCGAGGCGGAGGTGATGACCCAGGCGCCGCGCATCCTCAAGGCGGTCGACGAGTCGGCGAACCACCAGCTCGTCGTCATCGCACCGGACATCGGTGTCGACTCCGCCTGCGAGCTCGCCGAGCGACTGCGGGTCGAGCATCAGGAGGTCGGTGTCCTCCTGCTACGCCAGCGCCTCGACGTCAACGTCATGGCCCACGCGCTGCGCAGCGGCATCCGCGAGGTCGTGCAGTCCGACGACCACACTGCACTCGCCGACGCCGTCCGGCGCAGTGAGCAGCTGACCGCGCAGCTAGCCGGCGAGGGGGCGGGTCGTGGCGAGGGGGAGACGCGGGCCCGCATCATCACCGTCTTCTCGGCGAAGGGGGGAGTCGGCAAGACGACCGTCTCGACGAACGTGGCCGCCCACCTGGCCGCCAGCGGCAAACGCACCCTGCTCGTCGACCTCGACCTGATGTTCGGCGATGTGGCCATCACCCTCCAGCTGCTTCCGTCGGGGACGGTCTCCGACCTGGTGGCCATGCGTGGTCACCTCGACAAGTCGGGGCTCGACTCAGTCGTCGCGACGCACGAAGAGACCGGACTGGACGTGGTCGCTCCCTCCAGCGACCCCGCGGACGCCGATCGGGTCCCCTCCGATGTCATCGCCGAGCTGTTGCGCACGGCCCGGGTCCACTACGACTACGTCATCGTCGACACTCCGCCGGCTTTCACCGAGCACGTGCTCACCGCCCTGGACGTCAGCGACCTGACCCTGCTCATCGCCACCCTCGACATCCCGGCGGTGAAGAACCTGCGGATCGCGATGAACACCCTTGACACGCTCGGGGCGTCCCGCGACAGTCGGGTCATCGTGCTCAACCGCTCCGGGATGAAGGTCGGCCTCGCCGACGACGAGGTGGCGACGGCCTTGAAGCAGGAGCCCGCGATCAGCATCCCCAACAGCCTGGCCGTTCCCACGGCCGCCAATCGTGGGGTGCCCCTGGTCATGGAGAACCCTCGGGATCCGTCCACGGTGGCCATCCGCGAGCTGGCCGACCAGGAGATCCGGGCCCGCTTCGGCGACCCCGTCCACACGAACGGGCGCAAGACGTCAAGGCTGCGAAGGAGCAGGGTATGAGCACTCTCGCCGACCGTCTGGACCAGGCCCGCACGGCGCAGACAGGGCCGAGGCCCTCGGAGCCGCGGGCCTCGCGGCGCTCGGACGCGCCGCAGTCGCGGCGCCGCGACGACCCCTTCGCCGCCGTCAAGGACCGCGTCCACCAGGAGCTGGTGGCCTCGCTCGGCCCCCGGCTGTACGACCCGCACCTGTCCGAGTCGGAGCTGGCCAACCAGGTGCGCACCACCCTGCAGGCCGTGATCGACGCCGAGAACACGCCGCTCTCGCAGTCGGACCGGACGAAGATCGCCCAAGACGTCTCCGACGACATCCTCGGCCACGGACCCCTCGAGCCGTACCTGCGCGACGAGGAGGTCACCGAGATCATGGTCAACGGTCCGGAGGACATCTTCATCGAGCGGAACGGGAAGATCTTCCCCGCCCCGACGCGCTTCGCCGACGATGCCCACCTGCGACGGACCATCGACAAGATCGTCTCCCGTGTCGGCCGGCGCGTCGACGAGTCCAGCCCCATGGTCGACGCCCGTCTTCCGGACGGTTCCCGTGTCAACGCGGTCCTGCCCCCGGTCGCGATCGATGGTTCCATGCTGACGATCCGCAAGTTCGCCGCCGACCCCTTCACGGACCATGACCTGGTGACGATGGGGACGATGACGCCCCTCGTGCGCGAGTTCCTGCAGGCATGCGTGCTGGGCCGCCGCAACATCATCATTTCCGGCGGCACGGGCTCGGGCAAGACGACGACCCTCAACGTCATCAGCGGATTCCTCCCCGACGACGAGCGCATCGTCACGATCGAGGACGCGGCCGAGCTGCAGCTGCACCAACGCCACGTGCTGCGGATGGAGTCACGCCCGGCGAACATCGAGGGCCGCGGCGAGATCACCATCCGTGAGCTCGTCCGCAATGCACTCCGCATGCGCCCCGACCGGATCATCGTCGGTGAGGTTCGTGACGGAGCGGCCCTCGACATGCTGCAGGCGATGAACACCGGCCACGACGGCTCGTTGACGACGACCCACGCCAACTCGCCCCGGGACAGTCTCGCTCGTCTGGAGACGATGGTGCTCATGGCGGGAATCGACCTGCCCGTCCGGGCGATCCGCGAGCAGGTCGCCGGTGCCGTCGACCTGATCGTCCAGCAGTCCCGACTCAAGGACGGCTCCCGCCGAATCGTGGCCGTGAGCGAGGTGATCGGGATGGAGGGTGAGATCATCACCCTGCAGGACATCTTCACCTTCGACTACGCTGCCGGTCGCGACGAGAGCGGTCGGTACCTTGGAGGGCTCGTGCCGACCGGTATCCGTCCGGGCTTCACCCAGGACCTCGCCGATCTGGGCATCGATCTGCCGATGCACCTCTTCGCCCGGATCACGCCATGACCCCACTCGTCGGGCGACTCCTCGCCGGCACCACCCTCCTCGGGGTCCTGCTGGTTCTCGGAGGCGCGCCGGCACAGGCCGCGATGGATGTGGCGATGAGTGACGTCGAGTCCACCGGTCCGGCGGTGACCGGCGTCCTCACCTTCCGCAGCCCGACCGCTGTCGAGGTCGACCCGGACGACCTCACCGCGACCATCGACGGCGTGAAGCGCCCAGCCAGCGTGTCCGGATCCACCAGTATCGAGCGCACGTCGATGCTGGTCATCGACACCAGCGGATCGATGGGGGCCGACGGGATGGCGACCGTCCGCTCGGCGAGTCGCGCCTACTTGCAGGAGGCACCGAAGGACGTGCAGGTCGGGGTGACGACGTTCGCGGACACCGCCGGCGTCGATCTGCCACCGACGACTGACCGCACGAAGGTGCAACGGGTCGTTGACGGGCTGATGGCCCGCGGTGAGACGAGTCTGTACGCCGCCGTCATGGCCGCGGCGAAGGAACTGGGCGGGGACGGGGACCGCAGCATGGTCCTGCTCAGCGACGGTGCCGACACCATGAGCGAGCAGCCGAAGAGGGACCTGGCGTCGGCGACCAAGGCGGTGCGAGACCGTGGGATCCGCGTCGATGTCGTGCGCTTCCAGACGGAGGACAAGGACACGATGAACGCCCTCGGCGGCTTCGCCACTGCCGGTGGTGGGTCGATGCTCGCCGCCGATGACGCGACAGCAGTCGGGGACGCCTTCCAGACGGCGGCCCGTGCCCTGAAGTCGCAGGCCAAGTTCGAGATCACGACGCCGGAGCAGCTCTCAGGCATCCACACGGTCCGGCTCGAGGGGACCGCAGGGGGCGCCCCCTTCGCCGTGGAGCAGAGGATCGATCTCGGCTCGGCACCCGCCCCCGATCCAGAGTCGGACGAGGAGGCGGGCACTGCAGCGCTGCCGGTGCCTGCCCTGGATGACTCCCCATGGCGCTCCTTCACGTTGCCGTTGATCGGGGCGCTGGCCATCGGCGTTGCCGTTTTCCTCTTTGCCTTCGGCCTCATCGTGCCCACCGTGCAGACCCGTCGTGAGCAACGGCTGGCTGCCGTCGAGAGCTACGTGGCTCCCACCATGGTGCGGTCGCGTCGCGAGGGGAAGGAGGCCTCCTCGTCGCTCAGCGAGCGGCTCGTCGTCTTCGGTGAGCGAAGGATGCAGGGGCGGCGGTCCACGGCCCGGACGATGCAGCTGATCCACCGTGCCGACCTGCCGCTGCGGGCTGGTGAGTGGTTCGTGCTGTGCGTGGTGGCGGTCATCGCGGCCGTTGCCGTCGGAGTCGTCCTCATGCCCGACGCCAAGCTCGTCGGCGCCATTCTGGGGCTGACGCTGGGCGTGGTGTTCCCACAGGTACTTCTGCGCTTCCTCGCCGCCCGCCGGGCCAAGGCCTTCGAGCGCCTGCTGCCGGACGCTCTCGTGCTCGTCTCGACGAGCCTGCGCAGTGGGTTCGGCCTGCCGCAGTCGCTCGATGCCGTCGCGCAGGACTCGGCGCCCCCCGTGGGCAAGGAGTTCTCCCGGGCTCTCGCCGAGACCCGGATCGGGACCGACATTGCCGACGCGCTGGAGCACATGGCGGATCGGATGGGCAGTGAGGCCATGGCCATGGCAGTGATGGCGATCCGCATCCAGCGGGAGGTGGGCGGCAACCTCGCCGAGACCTTGGCGACGACGGCGCACACCCTGCGCGAACGTGAGGCCTTGTACGGGCAGATGCGCACGCTGTCGGCAGAAGGGCGTCTGTCGGCGTACATCCTCATCGCGCTACCGATCGGGGTCTTCTTCTACATGACCCTGGTCAACCGTGAGTACGTGCAGCTGTTGTGGACCCATCCCCTCGGTCTACTCATGTCCGTCGGGGGCCTCGTGTCCTTGTTCTTCGGCATCCTCTGGATGCGCAAAGTCGTCACGATCGAGGTGTGACATGACCATTGTCGTCGTCGGAGTCCTTTTCATCGCCCTTGCCGTGGTCGTGATCGTCATGGCTGTCGGGGCCGGCCCGAGTGGGCCCACCGGGGTGGCGAGGAGTCTCGCGCTGATCGAGGGAAGCGTCGGGTCGCAGGCGATCGTCCGCAGTGAGCTGGCGACCAAGGACCGTCTGGTCACGCCGGTCATCAACGCCTCGCGCGCTCTGGCGACGAGACTCTCCCCGTCCGGGACGTCGGAGCGCTTGGCACGAGGTCTGGACCGCGCCGGGAACCCGTCGCCGTGGACGGTCGATCGGATCATGGGTGTGAAAGGTTTGTGCCTGCTCCTTGGTGTCGCGCTCGCACTGCTGAACGTGGGACTGAGCGCCAGCGGCCTCCTATTGGCGGTCGTGGCGGGAGCAGCGATGCTCCACCTGCCTGACGTCCTGCTCTACAACGTGGCCCTGCGCCGTCAGCAGCAGACCTCCAAGGACCTCGCCGACACCCTTGACGTGCTGAGCGTCTGCGTCGAGGCCGGACAAGGCTTCGACGCCGCCTTGCTGCGGGTGGCCCGCAACAGCGACGGCCCGATCTCGGGGGAGTTCGCCCGGGTGCTCTCGGAGATCCAGATCGGTAAGTCCCGTGGCGACGCCTTCTCGTCAATGGGGGAGCGGGTCTCCCTCCCCGAGGTGAAGAACTTCATCTCGGCCATCGTGCAGGCCGATCGGCTCGGGATCCCGATCGCCAAGGTGTTGCGGGAGCAGACTGCGGCGATGCGCGTGACCCGCCGGCAGAAGGCGGAGGAGAAGGCGCAGAAGGTGACCGTGAAGATTCTCTTCCCACTGCTGCTGTGCATCTTCCCAGCGCTCTTCGTCGTCATCATCGGCCCGGGTGCCATCCAGATGGTGGAAGTCTTCTCCGGCGGAGCGCTCTAGACGTGGCAAACGGGCCGTCGGCCACACGACGGTCCGCAACCTCATCGGCTTACGTCTCGACGTGGGTGGAGCGCTCGCGTCAGTTGCCGAGGGTGGGCGATGGCAGGCCGTCGGAGGTCAGGGTGAAGGCGGTCTGCACCAGCCGCGTGAGCTCCTCGGGCGAGCTGTCCGATTTCGCCCACAGCCGCATCGCGGCGGTCACGGCGGTCACGGCGGCAGCGGCGACGAGCCAAGGGTAGAGGTCCCTGTCGACGTCGCCACCAGTGCGCTCGGCGATCTTCAAGCGCAGGAGCTCCTCCAGGTGCGCGTGCTGTGCCACTTGGTAAGGGCGCAGGGAGGGGTTGTCGTCGATCAGCTGCATCTTCTGCACGCTCAGGCGCAGGTCCTCGGAAGTCGTCGAGGCCACGAAGTTCGTCACCACCTGGCGTAGGGCCTCAAGGGGCGCCTCGTCCTCCGGGCGCTGGGCGAACTCCTCGATGAGGTCGGCCGAGGCGTCGCCGCCGGCAGTCACGACGGCCTCTTCCTTGCACGAGAAGTAGTTGGAAACGGTGCGCGGCGAGACGAATGCCACCTGGGCGATCTCCTCGATCGTCACGTCGCTCAGCCCTTTTTCCAGGGTCAACTGAAGCGCGGCGTCCGCGATCGACTCGCGGGTCATCTGCTTCTTCAGCTCTCTGAGGCCCAACTCTTCCTTGACCATTTCCTTACTATACACGGAGTGCCCTGCCTGCGGAGTTTCTTTATCTGCAAAATTGTCGACCATAGGGAACCTACGACATCGGAGCCAGCGGCGCACCTCAGAGGGGCCGTGTTGCGGTGGCGACGTGCGCGATCAGAATCCGAATCTCGTTCTCTGAGTGCGGAATTCGCGATGGATTGTAGCCCAGGACACGGCATATATTCGTGACAAGAAAACTGGTGGATCAAGCGATCTTGCGGATACAGCAAACATCTGCCATCCTTCTCGTGGCGCTGGTTCATCTCAGGAACTGGGCCTCCCCCCTGATCGGGTCAGACGACCCGCAGACCTAGTGAAGGAAAAGTCATGAACCGTGCAGCCGCTTACCTGGCCACCATGTACACGCTCGTCGGCGACCGCTTCGAGGGTCGCAAGGAGCGCGGCGCCACCGCCGTCGAGTACGGGCTGCTGGTCGGCCTGATCGCCGTTGTCATCATCGTCGCGGTCACGACCCTCGGCACTGAGCTGAACTCGATGTTCACGGAGGTCGGGACCAAGCTGAAGGGCGGCGAGGCGCCGGCGGCCGAGACCCTCTGATCTCCGCAGGATCCGTTACCGGCGCAGCAGCCAGCGGCTGCTGCGCCGGTCGCACATCTGGAGGGTGCATGACGTCTCGACGGCAGGATCGTGGGGCGGCCGCAGTGGAGTTCGCTCTCCTGTTCCCGCTGTTGGTGCTCCTGGTGCTCGGCATCGCGGAGTTCGGGCGGGCCTACCATGTCCAGACCGTGCTGTCGGCCGCGGCTCGCGATGGTGTCCGGGTCATGGCCCTGCAGGACAGCCCCGCCGACGCCCGTGCCGTGGCGAAGACCTCGGCGTTGCCGCTCGTGACGCTGACGGACGGTGATATCGGTGTCACCCCCACGACCTGTGCCACGACCACGGGTGCGGCGCAGACGGCCACCGTCACCATCACAAGGGACGTGAGTTTGATGCTCCTGTCCGACCAGTTCACCGTCACGCTGACCGGCAAGGGGACCATGCGATGCAACGGTTGATCCGGCCCGAGGAGCGCGAGCGCGGTGCGGCCGCCGTCGTCGTGGCGCTGCTGATGGTCCCGCTGATCGGCTTCGCGGCCATCTCGATCGATGTCGCCGCCATGTATGCCGAGCGGCAGCAGCTGCAGACCGGAGCCGATGCCGCCGTGCTGGCCATCGCCCAGGACTGCGCGCGCGAGGCCTGCGGCGACCCCGCCCAGACGGCCCAGGAGCTCGCCGTTCCCAACAGCAACGACGGGGACCCCACGGCCACCCTCGCCCACTTCGACCCCACCGTCGGCCGGGTCACTGTGGACAACCAGGGCACCAGTGAGCACTGGTTCGCCCCCGTGCTCGGGCAGGAGGACAGCGCCGTGGTCTCGGCCAGGAGCTCGGCCGGCTGGGGCTACCCGAGCGGTGGCACCGCCATGCTGCCCCTGGCCCTGTCCTACTGCGAGTGGGAGAGCCAGACCGGTGGCGGCCTGCCCTCCGGCACCACACCGCGCACGATCTATCTGTCCGGCACCAGTGGCGCCGCCACGCCGTGCCCGGGGCCGTCCGGCAACGTGCCCGGCGGGTTCGGCTGGCTCAAGACCGACGGGTCCACCAGCTGCAACGCGACCTCGGTGATCCTCCAGACCCTGCTGACGGACACCGGTGTCTCGGTCTCCAGCGGGTGCACCCCCGAGGACTTCGTGGCCCTGCACGACACCACGGTGCTCCTGCCCATCTTCGACAAGTCGACGGGCACGGGCTCATCCGCGACGTACCGCGTGTATGGCTACGCGGCGTTCAGGCTCACCGGTTACAGCTTCAACGGCTCGTACAAGTGGAACGCTCCGTGCAGCGGTGACGCGCGGTGCATCCGGGGGTACTTCACCCAGTTCGTGGACCTGTCCGACGCCTTCGACTACAGCATGACCGCGCCGAGGCTCGGTGCCGCCGTCATCTCCCTGACCGAATAAGAGGAAGCACCCCCGTGTCCCGTCGTCTTGTCGCCGCAGCAGTGGCCCTCGTGCTGACCATCATCGGCACCCTCGTCATCGTGTCCTACGTGGCCGGTGCGGACGAGCGCGCCATGTCCGACCTCGAACCCGTCAAGGTGCTCGTGGTCACCGAGGAGATCCCGAAGGGCACACCGGCCAGCCAGCTGGCCGATCGGGTCGCCGTTAAGACGGTGCCGGCGTCCGCGAAGGCGCCCGGTGCCCTGACCTCCCTGGAAGAGGTCTCGGGACAGGTCGTCGAGACGGAGCTGACGACCGGCGAACAACTGCCGGCCCATCGCTTCGTCGAGCCTGACGCGCTTGCTGCGGCGGGGGAGATCGAGGCGCCCGCCGGGTCGCACCAGATCACCGTCCGGTTGGACCGCACCCGTGTGATCGGTGGCCATCTGCGCGCGGGTGAGAAGGTGGGCATCTTCGTCTCGCTCGAGGGTGAGGCCCAGGATGGCAAGACCTCCCTCATGGACCACAACGTGCTCGTGACCAGGGTCCAGGGCGGGGTGGCCCCGCCGGCTGACCCGGCCGCCGAGCCGGCCGCCGAGCCCGCGGCTGCCGCACCGCCGGCCGAGACCATCATGGTCACGCTGGCACTCGACGCTCCGGCGGCGGAGAAGGTCGTCTACGCGGCCGAGTACGAGCGCATCTGGCTCTCGCTGGAGGGCGCGAAGGCCGATGCCAGCGGCGCTCGTACCGTGACGCGGGAGAACCTGGGCCAATGACCCGCATCGCACTGGCCACCGCCTCCGCGGATCTGGAGGCCCGGTTCCGCGCCGCGACCGGGGGAGCGTTCGTCGCCCTGCCTCCGGCGCCCCTGCCGAGCAACCCGGCCCAGCTCTTCGCACTGCTCGACGGTGCCCCCGCACCGGACGTGGTGGTGCTGGACACCGAGCTGGCCGAGGAGCACGCCCTCGACTTGGCGACGCTGCTGGACGAGCAGTGCCCGCAGATCGCCGTGGTCCTGGTCGCCGAGCACGGTCCGGATCTCGGGCTGGCTGCCATGCGCGCCGGCGTCCGCGACATCTACCACCCGCAGGCCGACATCGCCGAGGTCCAGTCCGTCCTCGACCGGGCCTCGCTCGCCGCGCAGGCACTCGCGCAGACCGTCGCGCCCCCGAGCTCGGACGACCTTCCGGCGACGGGACGGGTGATCGGCGTGCTCTCCCCCAAGGGGGGTGTGGGCAAGACCACCGTGGCCACCAACCTGGCCGTCGGCCTGGCGCGCACCGCCCCCAACTCCACCGTCCTCGTCGATCTCGACGCACAGTTCGGCGATGTCGCCACCGCGTTAGACCTGGCCCCGGAATTCACCCTGGCCGACGTCGTCCACGGCTCGGCGGCACGCGACTCCATGGTCCTCAAGACCTTCCTGACCCTCCACGAGACGGGCCTGCACGTCATCTGCGGACCGCCCTCGCCCGCCGCGGCCGACACGATCACCAGTGAGGACGTCTCGCAGCTGCTGCAGATGCTCGCTCTCGAGTTCCGCTACGTCGTCGTCGACACCGCCCCGGGCCTGTCCGAGCACACCCTCGCCGCGCTGGACCGCACCACCGACCACGTCCTGCTGACCAGCATGGACGTGCCGGGCGTGCGCGGCCTGCGCAAGGAGCTGGACACGCTGGCAGAGCTCGGGATGCTCACCCCCGCCCGGCACGTCGTCGTCAACTTCGCCGACAAGCGCGGGGGGCTGTCGGTCGCGGACGTGGAAGCCACCATCGGCACCAAGGTCGACCTCCGGCTGCCCGTATCGCCCGCCACCCGGGTCGCCACCAACAAGGGGGTGCCGCTCCTGCAGTCGGGGGGCCGCGACCCGGTGACGAAAGGGTTACGACGTCTGGTCGAGCGACTCACGATCCCCGAGACCGTCATCGCGCAGCCGGACCCCGACTCACGCCCGCCCCGTCACGGACGAAGGAGAGGACGATGAACCTGTCCGAACGCCTGCAGGCAATGCGCGACCAGCAGGGCGGCGGCCGTCCTGCTGGCCAGGACCCCGTCGCGTCTCCGCAGCGCCCCGGGACCCCGCCTGTTGCCCCGAGCCCGTCGAGCGCGAGCGGAAGCGAGAGCGTCCCGCCCCCCGTGCCGCCCCCGGCGACGTCGCCGGTGAAGACGCAGACCCAGCCCGCGAAGGCACCCGCGGCGGACGCGAGAGCCCGGACGACGACCCCGCCCACCTCGCCGCGGAAGACGTCTCCGGGGACATCTCCCCGCACACCACCGGCCACCGTCACGACGGGCAGCGATGCCCTGACCAAGCTGAAGGACCGCGCCACCACGACCCTCTTCGAGCGGATCGGCGCCCGACTCAACGACCCCTCGTTGGACGAGGACCAGCTCCACCACATCGTGCGCACCGAGCTGAACCACGTCGTGGAGGAGGAGAAGGTGCCCCTCTCCGGCGACGAGCGCCGCAGACTGATCCGGGAGGTGCAGGACGACGTCCTCGGCCACGGCCCCCTGCAGCGGCTGCTCGACGACCCGGAGGTCACCGAGATCATGGTCAACGGCCCCGAGATGGTCTACGTCGAGCACCAGGGCAAGCTCACCCGCAGCGATGCACGGTTCACCTCCGAGGAGCAGCTGCGGCGGGTGATCGAACGCATCGTCTCCCGGGTCGGTCGCCGCATCGACGAGTCCTCCCCGTTGGTCGACGCACGCCTGGCCGACGGTTCCCGCGTCAACGCGGTCATCCCACCGCTGGCCTTCAGCGGCTCGACGCTGACGATCCGCAAGTTCGCCAAGGATCCCTTCAAGGTCAACGACCTCATCGGGTTCGGCACGATCAGCCCCGAGATGGCAGAACTGCTCCAGGCCTGCGTCGAGGCACGGCTGAACATCATCGTCTCCGGTGGCACCGGGACGGGGAAGACCACCCTGCTGAACGTGCTCTCCTCCTTCATCCCCGAGGGGGAGCGGATCGTCACGATCGAGGACGCGGTGGAGCTGCAGCTGCAGCAGGAGCACATCGTGCGCCTGGAGAGCCGCCCGTCCAACATCGAGGGCAAGGGCGAGATCAGCATCCGCGAGCTGGTGCGCAACTCGCTGCGCATGCGCCCCGACCGCATCGTCGTCGGCGAGGTCCGCGGCGGGGAGACCCTGGACATGCTGCAGGCGATGAACACGGGCCATGACGGCTCGCTGTCGACCGTGCACGCGAACTCACCGCGTGACGCCGTCGCGCGTCTGGAGACCCTCGTACTCATGGCCGGCATGGACCTGCCGCTGCGCGCGATCCGCGAGCAGATCGCCTCCGCGGTCGACGTGATCGTCCAGCTGACCCGTCTGCGCGACGGCACCCGTCGAGTCACCGCGGTCACCGAGCTGCAGGGCATGGAAGGGCAGACCGTCACCCTGCAGGACGCCTTCCTCTTCGACTACTCGGCCGGCGTGGACGCCTCCGGCAGGTTCCTCGGCAAGCCGGAGCCGACCGGGATCCGACCCACCTTCACCGACCGCTTCGCCGACCTGGGCATCACCCTGTCGCCGAGCGTCTTCGGTGCACCCCAGAGCGGTGCGTACCGGTGACCCGGGTCCTGACGTCCGGCGCCGGGCCGGGTGTGATCGCCCTCGCCCTCGCGCTCCTCGTGCTGACCTACCTGCTGCTCAGTCCCGGGCCGGCACGCCTGCCCAGGGACCGACGTCGTCCGCAGGACGCGCGCCCCAGTGCCCTGACCGGTGCCACCGACACGGCGACGAGGCTCGTCGACACGATCCTTCGCCGTCGCGGTGCCGACAACAGCATCGCTGCTGCCCTGGACAACGCCGGCCTGACCACGCGAGTCCAGGACTTCGCCTTCCTGGTGGGCATCGGCGCCCTGGTCGCCGCCACGATCGGCCTGCTCCTGGCGGGTCCGCTGCTCGCCCTCCCGCTGGCCGCGGCGGCCCCCCTCGTCGCCAAGATCGCACTACGCGTCCTGGCGAGCCGGCGTCGGGTCGCGTTCGCCGAGCAGCTCGACGACTCCCTCCAGCTCATGGCATCCAGCCTGCGGGCGGGTCACAGCCTCCTGCAGGCCCTGGCGTCCGTCGCCACCGAGGCCGAGGAGCCGACCTCCACCGAGTTCGCCCGCATCATCAACGAGACGAGAGTCGGCCGCCCGCTCAACGAGGCCCTCGACGAGACCGCCGAGCGCATGGGCAGCGAGGACTTCAACTGGGTCATGCAAGCGATCGTCATCAATCGTGAGGTGGGCGGCAACCTCGCCGACGTGCTCGACGGCGTCGGTCACACCATCCGTGAGCGCAACCAGATCCGCCGTCAGGTCAAGGTCTTGGCGGCAGAGGGGAAGATGTCCGTCTACGTCCTCATGGCGCTGCCGGTCGGCATCGCCGGCTTCCTCTGGCTCACCAACCCCGAGTACCTGGCTCCGTTCACGCAGAGCCTCCTCGGCTACGGGCTGCTCGCCCTGTCGCTCGTGATGTTCGCCATCGGAGGCGTGTGGCTCCGCAAGACCGCACGCATCACGTTCTGATGGCCGTCGTGGACATGGAAGGAGGGCGAGCGTGCCGCCGATGATCCTGCTGACCGCCGTCGCCACCGGCCTCTGCCTGGGCGTGCTCGTCTGGGCGGTGGTGGCCGGCCCGGACGTGACGCGCCGGCGCGTCGTGACCAATCTCCATCGCGGCCTCCCCAGCACCGGTGCCGGTGGAGAGGACGACGGGGCACGAGAGCCCGCCGCCGCTGCCCTTCCCGTGCTCGCCCGCCGACTCACTCCGGCAGGGGTCGTCAGGCGGTTGGACCTGCTCCACGGGCGGGCGGGGCGCCCGGCGGCCTGGCAGCTCGAGAGGCTCCTCGTCGTCAAGACGGTGCTCCCGGTCTTCGGCGTGCTCGTCACCCTGCTCCTGACCAGCAAGCCGCTGCTGATCGTGCTGGGGCTCACGGTCACGCTGGTGTGCTACTTCGTGCCCGAGCTGCTGCTGTACAGCCGCGGACTGGAACGACGCGAGGAGATCACCCTGTCGTTGGCCGACACCCTGGACCAGATGATGATCGCCGTCGAGGCCGGACTGGGCTTCGACTCCGCCATGGCACGGGCCGGGAAGAACGGGGACGGACCCCTGGCCGAGGAGCTGGTGCGCACCCTGCAGGACATCCAGCTCGGCCAGTCCCGCCGGGACGCCTATGACGCGCTCGCCCAGCGGACCGATGTACCCGACCTGCGCCGCTTCGTCCGCTCGATCATCCAGGCCGACGCCTACGGTGTCGCCGTGGTCGACGTGCTGCGCACGCAGGCAGCCGAGATGCGGATGAAACGGCGCCAGCGTGCGGAGGAGAAGGCCATGCAGATCCCGGTCAAGGTGATCTTCCCGCTGATGCTGTGCATCCTGCCGGTGCTCTTCATCGTGCTGCTGGGTCCGGTCGCGTTGAAGATGATGACCGCCTTCAGCTGACGCGCCTCTTGGCGGAAGGGTCCACCGGCTCTCCGCTGGGCCGAGGGCTGGCCGGTCAGCTCTCCGGCCGCTCGCCCGGGTCGTACCCCCGCGCGATGAGCGCATCACCCAGCTCCTCCGCGACCCGCGCCGACCGCACGACGACAGGAACCCCGAGCGCGGTGATCGACCACCCGCGCCCACGGGCCCGTCGCGCCTGCTGTGCGGTCTCGACGGTCGCCATGAGCAGCGGCACGCTGCGCACGGCCAGGGCGATGGTCATCCCGATGACCTCGGTGTTGACACCGACCCGTCGCAGCGGGGAGAGACCGCGCTGCAGGGTGGCCAGCATCTCGCTCACCCGGGTGGTCAGCGAGACCGTCCATGCGAGCAGCACGAGGGAGAGCAGGCGCCCGACGGTCACGGCCGCGGCGCCCGGGCCCTGCTGCCACCACATGATCGCGGCCAGCACGACCGCGGCGATGCCGACGAAGCGCAGCGGCTTGGAGAGCATGCGCAGCCGCACCCCGGTCGACAGCAGGGCGACCAGCGACGTCGCGAGCAGGCCGAGCGCGACCCACGGTGAGGAGATCAGCAGCGCCCCGATCGTGAGGAGCACGAGCGCGAGGATCTTCACCCCCGCAGGCAGCCGGTGCGCCCACGAGTCGCCGGAGCGGTAGACCCCGACGAGGTTCACGCCATCATCCGCTCGTAGTGCTCGATCACCTCGGCCGGTGCCCCGTCCGCAGCGATCACCCCGTCGGCGATGAGCAGCACCCGGTCGAAGTCCTCGAGCAGCTCCAGGTGGTGGGTGACGAGCACGAACTGTTGGCGCAGCGCGGCGAAGCGCTCCCGGGCCGCGCGCTGGTTGCGCAGGTCGAGCAGGGTCGTCGGCTCGTCGGCCACGATGATCTCCGGGTCGACGAGCAGCACCGCGGCCAGCGCGAGCTGCTGCTGCTGGCCCGAGGAGAGCAGGTGGCAGGGGTGGTCGGCGTGGTCGGCCAGACCCGAGGCGACCAGCGCCGCCTCGACCTTCGCCTCGCGCTCGGCGCGGGGCAGTCCCCGCACCGAGAACGCGAGGTCCTCACGCACCGTGGGCATGACGATCTGCGAGGTCGCGTCGGGGAAGAGGAAACCCACGGTGCGGCGGGCCCCCTTCGGGTCCTCAGCGACGTCCCGACCCGAGAGGAGCACCCGACCACGGGTCGGCCGCACGAGCGCGTTGATCGTGCGGGCGAGGCTGGACTTGCCCGAGCCGTTGGCGCCGATGATGCCGACGCGTCGCTCGGTCAGCTCCGCGTCGATCCCGCGCAGGACCGTGCGGTCCCCGAGGTCGAGGTGGACCTCCTCGAATCGGATGCTCATCGGCGCAGGATCGGCTCGACCCGGCTCAGCGGCGACGCAGGTCGGGCAGCGCGCGCAGGGCACCCGCGGCGACGATCGCCGCGAGGACGTTCTTGACCACGTCACCGATGAGGAAGGGCAGCACGGCCGCGCCCAGCGCCGCGCCGAGACCCATCCCGGTGACGGTCATCAGCCACGCGGTGCCGATGACGTAGAGCACGGGCATGCCGGCGATGCCGGCGAGCACGAGCCGCAGCACCGAGACCTCGCGGCGCACGGCCCACGTCGCGAGGGCCCCGACGACGAGCGCCGTCGGGACGAATCCGACGAGGAAGCCGCCGGTGGGCCCGGCGAAGACCCCGAGCCCACCGACGTAGCCCGCGGCGACGGGCAGGCCGATCGCGATGAGCGCCAGGTAGGTCAGCACGGTCAGCGCGCCGCGGCGTGCACCGAGGACCATCGCGGCGAGCGCGACGGCGAAGGTCTGCAGCGTGATCGGCACCGGACCGATGTCGATCGCGGGGAAGAGGGTCAGCGCGACGATGAGCGCCGCGAAGACCGCGACGTAGGCGATCTCCTTGACGGCGGAGTCGCTGTGGGTCTGCGGTGCGGCGCTCACGCGTCGTCCTCCTGGACGATGTCGACGAGGCTCGGCGCCAGGCCGATGTAGGTCTGCGGGGTCAGCGCCGCGAGCCGCTCCTCCACGTCGGCCGGCAGCCCGAGGCCGCGGACGAACTCCACGAGATCCGGCTGCCCGATGCGTCGACCGCGAGTGAGTTCCTTCAGCCGCTCGTAGGGCTCGTCCATGCCCTCGACCCCCTGGGCTGCGAGCGCCCGCATCACCGACTGGATCGGCTCGCCGAGCACCTCCCAGTTGGCGTCGAGGTCGGCGGCCATCGCCTCGGGCACGGCGTCCAGGCCGGCGAGCCCGCGGCTGGCGTTGTCCAGGGCGAGCAGCGAGTGGCCCAGGGCGGTGCCGATGTTGCGCTGCATCGAGCTGTCGGTGAGGTCGCGCTGCAGGCGCGACTGCACGAGCGTTGTCGCGAGCACGTCGAGCAGGGCGTTGCTCACCTCGAGGTTGGCCTCGGCGTTCTCGAAGCGGATCGGGTTGACCTTGTGCGGCATCGTGCTCGAGCCGACGGTGCCCTGCCCGCGCACCTGGGCGAAGTAGCCCAGCGAGATGTAGCTCCACATGTCGGTGCAGAGGTTGTGCAGCACGCGGTTGAAGCGGGCGATGTCGGCGTAGACCTCGGCCTGCCAGTCGTGCGACTCGATCTGCGTGGTCAGCGGGTTCCACGTCAGGCCCAGGTGCGTGACGAAGGCGCGCGAGATCTGCGGCCAGTCCGCGTCCGGGACGGCCGCGAGGTGCGCGCCGTAGGTGCCGGTCGCGCCGTTGAGCTTGCCGAGGTACTCGGCTCCGCGGATGCGGCGCAGCTGGCGCTGCAGGCGGTGCGCCAGCACGGCCAGTTCCTTGCCCATCGTCGTCGGCGTCGCCGGCTGCCCGTGGGTGTGGGCGAGCAGCGGCACCTCGCGCAGCTGGTCGGCCATCCCGGCCAGCGCGTCGACGAGTCCTTCGGCGCGGGGCAGCCACACCTGCGTCACGGCCCCCTGGACCATGAGGGCGTAGGAGAGGTTGTTGATGTCCTCGCTGGTGCAGCAGAAGTGGATCAGCTCGGCCAGACCGCTGTCCTGCGCGTCCGGCGCGATCCGGGAGAGGCGCTGCTTGAGGAAGTACTCGACGGCCTTGACGTCGTGCTGCGTGACCTTCTCCGTCGCGGCCATCTCGGCGATGTCCTCGGGGCCGAAGTCCTCGACCACCTGCCGCAGCGCGGCCTGCTCGTCCTCGGTCAGGGCGCGCACGCCCGGCACGACCTGGTGGGCCGTCAGGTGGATCAGCCACTCGACCTCGACGTGCACGCGCATCCGGTTCAGCGCCGGCTCGCTCAGGTGGTCGATGAGCGGGGCGACGGCGGGTCGGTAGCGGCCGTCGAGCGCACCGAGGGCGATCTGGGGAGTGGCGTCAGCGAGGCTCTGCATGCGCACATCTTCCCATCAGGCGAAGGGGGCCCCTGCCCCGGTCGGACGCGGCGCCCGTCGAGATCGTCAGCTCGAGGTCGAGGAGGACTCCGGGTCGACCGGCGGGGTGGGCAGCGGCGGCTGGTCGGCGTAGGTCTTGACGACCCGGCTCGTCATGCGGTGCAGCTCCGGCATGGTCCGCGGCCGGTCGAGGGTCGCCGTCGCCTCGGCGTAGAGGGTGCGGCCGTTGTCGAAGGTGACGTAGAGCCGCGTCTTGCGGGTCGGGTCGACGTCGGTGTCGCTGCGCACGGCGGTCACGCCCTCCTCGATCTCGACCGCCTCGCTCGACTCGCTCACGTCCTGCACCAGGCCCTGGTCGCCGGAGGACGCGGGCACGTCGAGGTAGCGCCACTGGACCATCAGGGCCCCCTCGGGGCTGGAGCTGACGACGCGGCAGCCGTCCTCCGTGGCCTCGACCGTCGCGGGCTCGCCGTCGGTCGTCCACTCGTCGACGACCTTCTGCGGGAGGAGCTTGCAGTTGATCGCGTAGGGGTCGGGCGTCGGCGGGTCGGTCGGGGTGGGCGAGGTCGGCGACGAGGAGGTCGAGCTGCTGGTCGACGGTCCAGAGCTGGTCTCGGAGGGGGAGCTCGACGAGGGACCGCCGTTGGCGTCACCGCCGCAGGCGGAGACGACCAGTGCCGCGGACGCGATCAGCGCGCTTGCGGCAGTGGTGAACCGGCGTCGTGGCATGCGACGGAGGGTACCCGCCCTGTCTGACACCGGACTGGGAGCCCGCTGGACGTGGCGCGTCGTGCGCGCGGGGACTCACTCGCGCGACGCGAGCTGCTCACGGACGAAGTCGACGATGCCGTCGGCGGCCGCGACGACCTCGGCGTAGGTGCGGTCGAAGGAGGCGTCGTCGCCGTACCACGGGTCGTCGATCGCCAGGGCGTCCCCCTTGGGCCCGCTGGGGTCGAAGGACCGGATCATCCGGATCTTCGACTGCGCATCGGGCACGGCCGCGAGCCGGCGCAGCACCGAGTAGTGCTCGTGGTCGGCGGCCAGGACGAGGTCGACATCGGTGAAGGAGCGCCGGTCGAAGACGCGAGCGCGGTGGCCCGAGTAGTCACCGGTGTGCCCGTGCCGCTCCAGCGCGTCGATCGTGCGCGGGTCGGCCGGGTTGCCCTCCTCCCACGAGGTCGTCCCGGCCGAGTCGATGGCGACCCGGTCGGACAGACCGGCCTCCTCGAAGCGCTCCCGCAGCACGAATTCGGCCATCGGCGAGCGGCAGATGTTGCCCGTGCACACCACCGTGATCCGATACGTCATACGGACATCGTCGCCCACGAGCCCGGGGAGGACCAATCGGAGGTCGTCTCCTCGGTCGATGTATCCGCGCGTCGCCCAGCGCTCGCCGATACATCCACCCGGCCGTGTCCGGGGCCGCTTACACGCCGACGGCGCGGCGCAGCTGCGCGCCGGTCCAGCGGCGGCGGTCGGGGCCGGCCGCCTCCGCCTCGCGGACGAGGTCGACGACCCGGGCGCACACCGGGGCGGTGGTGCCGTGGGTCTCGGCCAGCGCGACGACCGCGCCCTGCATCTCGTCGATCTCGGTGGGGCGACCCGCGGCCAGGTCGTCGGCCATCGACGAGCGGGCCTCCGGCGCGACCTTGAGGGAGGCGCGTGAGAGCCCGGCGAAGACCGGGTCCGGGGCGCGCAGCAGCGTGGGCACGAGGACCGGTGGCAGAGGTGTCGTCCCCGCCGGGCTCACGCCGAGGCGCTTGGCGAGGAAGAGGGCCTCCTCCTGGCAGGCGGCGAGCACGGTGCGGCAGTCGCGGTCGCGCAGCTGGACGGCCAGCGGCTCACCGGTGAGGGCGTTGACGGCGTTGTTGAGGTTGAGCAGGAGCTTGCCGAAGAGGACGCCGCGCATGTCCGGCTCGACCTCGATCTGCAGCCCGGCGCCGTGGGCCGCCCGGATGAAGGGGTCGACGCGTGGGTGGTCCTTGACCTTCATCCGCCCGCTGACCGTCTGCGCCCAGTGGGTCTCGCCGACGCGCACGACGTTGAAGGGGACCATCCCCGACAGCGCGAGCGGTCGGGAGGCTCGGCTGGGGAAGGCCGAGCCGAGAGCCTCGTCGATCATCGAGGCGGCGCGCAGCCCGTTCTGGAAGGAGACGACCACCGAGTCGTGGTCGAGGTACGGCGCGATCTGCCGGGTGGCGTGGACGGTGCCGCTGCTCTTGGTCGTCATCAGCACGTAGTCGGTGTCGACGACGGCGCTGGCCTCGGTCGCCAGGGTGAGGCGCTCGGGCGGGACGGTGCGGCTGCGGCCCTTGAGGTCGCTGACCGTCACCCCCTGCTGCTCGATGGCGTCGATGATCGGGGCGCGGCCGATGAGAGTGACGTCACTGGACGAGGCGAGCCAGCCCCCGAGATGGCAGCCGATGCTGCCGGCCCCCATGATCGCGACACGCGTGCGGCGCACCGCCTCACCCCCTCTTGACACCTCCGTGGTCCTCCGTCCGATCGTATCCATGTCGCAGCCGGTACCGGGTCCCCCTTCGCCCCTCACCTGCGGGTCCCGCGGCGAGGGGCGACAGGGAGGGGCTAGACCGGGACCCTCTCCTCGGCCGGTGCCGCGGCGGTGCGCCGGGTGAGCGCCTCGCCCTCGACGTCGACGTTGGGCAGCAGGCGGTCGAGCCAGCGCGGCATCGCCCAGGCGCGGTCACCGAGCAGGTACATCAGCGCCGGGATGAGCGCCATCCGCACGACGAAGGCGTCGAGCAGGACGGCGGTCGCCAGTGCGAAGCCCATCGACTTGATGAGGTTGTCCGGCTGCAGCACGAAGGCGGCGAAGACGGAGATCATGATCACCGCGGCCGCCGTGACGACCCGGGCCCCGTGGCGGAATCCGTCGACGACCGCCTCGTGGGCGCTCTCCCCGTGGACGTACGCCTCCCGCATCCGCGTGACGAGGAAGACCTGGTAGTCCATCGCCAGGCCGAAGACGATCCCGATCATCAGGATCGGCAGGAAGCTGATCAGCGGGGCCCCGTCGACGAGGCCGAAGAGGCCCTCCTGGAAGACGAGCACGGTCGCCCCGAGCGTCGCCATCGTCGACAGGACGAAGCCGAGCGTCGCGGTGAGCGGCACGAGGACCGAGCGGAAGACGAGCATCAGCAGCACGAAGGCCAGCCCGACGACGACCGCGAGGTAGGGGACGAGCGCGTCCTGGAGCTTCTCCGAGACGTCCACCTGGATCGCGTTGAGGCCGGTGACGCCGATCGTCGTGCCGGTCGCCTCCTCGAGCTGCGGGACCCGGTCGCGCACCTCGTGCAGCAGCTCCTCGGTGGCGGGGTCGCTCGCCGAGGTGGTGGGGGTGACGAGCACCTGGCCACCCTGCCCGGACTCGTTGACACCGACGACCTGGGCGTTGGCCACGCCGTCGAGCGCACCGAGCTCGGCCGCGACCTCGCCGAAGGCGGCACCGGCCGCGCGCGGGTCCTCGACCTCACGGGCGTCGACGACGACGGCCATGCGGGCCTCCTGGCCCTCGCCGAAGTGCTCGGCGATGAGGTCGCCCGCCTGGCGCTGGGAGGTGCCCTCCGCGGCGGTCGAGTCGGTCGGCAACGCGAGGCTGAGGTCCTTGGCCGGGACGGCCAGGGCGCCGAGGGCGAGGACCGTGACGAGCACGGCCAGGACCGGGCGGGCGCCGATGGCGCGGGCCCAGCGGGTGCCGCCGTTGTCGGTGGTGGCGCCCTCCTCGACGATCCGGTCCTTGCGGATCTGCCCGGCGAACGCGCGCCGGCCGAGCGCCCCGAGGATCGCCGGCAGCAGGGTGAGGGCGACGAGCACGGCGACGAGGACGGTACCCGCGGCGGCCAGGCCCATGGCGGTGAGGAAGGGGATGTTGACGACGGCGAGCGCGGCGAGCGCGATGATCACCGTCAGGCCGGCGAAGACGACGGCCGAGCCGGCCCGGCCGACGGCCAGGCCCATCGCGTGCTCGCGGTCGCCCGTCTCCCGCAGCTCGGTGCGGTAGCGGGAGAGGATGAAGAGCGCGTAGTCGATGCCGACGGCGAGGCCGAGCATCGTGGCCAGGATCGGGGTGGTCGTCGACAGGTCGAAGAAGGCGGTCGCGCCGAGGACGCCGAGCGCGCCGGTGCCGACACCGACGAGTGCGGTGAGGATCGGCAGGCCGGCGGCGACGAGCGAGCCGAAGGTCAGCACGAGCACCAGCAGCGCGACGCCGATGCCGATGAGCTCGCTCGTGACGCCCATCTCCGGCATGCCCTGCATGCCGGAGCCGGTGGCGGCGGCCTCGAGCCCGGCGTCGCGGGCGTCCTCGACGGCCGCGTGGACGGCGTCCTTGGTGGCCGGCTCGACGTCGGTGACGGAGTCCGCGTCGAAGGTCCACTGGATCAGGCCGGCACGCCCGTCCTCGGACAGCGGGGAGACGACCGCGGCGTTGGCCTCGGCGACCTCCTTGGGCGTGCCGTTCTCCTGCGCCGACGCGAGGTACTGCTGGGTCACGCCCCGGTCCGCGGTGACGGGATTGACGAACTGCTCCGGGTCGCCCGCCTGCGGCACCTCGCGCAGCGCGGTGAGCAGGTCCTCCACGGCCTTGCGGTTGGCCGGGTCGGAGAGGCGCTCGTCCTCGGGTGCAGCCACGACGACGGTGCCCGCGGGGGTCTCGAGCGGGTCGTCGGCGCCGGGGAAGAGCTCCTGCTGCAGCTCCATGGCCTGCTCGGAGGGGATCCCCGGGATCGTGAAGGAATCGGACATCGGCTTGGCGATCGTCGTGGCGACGCCGCCGATGGCGACGAGGACGAGGAGCCAGCCGACGAGGAAGGCGGGCCAGCGCCGGTGCGCGAGCCGCCCGAGCCGGTAGAGGGCGTGGGCCATGGTGGGTGCCTTTCGGGGCGTCGTGGGTGGTGGCCTCGTCGTCGGGGCCGGAGGAGGACGAAGGGGGTCAGCCGCGCTACGTGGAGCTCGGGGCCGGGTGCGCGGAGAGGGCGCAGGAGCCTAAGCAGTTGCGCACGATGTGCTGCCGGTACGGGGGGCGAGGACCTCGCGGGCGAGGTCGAGGTTGTGGTGGATGCGGGCGGTCAGGCCCCCGGTGCCGAGGTCGCTGGGTGAGGCCTCGATGAGGTCCTGGACGGCACGTCCGATGAGACCGCCGACGACGGTGAAGACGATCTTGGCCTGCTCCTCGCCGACCCCGTCACGGGCGGCGAGGTGCGTGACCAGGGACAGGCCGAGCTCGTCCACGTGGTCCTGTACGCGCACGAGCAGCTCGGGGTTGCGGCGGATGACGTCATGCAGCTGCTGCCAGTCCGCGGCGGTTGCGTCGTCGCCGCCGAGGCTGTCGATGGCGGTGATGACGAGGTCCTCCACGAGGTCACCCGTCGGGCCGCCCGAGCGCAGGGTCGCGACCTGCTCGTCGGTGATCCGGGGCAGCACGCCGAGGACGGCCTCCTCCTTGGAGGAGACGTGGTTGAAGAGGGTGCGGCGCGAGCACCCCACCGCGGCGGCGAGGTCCTCGACGGTGAAGCCGGAGTAGCCGCGCTTGACCGCCAGGCGCTGGGCGGCGGCGATGATCGCCTGCCGCCTGCTGCTGGTCGTTGCACTAATTGCCACAGAGTGCATTCTGCACTATCGCGACAATCGTGCAAAATCCTTCGCAGGAGCCTAAGCAGTTGCGCAGAAGGGGGCCGTTTCTCTGCAGGAGCCTAAGCAGTTGCGCGGGTGGGGCCTGCTTCTGTGCAGGAGCCTAAGCAGTTGCGAAGGGGGCGGGTGCGCGCCGAAGGGCCGCCGTCCGCGGTGGACGACGGCCCTTCGGTGGGGCGATGTGGTGTCAGGCGACGGGGGTGGCGGCGAGACGGCCCACGAGGGCCCGCAGCTCGGCGAGGGCCTCGGCGTCGACCAGCGTGCCGTCGACGAAGGCCTCGTGGGAGGTCCCCACGCCGAAGGTGTCCTCGACGACATCGGCGCCGGCGACCTGGAGGGCGCGCACGGCGTCGGTGCGGGCCCACTGCGCTGCATACGGGGCGGCGGAGGCGGCCAGCACGATCGTCCGCGTGCCGGAGACGCAGGCCTCGCCGTAGGGGCGCGAGGCCCAGTCGATGGCGTTCTTCATGACGCTCGACAGGGTGCCGTTGTACTCCGGCGTGACGGCGATCAGTGCGTCGGCGTCCGCGATGGCGCGGCGCAGCTCCTCGGCGACGGCCGGGACGCGACCCTCGGCGTCGAGGTCCTCGGAGTAGTGCGGCAGGTCGGCGACGCGGTCGAAGACCCGGGCGGTGCTGCCCTCGGGCAGCTGGGCGATCGCGTTCTCGGCGAGCTGACGGTTCGTGGAGTCGGCGCGGAGGCTGCCGACGAGGACGATGACGTTCATGTGGGGCTCCCTTGTGGGGTGGTCAGTGAAGATGAAGGTTCAACCAAAATAGTAGCAAGTTCAACCATCTGACCGGACGCCGGGGTGGTGCGGGCTGTTCCCTCCGCGCAGCCGAGCGGGGGCGAAGGGGGCATCCCCCCTTCGCCCCCGCGTGCGGGCAGGCTTGTGCCCTACCTCATGTCACGGGACGCGTCCCACCACACGAGGTAGGGCACAAGTCCGCAGGACTGGTCAGTCTCAGGCCCGGGTGATCGTCCCGGACGTCTCCCCGTGCTTCTTGCACTCCGCGACCCAGCCCTCGGCGGTCTCGTTCACCGTCAGGCGGCGCCGGCAGCTCGGGCAGTACTGCGGCGGACCCTGCTCGAGGCGCTGGCGGCAGAGCACGTGGCTCTTCTTCGATGCCGACTCGCCGCAGTGGCCGCAGTAGGTGACGGTGCGGACCGGAGGGATCGCACCGAGCGTGTCGGGGTCGCTCCAGCCGGAGTCGCCGGCAGCGGGCAGGTCGCTCGTCACAGGCCCACGTCCAGGGACGGGTGCGGCATCTGCAGGTCAAGCACAGCGTGGTCCTCCTCCGGGGCAAGCCCGTGTGTGGCGAGGTCGTGGTCGACGATCACGGCAGGGGTCCGCCGGGCGGATCGTCCTTCGCGCCGGGGCCGCCGAGCGTGAGCCCGGTAACACACCGGCGTAGCGAGGATAGTGCGCGAGGTGGGGATTGCGAACCATGCCCCTGCCCCCGGGTCACCGCCGGACCATGTGCGGGGGTCACACAACGGTCACAGTCTGCGGCGACACGCAACAAGTGCGGGGGAGGGCGCGTCCGGGGTCAGGAGACTGCACGCGGACGAGAGGTACGAGGACACATGACGATCCGGACCAGCAGGGTGGCAGCAGCGCTCGCAACGGCGGCGCTGCTCGCGGGGTGTGGCGCGCAGGGGGCGCCGGAGGCTCGCACCCCCGATGGGACGAGCTCGACCAGCACGTCCCCGACCGAGCGGGTGACGAGCAGCTCGTCCTCGTCCACGAGCTCGTCGTCCACGAGTTCACCGTCCACGACTGCCACGAGCGCCACGAGCTCATCGTCCACGCAGCCGTCGACGAGCACCACGACGACCGCGCCCGAGACCACGAGCCCGGAGCCGACGCCCACGACGTCGGAGCCCACGACGTCGGAGCCGACCGCCCCGACGCCCACCGCCGAACCGACGCCCACCCGGGAGCCGTCGACCCCGCCGCCGAGCCCGGAGCCGACTCCCACGCCGGAGCCGACGCCCGAGCCCACGCCCGAGGAGACCATCCTGCGGCCCGGCGACTCCGGCCCCGCGGTGCTCGAGCTGCAGCAGCAGCTGTCCGCCCTCGGGTACTGGTTGGGTACCCCCGACTCGAGCTACGGCGACCTGACCGTCCAGGCCGTCATGGCGTTGCAGGGGTCGGCCGGCCTGGGCCGTGACGGCATCGCCGGACCGCGCACGATGTCCGCGCTCGAGCGTGGCGTGCGGCCGCCCGTCCACGGTGGACCCGCCAACCGCGTCGAGGTGGACCTCGACCGTCAGGTTCTGCTCGTCGTCCGCGGCGGCGCCCTGGAGTACGTCCTGCACACGAGCACCGGATCGGGGGAGCGGTACATCTCCTCGCAGGGCAACCCCGCCATCGCGACCACGCCGCCCGGGACGTTCTCCGTCTTCCGCTTCGTCGACGGGTGGGACGAGGCCCCGCTGGGCACGCTCTACCGGCCGCGCTACTTCAACCGCGGCATCGCCGTCCACGGCCTCGGGTCGGTCCCCGGCTACCCGGCCTCGCACGGGTGCGCACGGGTGAGCAATTCGGCCATGGACCTGATCTGGTCGCGGGACCTCATGCCCATCGGGACCACTGTCGTCGTGCACTGACCCACCGCGCGCCCCCCTCACCGCCCACCCCCGCTCACCGCCGCCCGGCCGCAGCCCTGCCCGAGGTCACCCGGGGGCGGATGCGGCGGCTCGGCTGGCGCTCCCTTCGCTCGACGTGGTCACGATGCGGTCCATCCGCTCCAGGCCGACGCCGTGGTGGGTCACCATGACCACCGACCGGCCGCCCGCGTGCTCGAGCAGGTCGGTGATGACCGCGATGGCGGTCGGGTGGTCGAGGTGGGCGACCGGCTCGTCGAGCAGGATGACCGGCCGGCCGCTGGCGATGGCGCGGGCGATCGACAACCTCGTCCGCTCGCCCCCGGAGACGCCGTGGCCGCCGGTGCCCAGCCGGGTGTCGAGGCCGTCGGGGAGGTCGTCGAGCCAGCCGCCCAGACCCGCCCGACGAAGGGCGATGACCAGCTGCGCGTCGTCGGCCTCGGGGGCGGCGAGGGCCAGGTTGGCGCGCAGGCTGCCGGCGAGCACGTGCGGCTCGTCGTCGACGAGGGCGAAGAGTGCCCGCACCTCCTCCAGCGGCGCTTCCGCGACGTCGGTGCCGTCGACCGTGTAGGTGCCCGCCGTCGGGTCGAGGTGGCGGGCGAGGACCGCTAGGAGGGTGGACTTGCCGCTGCCGTTCGGCCCGGTGATCGCGATCCGCTCACCGGGGTCGACGGTGAGGTCGAGCGGCCCGACGCCGGTGCGCCCGGGGTGCCATCCCGCGGTGAGCCCGCTCAGGCGGAGGCGCGGGACCCCTTCGGCGCGAAGGGGCTCGCCCCGGCCGGGTCGACCACGGCCGGGAGCCGGTTGCGCAGGTCGTCGAGGCGGTCGGCGCAGGCGCGGGCCCGGGCGAGCGCACGGGTGGCGTCGGTGAGCACACCGAGCGTCTCGCCGACGGCCACCGGGGCGAGGACGAGGAGGGCGCGGACCGGGTCGCTCGCGGTGGAGGCGGCGGCGAGGGCCGCGCTCGCCAGGGTCGCCGCCCCGGTGATCACGAGCACGGCGGCGGCGCTGAGCGAGCGGCCGCGGGCCTGGCGGGCAACACTGTCGCGCAACGCCTCGTGCGCGGTGCGCAACCACCCGGTGGCGGTGTCGGTGCCCCCGATGGAGCGCAGCTCGTCGGCGTGGTCGGTGGTCAGCTGGGCGACCCGGGCGACCTCGGCGCGGGCTGCGAGGACGTGCTCCTGGGCGCGTGACTCGAGGCGGTCGGCGAGGACGGCCACGCCGGCTGCGGCCAGGAGCATCGCCGCGAGCGTGAGCCCGACCCGGGCGTCGACGAGCGCGGTGAGCGCCGCCGCCCCGACCCCCGCGAGCAGGGCGGACAGCGCCGGGACCGTCACCCGCACGGACGCCTCGATGACGTCGGTCAGGTCGTCGACCACGCCGGTGAGGACGTCGGCGCGGCCGCGGGAGCCGAGCCGGGCAGGGGTGAGCGGGACGAGGTCGGCGTAGGTGCGGGTGCGTGCCTCGGCGAGATCGGCGAGGGCGGCGTCGTGGCTGCGTAGCCGCTCCCAGTACCGGAAGACCGGCCGCGCCAGGCCGAAGGTGCGCACCGCGACGATCGCCGTGAGCAGCAGCATGATCTGCGGGCCCTGGTCAGCGCGCACGATGAGCCACCCGGAGGTGGTCGTCAACGCGATGCCGGAGGCGGTCGCGACCCCGCCGAGGAGGCCGGCGACGAGCAGCCCGGGCGTGAGGCGAAGGGGGCGAGTCACCGGGACACCACCGCCTCGCCGGGCGCGTGGCTCGCCACCGCACCGAGGTCGATGCGCTGGTCCGCGCGGGCGACCAGCTCGGGCTGGTGGCTGACGGCGATGACCGTGCGGGTACGGGCCAGCTCGGTGATCACCTCGCCGATCACGGCGGTGGAGTCGGGGTCGACGTGGGCGGTGGGTTCGTCGAGCAGCACGACGGGCGCGGTCGACAGCAGCGCACGGGCGAGGACGAGCCGGGAGCGTTGCCCTGCCGACAGGCCGAAGCCGTCGTCGCCGATGGTGGTGTCGAGCCCCTCCGGCAGGGCGGCGACGGCGCCGTCCAGACCGACCGTGCGCAGGGCCTGCCAGAGGGCCTGGTCGGGCTGCGGGCCACCGATGCTGAGGTTCGCGCGGATCGACCCCGCGCCGAGGAAGGGTCGCTGGGTCACCAGGTGAACCCGTGACACGACGACGGTGCCGCGGTCCGGGGCGCGCGTGCCGGCGATGACCTCGAGCAGGGTGGTCTTGCCGCACCCGGACGGGCCGGTGACCACGGTCAGTCCGGGTCCGGTGGCGGCGAGGTCGACGTCGGCGAGGACCCGACGCTCCGCGCCGGGGTGGGCGTAGCCGACCCCGGCCAACCGCACCCCGCTGGCCTCGTGCGCACCGGGCCGCGCCTCACCATCCCGCATCTCCTTAGGGAGGTGCGACCTCCCTTCGCCCGTCCCGAGCTCGGCGAGGATCGTCGACAGCGCCGCCGACCCGTCGGCGGCGGAGTGGAACTCGGTGCCCACCCGCCGGATCGGCCAGTACGCCTCCGGCGCGAGGAGGATCGCGGTCAGCGCGACGAGCAGCTCCATCGAGCCGGTCGTCAGGCGCAGTCCGACGACGACGGCGACGATCGCGACCGAGATCGTCGCGAGCAGCTCCAGCGCGGCGGCGGAGAGGAAGGCCAGCCGCAGCGTGCGCATCGTCGCCCGCCGGTGGCGCTGGCTGACGGCGCTGATCGTCGTGACCTGACGCGTCGCCCGGCCGTAGCTGACGAGGGTGGGCAGGCCGCGCATCACGTCGAGGAAGTGCCCGGACAGGTCGCTCAGCGCGTGCCACCTGCGGTCGGTGTCCTCCTGCGTCGTCGTCCCGATGAGCGCGGCGAAGAGCGGCAGCAGCGGCACGGTGAGGACGACCACCACCGCGCTCGGCCAGTCGACGAGCAGCAGGCAGCCGATGGCGAGCACCGGCACGACGGCAGCCGCGACGAGTGCCGGCAGGTACTTCGCGATGTAGGGCTCGACGGCGCTCGTGCCCTGCGTCGCCAGGGTCAGCGCCCGATCACGCGGTGGACGCTCGTCGACCGTGCGACAAGACCACGCGTCCAGCAGCTGGGCGCGCAGCTGTGTGGCGACGAGTGCTCCTGCGGCGGCGGCGATCCGCTCCGACAACGCCCCGAGCAGCGCCCGGATAGCGAAGAGCGCCCCGGTCCACCCGGCCGGCCCCGCGAGCGGCTCGCCACGGACGACCGCCACGACCAGGTGCGCGAGGGCGAACGCCGTGGCGATCGTCGCCACGCCCTGGGCCACGCCGATGGCACCCAGCGCTGCGATCGGTGCGCGGGTCGCCGGCGCCACGCGGAGGACCCGGGGGTCGAAGGGCCTCACCCCACCATCTCCTCCGTGCGGGTGTCCGTGCGGGACATGTGGTCGACCGACAACCGCCGGCGGAAGATCCAGTAGCTCCAGACGGTGTACCCGAGCATGATCGGCGTGAAGACCACCGCCGCCCAGGTCATGATCGTCAGCGTCAACGACGAGCTCGCCGCCGCCTCGAGCGTGAGGGCCGGGCCGCCGTCGCGACCGTTGATGGCATTGGGCGAGAGCATGAGGAAGTAGCCGACGACGACCATCGCGATCGTCGTGGAGGTGCCGGCGAAGGCGAGGCGCTCGGCCCCCTTCGTGTTGGCCGCGATCGACACGACGAGCGCGACGACGGCGACGCCCGCGGCGACCCACGAGGCCACGGTGCCGCGGTCGGCGCCGAGGGCGAGGAGCAGCACGAGCGAGAGCGCGGCCGCCACGGCCCCCGCGACCCTGGCGAGGGTGCGCGACTCCTGCCGCAGCGGGCCGCGCGTCTTCAGCGCGACGAAGTGGGCGCCGTGGGTCAGGCAGAGCGCGGTCAGGGCGAGGCCCCCGAGCAGCGTGACCGGGGTGAAGAGGTCGAGGACCGACCCGGAGAACTCGGTGTACGCCGTCTCACCGGAGAAGTGCTCGCTCATCGGCATGCCGACGACGAGGTTGGTCAGGGCCACGCCGACGACGAAGGGGGCGATGACCGACCCACCGACGATTGCCACGTCCCACCGGCGCACCCACGTGGCATCGGTGCGCTTGTGCCGGTACTCCAGCCCCATGTTGCGCAGGATGAGCGTCACGAGCAGGAGCAGCAGCGGCAGGTACATCCCCGAGAACATCGTCGCGTACCAGTGCGGGAAGGCGGCGAAGGTCGCCCCGCCCGCGGTGAGCAGCCAGACCTCGTTGCCGTCCCAGTGGGGGCCGATCGTGGTCAGCAGGGTGCGGCGGCGGTCCTCGGTGCTCGTGGACCGCTGGCCGGGGACCGCGGGTGCGGACCCGGGGCCCCGGTCACGTCCGAGGAGGGGCAGGAGCATGCCGACACCGAAGTCGAAACCCTCGAGCACGAGGTAGCCGGTCCACAGGACGGCGATGAGGACGAACCAGATGAGGACGAGGTCCATGACGAGACTCCTGGATCAGTAGGTGAAGGCGAGCGGCTCGTCGTCCGTGACGAGGCGGGGTTCCTCGAAGGGCTCGGCGCCGCGGCGGATGTACTCGAGCAGGAGGCGGACCTCGACGACGGCCAGTGCCCCGTAGAGCAGGGTGAAGACCCCCATCGAGATCCACACGTCGGTGGACCCGACGGACGGGGAGACCGCGGTGTGGGTGGCCATCTCCCCGAAGACGACCCACGGCTGGCGCCCGATCTCGGTGAAGATCCAGCCGAAGCTGTGGCCGAGGATGGTCGCAATCGGCGCGAGGACCATGAGCGGCCCCACCCAGCGCTGCATCGGGACCCGGTCCTTGCGGGTGGCCCACAGCACCCACGCGCCGACGGCCATGGCGAAGAAGCCGGCGCCCATCATCAGGCGGAAGTTCCAGTAGGTCATCGCGATCGGGGGGATGTAGGTGTCGGCCCGGGTCAGCTCGCCGTCGCCGAAGGAGGCGCGGTACTCGTTCTCCAGCTCGACCATGCCCTGCACCTGGCCGTCCCAGCTGCCGGTGCCGAGGTAGGACAGCAGGCAGGGGATCTCGATGACGTGGGTCGGGTCCTCACCGCCGAGGCCGGCGACGGTCAGCACGGAGAAGGGGGCGCACTCACCCTCCGGAGGGGTCTCGTACAGGGCCTCGGCGGCCGCCATCTTCATCGGCTGCACCTCGGTCATGACCTTGCCCTGCACGTCACCGCTGATGACGACGCCGAGACCGGCGACGAGGGTGACGACCGCGCCGAGCCGGGCCGCGTGGCGGTACATCCTGCGATCGGCGAGTGCGCCGCCCTTCGCATCTGCTCCCACGGTACGGAGCTTGTGCACCCCGACGGCCATGACGAAGGCGCCGCCGACCATGTAGCAGGCGGTGATCACGTGGGGGAAGGCGGCGAGCTGCACGGGGCTGGTCAGCATCGCGAGGAAGTCGGCCATCTCGGCGCGGCCGGTCTCGGGGTTGATGCGGTAGCCGACGGGGTTCTGCATGAAGGAGTTCGCCGCGAGGATGAAGTAGGCCGACAGGACCGTGCCGATGTGCACGATCCACATCGTCGCCGCGTGCAGTCGCTCGGGGATGCGGCCCCAGCCGAAGATCCACAGGCCGAGGAAGGTCGACTCGAGGAAGAAGGCGAGCAGCGCCTCCAGGGCGAGCGGGGCGCCGAAGATGTCGCCGACGAACCGGCTGTAGGTCGACCAGTTCATGCCGAACTGGAACTCCTGGACGATGCCGGTGACCAGTCCCAGGGCGAAGTTGATCGTGAAGAGTTTGCCGAGGAACTTCGCCATCCGCAGGTGCTCCTCGTTGCGGGTGCGGATCCACCGTGAGTGGTACCAGGCGACGATCGCGGACAGTCCGATGGTGACCGGCACGAAGAAGAAGTGGTAGACGGTGGTGATCGCGAACTGCCACCGAGCAAGCTCGAGCACGTCCATCGGCATCTCCTACGGCTCTTAGTACGACAAGGCGTAAGAGATACTACGTGGGTGGTCGGGGGCCACGCCACGGTGGGGCCGCTCACCGCCCGCGAACCGCGCTCAACGACCACGAACCCCGCTGCGTGCGCAGCGGGGTTCGTGGTCGGTGGGGCCTCGTCGGTGCTGGTCAGCCGCCGAGGAAGTCGCTCAGGCCGGAGCCCCTGCTCCCCGAGGACTGCTGGTGCCCGCCGTCGGCCACCGACTCCGCCGGCTGGACGAGGACGTAGCCCTCGCCGCCGAAGGCCATCTGCAGCATCTCCCCGGTGCCGCCGCGGATCATCGACTTCAGGCCGCCCGTGTCGACCTTGATGTCCATCCGCACGTTGGCCGTCCACATCACGACCGCCTGCGCGTCGGCGAAGGTCGGGGCGCCGGAGACGTCGAGGGCGACCGGGTCCCCCTTCGTCGTGATCGCCACGTAGCCGGTGCCCCGCAGGGTGACGTTGTACAGACCGCCGGTCATCGCCGCACCGCGGGCCTGGATGCGGTGGATGTCCCAGTCGATCGACGCGGAGAAGGCCATGATGTTGTTGCCGTTGACCGAGATCATGTCGTTCTCGAGGTACATCACCTGGATCTCGCTGGCGGAGTCGGCGAGGAAGAGCTCGCCCTGCCCCGAGCAGGTCATCATGTCGACGCCCTCGCCGGTGACGGCCTTCTTGATGAACTTGTCCAGGCCGCCGGAGCCCTTGTTCGCAAAGCGGACGTCCCCCTGGTAGGCGACCATCGAGCCGGACTTGGCCATGACGGGGCCGTGCCCCATCTGGACCTTGAGCATCTTCTTGTTCTGCAGCGAGAACTGGTCGGAGGTCGACTCCTCCTTGAACTCCTGGAACAGCGTGCCGTGAATGGGCATGGTGGATCCTCTCTGGTCATGACATCCCCCCGTGGGTGCCTGCCGATCACTGTATGACCGGCGCCCCCGAACGGGCCATGGTCAGTTGTGCTCAGCGGTCACCCGGCCACGAGCACCGACAGCACCGGCGGGGTGGCCGGCGCGGCGACGCAGAAGAGGTAGAGAGCGAGGGTCTGCCACGGCGCCGGCTCGTCGCCCAAGAGCAGCCGGATCCTCGTCGCCGCCGCGCCGGCCCCGGCGGAGATGCCCGTGGGGACCTCCTCTCCCGCAGCCTCGGCGAGGGAGAGGATCGCGCGCGCGAGGGAGACCTCGCCGACCTCCCGCCATGCGGCCCGGTCGGCGATGATCTCGATGAGCAGGGCCACCTCCGTCAGCGCGGCGTCCGTGCGCAGGAACCGCGGCGTCGCGGTGTGCAGCACCGTGAAGAACTCGAGGACCAGATCGTGCCGCTCGCGCAGGTGCGCCTCCTCGTGGGCGACGACCGCGGCCAGCTGGTCAGCGGGCAGGGCGGTGAGCGCGTCGGTGATGACCAGCCGCGAGCGGGCTCCCGGGACGCAGTAGGCGGCCACCTGCTCGGACCGCAGGACGCGGGTGTGCTCCCCCTCGTGGCGCCCGACGAGGTCGACGAGCTGCCGGTGCTCCTCGCGCGCTCTCCGGATCCGGGAGTCGACGTCGTGGGCGCGCACGAGCAGGTGGATGAGCACGCCGAGCGAGGCGATGGTGGCCAGAGCGGTCACGACGCCGCCCGGGAGCGGGGGCAGTGGTCGCGGCCGCAGCCACGCGATCGGCCCCGCACCGAGCAGGCAGAGCACCGCGGACAACGAGAGCGCCTGCCACAGGATGAGCGCCGCGCGCGGGCTGCGGCGCAGCCGCTCGGTCCGCACGAGCACGTGCGGGACGGCGATGAGTGCCGCTGCGCAGAGCAGCAACAGGGTGGCGATCACCCCATCGAGTTTGCCGCATCCGCCTCAGCGACGGCGGCGCGGGCGATCCCCCTTCGCCTCCACCTCGGCCATCGCGACCCGCACGGCGTCCAGGTCGTCGGCGCTCGCCTCGGAGAGGAAGTGCAGGATCGCGGCCTGCCGGTCCTCGCCGCTCAGGTCGTCCAGCGGGCCGCGCATGGCCTGCGCGGTCATCGACTCGCGGGTGGCCGCCGCGCGGTAGCGCCAGGCGCGACCATCGCGCTCGCGGGTCGTCACGCCCTTGGTCTCGAGGCGGGAGAGGACGGTCATGACGGTCGTGTACGCGAGGTCGCGGGCCGTGAGGCGGTCGAGGACCTCCCGCACGGTCAGCGCCCCGCCGTCGGTCCACAGCACGTCCATGATCGCCTGCTCGAGGTCACCCAGTATCGCGTTCTTGGGCATGTCCGGCTCCTTCCCGATCGTCGGGTCGCATCCACGTGGTCTGTCCGCGGCAGGGTGTACGACACGATGTAGTTGATGATACGCGTGCTTCCTGAGTTTTCACCCGGCGGGTCCTCATCCCGCACGCGGGACCCGGTAGCGCACGAAGGCCGGCACCGCCGCCGACGCCGCCAGGGTGAGGACGATGACGAGCGCGCCGCCGAGGATCGTCGTCGCAGCCGCGCCGAGGCTGCTCGCGACGAGCCCGTGGAGGACGTCGGCCAGTCGCGGGCCGCCGGCCACGACCACGATGAAGACGCCCTGCAGCCGCCCGCGCATCGTATCCGTCGCCGATCTCTGCAGCATCGTCGAGCGGAAGGCCGCGGACGCGACGTCGGCCGCACCGCCGGCCGCGAAGAGCACGACGGCCAGGGCCAGCCAGCCGCCGGCGCGACCGTCAGCGAGGGCCACCGCCACGCCGAACCCGACCATCGCCCCACCCCAGACGAGGACGGCGACGACGACCGCCAGCCCGTGCCGTTCCACCCGCGAGACCCACCCCGAGAGGACTCCGCCGAGGAAGGCCCCGGCCGGCATCGCGGCGAAGAGGACCGCGAAGGCGAGCCCGCCCTCGGCCGGCCCACCGAAGTCGATGTCGGCCATCTCCGGGATGAGCGCACGCGGCATGCCGAAGACCATCGCGATGAGGTCGATGACGAAGGACATGAGCAGCACCGGCTGGGTCGCGAGGTAGCGGAAGCCGTCGATGACCGAGCGCAGGCCGGGGGAGGAGCCGGCCACCACCTCGACCGGGAGCGAAGGGAGGGAGATCACCGCCCAGAGGGTGGCGAAGAGGAAGAGGGTGTCGACGAGGTAGAGCCACGAGAAGCCGAGGACCGGGATGAGCGCTCCGCCCACGAGGGGTCCGGCGATGGCGCCGCCGGTGAAGACGGTCATGTTCAGGGCATTGGCCGCCGGGAGCATCTCGTGCGGGACGATCCGCGGCAGCACGGCCGAGCGCGTGGGTTGGTTGATGCCGAAGCAGGCCTGCTGGATCGAGAAGATCGTCAGCAGCAGCCAGACGTTGGTGTTGCCCAGGGCGGCCTGGAGGAAGAAGACGAACGAGGTGACGATCAGGCCCCACGTGGTGAAGGTGAGCAGCCGCCGCCGGTCGACGTGGTCGGCGAGCGAGCCGCCGTAGAGGCCGAAGATCACGAGGGGCACGAGGCCGAAGACGCCCGTCAGGCCGACGTAGGCGCTCGACCCGGTCATCGAGTAGATCTGCGCCGGCACTGTGACGACCGTCAGCTGGGCGCCGATCACGGTGACGATCTGCGCGGTGAAGAGCCTGCGGTACGCCGGGACCCGCAGGGGGCGGGTGTCGGCCAGCAGGGCCCTCAGGCGACGCACCGCGTCACCCTAGCCGCCCCCCTTCGCGTCCTGACCACACTGGTGGTTGAGGTGTGAGTTCGCGCAGCGAGCGAGCCTTGAACCCCCTTCGACCGCTCCCTCGCGCCCCCGGTGGTTGAGGTGTGAGTTCGCGCAGCGAGGGAGCCTCGAAACCACGGTGCGGTGGTCTCGTGTCCGTCGTCGCACCACGATCAGCGAGGGTCAGCCCGAGCCGCGGGCGAGCAGCGCCTCGACGAAGACCCGCTCGATGTCCTCCGGGGTCTCTGCGATGTAGGAGGTGCCGCCGGTCTCGTCCGCGATCTTCTGCAGCGCGGACGCGTCGGCCTCACCCATGCCGATCGTGATGACCCGGACCGGGCGCTGCGCGTCGTAGGAGTCGTCGAGCTTGGTCAGCAGCTGGGTCAGGGAGAGCCCACCGTTGGGGTCGTCGTTCTCCCCGTCGGTGAAGACGACGAGCGAGTTGACGAACTCGGGGTCGTAGTCCTCGACCATCCTCTGGTGGGCCGCCCAGATCGAGTCGTAGAGCCCGGTGTCGCCACCGAGGTACCTGTCGCCGTCCTCGACGATGGAGCGCAGGTGATCGCGGTGGGTGCCGCCCCCCTTCGCCTCGTTGAGGGCGACCACGTCGGCGACCGGCTCGTAGTCGTGGCCACCCTTGCGGTCGGAGCTGAAGACCCACGCCCCGACCTCGCTGCCGGCGGGAAGCATGTCGACACCCGTGAGCAGCGAGCCCTGGGTGACGTCCCAGCGGCTCATGCCCGGCGTCGTGCTGGACCACTCCATGGATCCGGAGGCATCGATGACGGCGAGCATCCGCATGTCCGTGCGCATGATGTCCCACTGCTCGACGAGCGCGACCCGCTCGTTGCGATCCGGTGCATCGAGCTCCTCGACCGGAGCGGCCTCCTGCCCTGCGATCGTCGGGCCGTCCTGGCCGTTGGCGTCACGGAACCCGGCCTTCGTCAGGGACTCGCGCACGTCGATGGTCCCGAGCTCGGTGCGTGCCTTGTCGGCGGCCTCGAGGGCCTCACCCGTCAGCTCCGGGTTGGTGATCCACGGGTAGTCGAGCGAGAGCGTGCCCTTCTCGGGCAGCACTGCGCGCAGGGGCGGGAGGTCGTCGTGCTCCTGGTTGAAGGTGGCGATCTCCTGCTCGGACGCGGGGAAGGGGGTGTTCTTCTCCGGGTCGTTCGCGTAGTCCTCGAAGAGCTTGTTGACCGAGGGAGCGGCGAAGCGCGACAGGAAGATCAGTCGCTCACCGGTCTCTAGGCCGATCCGCCCGGGCTGGCCGACGCGGCTGGCGTGGAAGGCGAGGCGGCTGGCCGTGTCGATGTCGGGGTTGGCCATCAGCAGGTCGCCCTCGTCGTCGATGACCCGCGTCCACGTCGCCGCCTCGCTCGGCGCGCCCTCGGCCTCGGACCCGGCGGCCAGCACGATCGGGGAGGAGGCGATGGACTGGCCCTCGAGCCACTGGCCGGGGGTGGCCTCCTGGTCGATCGCGTCGATCCACGTCGAGCTGTCCGGGACCCACACGTCGGGGGCCATGCCCTCGTTGATGTTCTCGGTGGCCGTGGAGGCGGAGACGGCGCTGACGCGGTAGTCGGTGCACTCACCCTCGACCTTGTCCAGGGCCTCCTCGAGGGGCTCGGCGATCTCGGGCGCCGCGGAGACGGCCAGCGGGGCGCCACACGAGGAGGAGGCGGACCCGTCGCCGCGCAGGAAGGACCACGCGCCGCCCAGGCACAGCAGCGCGACGAGGACGAGCACGAGCAGCACCACCCACCAGGGGAGGCGGCGACGCCGCCCGCGGTGGAGGCTGCGGCGGCTGGGGGCCGCGGGTGTGCTTCCGTCGTGCGACGGCCGCCCGGACGTGGTTGGCTCGGGGGCAGCCGGACTCGACGAGGTGAGGTCCTCGTCGTCGTCCCAGAGGTCGCGTCGCCGACCGGGTCGGTCCTCGGCACTCATGTGTGGCACTCCTTCGTCACCGGCGACGGGTCGTCACCAGCCGCGCGCAAGTATGGCGCACCGGACTGCTCGTGTGGGCCCGTAGTGACCTATGGGTAACGGACCTCACCCCCGACCGTCACCTGCCATGCTGTCCGTATGACCAATTTCCTCATCCGAACGGCTGTCAACGCGGTGGCCCTGTGGGTCGCGGCGTGGCTCATCGACGGCATCGTCCTCGCCGAGAGCGAGGCGACCTTCGCCTCGAAGTTCGCCACCATCGTCCTCGTGGCGCTGATCTTCGGCGTGGTCAATGCGGTCGTCAAGCCCATCGCCAAGCTGCTCGCGTTCCCGCTGATCGTCCTGACGCTCGGGCTGTTCACCTTCGTGGTCAACGCCTTCCTGCTGCAGCTGACGGAGTGGATCTCCGAGCCGCTGGGCCTGAGCTTCGTCATCGAGGAGTTCTGGTGGGACGCCGTCCTCGGTGCCCTCATCGTCACGATCGTCGCGATGGTGCTCAGCTGGATCCTGCCCGAGCCCGACGACGACTGACCGGAGCCCGAACCGACGACCCGACCCACCCCCGAACCTCCCCCTTCGCAGGAGCCTAAGCAGTTGCACCCGGGTGCGGCCCGGAACTCGCAGGAGCCTAAGCAGTTGCACCCGGGTGCGGCCCGGAACTCGCAGGAGCCTAAGCAGTTGCGTCGGGAGGGTCGCAGGAGCCTAAGCAGCTGCCGCCCACGAGTGGTTATGGTGCGCTCCATGGACTCCCCCCGGTTGCGCTCCGCCCTCGACCAGGTCCCGGCCTACGTCGCCGGCAAACCTCCGACGCCGCGTGAGGGGTTGACGGTCTACAAGGTCTCCTCGAACGAGAACCCGTACCCGCCGCTGCCCTCGGTGCTCGAGGTCGTGCGCGAGCGCGCCGCCGAGATCAACCGTTACCCCGACATGGGTGTCGGCGCCCTCACCGACGCCCTCGCCGCGCACCTCGACGTGCCCCGCGAGCAGGTCGCGACCGGCACCGGGTCGGTCGGCGTGCTCGGCCAGATCATCCAGGCGATGTGCGACGCCGGGGACGAGGTGGTCTTCGCGTGGCGTTCCTTCGAGGCGTACCCGATCGTCACGCGGATCGCCGGGGCGACCCCGGTCATGGTGCCGCTGACCGACGAGCACCGCCACGACCTCGACGCCATGGCCGCCGCGATCACCGACCGCACCAAGGTCGTGCTCGTGTGCACCCCCAACAACCCGACCGGCCCCTCGGTGACCCACACCGAGCTGGTCGACTTCATCGCGAAGGTGCCCTCGCACGTGCTCGTCGTCGTCGACGAGGCCTACCTGGAGTTCGTCGACGGTGAGGACGCCGTCGACGGGCTGGCGCTGCGGCGCGAGCACCGCAACGTCGTTCTCCTGCGCACCTTCTCCAAGGCGTACGGGTTGGCCGGCCTGCGCGTCGGGTACGCGGTGGCGGACGCGCCGGTGGCCGAGGCACTGCGCAAGACCGCGACCCCCTTCGGCGTCAACCACCTCGCGCAGGTGGCCGCCGTCGCGTCGTTGGAGGCGAAGGGGGAGTTGGACGAGCGCGTGCAGCGGCTCGTGGCCGAGCGGGCCCGGGTGGTCGACGGACTGCGCGCGGCCGGGTGGGACGTCCCGGTGACGCAGGCGAACTTCGTGTGGTTCCCGCTCGGGGAGCGCACCCCTGACTTCGTGGCGGCGTGCGACGAGGCCGGCCTGTCCGTGCGGCCCTACGGCACCGATGGGGTGCGTGTGACCATCGGCGAGCCCGAGGCGAACGACCGCCTCATCGAGGTCGCCGAGTCCTTCGCAGCTGCTTAGGCTCTTGCAAGGTCCGGGCCCGCCCCCTTCACAACTGCTTAGGCTCTTGCAAGGTCCGGGTCCGCCCCCTTCGCAACTGCTTAGGCTCCTGCAAGGTCCGGGCCCGCCCCCTTCGCAACTGCTTAGGCTCCTGCAAGGTTGCTTAGGCTCCTGCAAGGTCCGGGCCCGCCCCCTTCGCAACTGCTTAGGCTCCTGCAAGGTTGCTTAGGCTCCTGCAAGGTCCGGGCCCGCCCCCTTCGCAACTGCTTAGGCTCCTGCGAGCGGTGAGTCAGGCAGCCTGCGCCCTGGTGGCGGCGGCGACTGCCGCAGAGAGAAGGCCGTGGATCTTCGCCTCGTCCGTGAGGTCCCCCCAGGTGATTCGAACGACCACCCAACCTTCGGCGCGCAGGTCAGCTTCACGCGCGAGCTGCTCCTCCATGACGCCGGGGTCGGTGTACTTGATCGCGCCGTCGAACTCGATGGCGACCCTGTGCTCTCGCAGGGCGAAGTCAAGGCGGTACCGACGGCCTCGTGCCACCACATTGACCTGCGGGTCGAAGTCCCACGGTCGGCGACGCAGGACGTCGGCAGTCAGGGTCTCTCCCGGCGACTCGTGCCGCGGATCTATGTGTGCGAGGGCATCTCTCGCACGGGCCACCCCCTTGAAGCCGCGCATGCTCGAGAGGTCCTGCTCGATCTGCACGTGAGTGCACAAGCCGTGCCGCACCGCGTGGTCGGCGGCGACCAGGGCTCCGAGCGGATTGTTGTTCAGAGCAGTCCCCACGATGGCTCTCGCAGGACCCGCTACGCGGACGGGCCGGTTGGCGATGGGAGCGACGAGCTCGCGGACGTCATGCCCGTCCGCGGGCGTTCGACTCACTCGTACCCCCTGCCGCACTCGACCGTGGGATGCGTTGACCTTGCCGATCTCGACGACCGAGAGGTCCGTGCGCGCCAGGGGAAGCCCGTGGAGCAGGATCGCGGAGTGCCGGCACGCGACGGACTCCTCGCCGTGCAGCTGCAGAGCGGCGACGGTCCGCAGGACGTGTCTCTCCTCCTCCGCCGCATCCAACTGGGTCGAGTACCACCCGCGCTCCACTCGCCACAGCAATCCGCGGCGCACCAGGATCGCGAGATCGTGTGCGGAGATTCCCATGGATCTGGCCTCCGCGGCGTCGAACAGGGGCAGGTCGCCGAGGTCCGCCGGGTCGATCCGCAGTGTTGGTCGCACAGGGCAAGCCTGCCGGAATCGACGCCCCCCGCCGATGGGATTTCCACAGGGGCGCGACCGAGGGAGTGACTCTGCGGGGGAACCCTGCAACTGCTTAGGCTCCTGCGAGATCTGGGCCCGCCCCCTTCGCAACTGCTTAGGCTCTTGCGAGCCTTCGCAACTGCTTAGGCTCCTGCAAGGTCCGGGCCCAGCCCCCTTCGCAACTGCTTGGGCTCCTGCGAGATCCGGGGGCCGGGCGGGGTTTGGGCGTCCAGCCAGTGAGACGCTAGGTTGGGTCGACACCAAGAGATCTGTGGTCCCGGTCACAAGCCGGCCGCAGCCGAACGTTGCGCCGTTGGCGGCGCACCTCACTGCCGCGGCACGGGGCGATCCCCCGGGACGTGGAGCGAAGGGAGCATCAGTTGAGCGACAACGAGGTCGCCGGGCACGCCCGGTCCCGCATGGAGGGGGCCTTCCAGCCCTCACCCGAGTCGGGGCCGACGCCCCCGTCGCAGATCTACGGGCACTTCTCGGACGAGAACCCGGAGATGGTGCAGTTCGTCGACGCGGACGGCAACCGGCTGGACACCAACGAGACCAACGCTCCCTACGCGCAGATCGTCGAGGAGATGACGAGCGAGGACGCGCGGATCATCTACCGCGACCTCGTCCTCGTGCGCCGCATCGACGCCGAGGGCTTCGCGCTCCAGCGCCAGGGTGAGCTCGGCCTGTGGCCGAGCCTCCTCGGCCAGGAGGCCGCGCAGGTCGGCGCCGGTCGCGCGCTGCGCGACCACGACTACGCCTTCCCCGGCTACCGCGAGCACGGCGTCGCCTGGTGCCGCGGCGTGCCGCCGGAGAACCTCCTCGGGATGTTCCGCGGGGTCAACCACGGCGGGTGGGACTCCAACGAGAACAACTTCCATCTCTACACGATCGTCATCGGCAACCAGATGCTGCACGCGGTCGGCTACGCCATGGGCATCGCCGCTGACGGCGACATGGGCACCGGCGACCCGGACCGGGACGCGGCCGTGATGGCCTTCACCGGTGACGGTGGCACGAGCCAGGGCGACTTCAACGAGGCGCTCGTCTTCGCGGCCGTGACCAACGCGCCGACCGTGTTCTTCGTGCAGAACAACCAGTGGGCCATCTCCGAGCCCAACGAGAAGCAGTTCATCATCCCGCCGTACCAGCGCGCCCGCGGCTTCGGCTTCCCCGGCGTGCTCGTCGACGGCAACGACCCGCTGGCCACCTACGCGGTCGCCAAGGACGCGCTCGACAAGGCCCGCTCCGGTCAGGGCCCGACCCTCATCGAGGCCTACACCTATCGGATGGGTGCGCACACGACCTCCGACGACCCGAGCAAGTACCGCAGCAGCGCCGAGGTCGAGATCTGGAAGGAGAAGGACCCGATCAAGCGGATGCGCGGCTTCATGGCCGAGCGCAACCACGCGGACGAGGAGTTCTTCGCCGCCGTCGACGCGGAGGCCGACGAGATCGCCGCGCGCGTGCGCAAGGCCTGCCAGGAGATGCCCGACCCGGAGCTGCCGACGATGTTCGACCACCAGTACACCGAGTACCACCCGCTGGTGGAGGCCGAGCGCGAGGAGTTCCTCGCCTACCACGCCGGCTTCGCCGAGGAAGGGGGCCAGGCATGAGCGGCACCCGCCTCAGCCTCGCCAAGGGCCTGAACGCCGGACTGCGGCGCGCGATGGAGAAGGACCCCAAGGTCGTGCTCATGGGGGAGGACGTCGGCAAGCTCGGCGGCGTCTTCCGCATCACCGAGGGCCTGCAGAAGGACTTCGGCGACCACCGCGTCATGGACACCCCGCTCGCCGAGTCCGGCATCGTCGGGGCCGCGGTCGGTCTGGCCCTGCGCGGGTACCGGCCCGTCGTGGAGATCCAGTTCGACGGCTTCGTCTACCCGGCCTTCGACCAGATCGTCTCGCAGGTCGCCAAGATGCACGCCCGCTCGCTCGGGCACCTCAAGCTGCCGCTGGTCATCCGCATCCCCTGCGGTGGTGGCATCGGCGCGGTCGAGCACCACAGCGAGTCCAACGAGGCCTACTTCGCGCACACCGCCGGCCTGCGGGTGGTCACCTGCAGCAACGCGGCGGACGGCTACTGGATGATGCAGCAGGCGATCGAGTCCGACGACCCGGTGATCTTCTTCGAGCCCAAGCGCCGGTACCACGAGCGCGGCGAGACCGAGATCGACGAAGGGGGCACCCCCGAGCTCGGTCTGTACGACGCCCGCGTGGTCCGTGAGGGCAGCGACGCGACGCTGCTGTGCTACGGCCCGATGGTCAAGACCTGCCTGCAGGCGGCCGAGGCCGCGGCGGAGGAGGGGCGCAACCTCGAGGTCGTCGACCTGCGCACGCTCAGCCCGCTGGACCTGCCGACGATCATGGAGTCGGTGAAGAAGACCCGGCGTGCGGTCATCGTCCACGAGGCGCAGACCTTCGTCGGGATGGGGGCGGAGATCGCGGCCCGGATCCAGGAGGAGTGCTTCTACCACCTCGAGGCGCCGGTGCTGCGGGTCGGGGGCTACAACATCCCCTACCCGCCGAGCCGTTTCGAGGAGGAGTTCCTCCCGACCCTCGACCGCGTCCTCGACGCCGTCGACCGCTCGCTCGCCCACTGACCAGGAGGACCACCGTGGCCGTACAGCACTTCACCCTGCCCGACCCCGGCGAGGGCCTCACGGAGGCCGACGTCGTCTCCTGGAAGGTCCAGCCCGGTGACACCGTCACCGTCAACCAGATCATCATCGAGGTCGAGACCGCCAAGTCCCTCGTCGAGCTGCCGATCCCCTTCGCGGGCACGATCACCGAGCTGCTCGTGGCCGAGGGCGACACCGTCGACGTGGGCGCCCCGATCATCGCCGTCGAGGTCGAGGGCAGCGCGCCCGAGGCCGCCCCGGCGGGTGAGGCCCCGGCGGAGGGCGCGGGCGAGGCCGACGAGTCGGCCGGCCCCAACCTCGTCGGCTACGGCGCCAAGGCCGGCAGCACCCGCCGTCGCGCCCGCAAGGGTGCAGCGCCCGCAGCCGCCGACCCCGCAGCTGCCGCACCGGTGTCCCCCGAGCCCGCGCCGGCCCCGGAAGCCCCGGCCCCGGCTGCTCCGACCGAGCCGCTGAGCCCGCAGGCGACCCGGGCCCTGGCCAAGCCGCCGGTGCGCAAGCTCGCCAAGGACCTCGGCGTCGACCTGCAGTCGGTCACCCCCACGGGCGAAGGGGGCATCGTCACCCGCGCCGACGTGGAGTCGGCGGCCTCCGGGTCCACGGGTGCGGCCGGTGCGACCGGTGCGACCGGCGGCGCTGCCGCTGCTTCCGCCACTGGTGTCACCCCCTTCGCCGATGGCCCTGCGGAGACCCGGGTGCCGATCAAGGGCGTGCGCAGGGCGACGGCGCAGGCGATGGTCTCCTCGGCGTTCACCGCGCCGCACGTGACCGAGTTCGTCACCGTCGACGTCACGGCGATGATGGACATGGTCGAGCGGCTCAAGGGCGACCGGTCCTTCCGGGACGTGAAGGTCACGCCGCTGCTCGTCGTCGCCAAGGCCTTCACCCTGGCGCTGCGCCGGCACGCGGAGGCCAACGCCAGCTGGGACGACGCCACGCAGGAGATCGTCTACCACCGCGACGTCAACCTCGGCATCGCCGCGGCCACCCCCCGCGGGCTGCTCGTGCCCAACATCAAGGCCGCCGACCGGCTCTCCCTGCACGACCTCGCCGGTGCGCTGGGTGACCTCGTCGCCACGGCCCGTGAGGGCAAGACGCAGCCGGCCGACCTGTCCGGTGGGACCGCGACGATCACCAACGTCGGCGTCTTCGGCGTCGACACGGGCACCCCGATCCTCAACCCGGGTGAGGCCGCCATCCTCGCCTTCGGTGCGGTGCGGCGCACGCCGTGGGTGGTCACCGGTGCCGACGGCAGCGAGTCGATCGAGCCGCGCTGGGTCACCCAGCTCGCGCTCTCCTTCGACCACCGGCTCGTCGACGGTGAGCTGGGCAGCAAGCTGCTCGCCGACGTCGCCGCCCTGCTCCACGACCCGGGGACGGCCTTCCTCTGGGCCTGAGGGGTCAGGGGCCCGGCCCACGATTCGCAGGAGCCCAAGCAGTTGCGGGCCGGGTCTCGCAGGAGCCCAAGCAGTTGCGGCCTGGGTCTCGCAGGAGCCTAAGCAGTTGCGGGCACCCGAGCTCAGGGCTGGTGGCGCTGGTCCGCGGCGACGGTGTCGCAGAAGCGGTCGAGGTAGTGGATGAAGGTCTCCACGTCCTCGTCGGGCCAGTCCGCGAGCAACTCCTCGAACCACGCCTCGCGGCGGGCGACGAGCTCGTCGAGGACGGCCCTCCCCTCGTCGGACAGGGCCACGACCTGCGCGCGGCCGTCCTGCGGGTCCGGCACCTTCTCGACGAGGCCGAGCGCGGTCAGGTGGCTGACCTGACGGCTGACGGTGGAGGCGTCGGAGATGTTGCGCTCGGCGATGTCGCCGACCCGGGCCGGCCTGTCGCGCAGCGCGACGAGCACCGCGTGGTGGCTCGGCTCGAGGCCGGGGTGCACGCGAGGAGCCCGGGCGCGGGTGGCGTGCAGCATGCGCAGCATCCGGATGATGCTGACGCTGAGCTGGCCGGCAGACGCGGACACGCGGTGCCTCCTGACGGTTGGTGACGGACGCTGAGGAGCACCGGGGAGGGACTCTTCAGGTGCGTTGCCTAGATTAGACGTCATGCCCCCCTCCGCGAGTTCCCCCCGCACCACCTCGCGCCCCGTGGCCCTCTTCGGCGTCCTCACGGTCTTGGTCGTGGTGGCCGCCACCGCGTTCGGTGGGGGAGCGGCACCCCTGCAGCTCGGTGACCCCGGCCCCTTCGTGCGCTGGTCCCTGCCGACCCTGCGCGCCGTCCACGACGGCGCGGCCGCGGTGACCATCGGCGCGCTCGTCCTCGCGGCGTTCATCGTCCCGGAGACCACCCGCACCACCCGCCGGCGCACGCTCGCCCACCTCGCAGGGGGAGCGGCGATCGTCTGGTTCCTTGCGGGCATCGGAGGGCTGCTCACCAACTTCGCCTCGCTGGCCGGTATCCGGTTGACCGACCCGGGCTACCTGACGCAGCTGGCCGCCTTCATCTGGGAGCTCGACGCCACCCGCACCGCCACCATCTCCTCGATCATCGTCGCGGTCGTTGCGCTGAGCGCGCCGCTCGCGGAGTCGAAGGCCGCCCTCGGCTGGCTCTCCGCCGCCAGTCTGTTCGCACTCCTCCCGCTGGCCCTGTCCGGCCACTCCGCAGCGAGCCTGGACCACATGGGCGGGGTCAACGCCCTCGCGTTCCACCTCCTCACGGCGACGGTGTGGGTCGGCGGCCTCATCGCCCTGGTGGTCATCCGCCCGTCGCTGGGCTCGCACCTCCAGGTGACCGTGCGGCGCTACTCGGTGGTGGCGGGCTGGTGCTTCGTCCTGCTCGTGGGCTCGGGCCTGCTCGCCGCGTGGATCAACATGGGGGCGCTGTCCGGTCTGGCCTCCCGCTACGGCGTCCTGCTCATCCTCAAGACGATCGCCGCGGTCATCCTCGGTGTCGCGGGCTGGTGGCACCGGCAGCGCGCCATCACCGCCCTCGGCGACATGACGAAGGGGGCCACCCCCTTCACCCGTCTCGCCCTCGGAGAGGTCGCGGTCATGGCCGCGGCCTTCGGCCTGGGCGCCGCGGTCGGTCGGACCCCGACCCCGCCGACCGCCGAGGAGCGCCCCGAGACCTCGATCGTCTACGACCTCTCCGGCTACCTCGACCCTGGCCCGCCGGACTCCCTGAGCTGGATCACCGCGTGGCAGATCGACTGGTTGTGGGTGACCGTCGCCGCGATCGCGATCTTCGTCTACGTGCGCTGGGTGTTGCGCCTGCGCACCCGCGGTGACCACTGGCCGCTCCTGCGCACGATCAGCTGGGTGATCGGCTGGCTCGTCTTCGTCTACTTCACTTCCGGCGGTCCGGGGGTCTACGGCCGGGTCCTCTTCTCCTGGCACATGGTCGAGCACATGGGTGTGGCGATGATCGCGCCGCTGCTGATGGTCCCGGGGGCCCCGATCACCCTGGCGCTGCGCGCGCTGCCCGCCCGCAAGGACAAGACCCTGGGGCCGCGGGAGTTCATCCTCACGGTCGTGCACTCGACGTACCTGCGCGTGCTCGCCAACCCCGCCGTCGCCGCGGCGCTGTTCTTCTTCAGCCTGGCGATCTTCTACTACAGCCCGCTCTTCGAGCTCGCCATGCGCACCCACACCGGGCACGTGCTGATGATGCTGCACTTCGTCATGAGCGGGTACCTCTTCACCTGGGTGCTCATCGGCGTCGACCCCGGCCCGAAGCGCTGGTCGCCCATCGCGCTGCTCGTGGTCCTCTTCGTCACGATCAGCTTCCACGCGTTCTTCGGTGTGCTCATCACCCAGTCCACCGAGCTGCTGGCGGCCAACTACTTCGGTCGGTTGGACCTGTCATGGATGACCGACCCGCTCGCCGACCAGCGCACCGGCGGCGCCATCGCGTGGGGCGTCGGCGAGGTGCCGACGATCATCCTCGCGATCGCCGTGACCTGGCAGTGGATGAAGTCGGACGACAAGGAGAAGGCGCGCACCGACCGTCGCGCCGACCGCGACGGGGACGCCGAGCTGGCGGCCTACAACGCCCACCTGGCCAGCCTGGCCCGGCGCGACAGCGAGTGAGTGCGGGGCCGCCGCCCCGCGTGAAATCCCCGGATGCCGGGCGTTCGCCGATAGTCTGCACGTGACGGTCCAGTAGGGCCGAAACCTGTTCCGCGCGACCCCGCGGAGACCGACACCGGCCGCGCGGCCGGGGAACGGAGTGGAGCATGTACATCGGAGCCGGCATCTTCCTTCTGCTCATCGGCCTCATCATCGTCTTCGCCTACAACGGCGACATGATGATCGCGGGCCTGGACCTGGGGGCCATCGGCTGGATCGCCATCGTCCTGGGCGTGCTGGCGATCATCCTCAGCTTCGTCTTCGATCGCCGACGCAAGACGGTCGTCCACGAGGACCGCTTCTGAGCCCACGCATGACGAAGGGGGCTGCCACCGGCCGGCCGGTGGGCAGCCCCCTTCGTCATGGGCTCGGCCAGAAGCCCGACCCCTGAACGCCCTGCAGAGCCTCCGTCGCGAACGCCGGTCGTCGGCGAGGGTTGAAGTGGGTGACCCGACGGATCAGGATGGTCCTCATGGGGGACCTGCCACGAGTGTCGGTGATCATTCCGGTGCGCGATGACCCACGGCTCACGCAGTGTCTGGCCATGATCCGGCGCCAGACATACCCTGCCGACCTCATCGAGATCATCGTGGCCGACAACGGCAGCGCCGTGCCGTTCAGGGGCGTGCTCGCGGACGAGGGTGTGCGGGTGGTCACCGAGCCCGCAGGCGGGTCCTACGCCGCGCGCAATGCCGCTGTCCTGGCCAGCCACGGCACGGTCCTGGCCTTCACCGATGCAGACTGCCTCCCCGATGAGTCGTGGGTGGAAGAACTCGTCGCGGCACTGGGCGCCGGTGCGGATGTCGTCGCCGGGCACGTGGCGGTCGACGTCAGGGACGACCGCAGACCACACCCTGTCGAGGCCTATGAGCTGGTCCACGCGTTCCCTCAGCAGGTCTACGTCCAAAGGGGCGGAGGCTGCGTCACCGCCAACATGGCAACGACCCGGGCGGTGTTCGACGACACCGGACCCTTCCTCCACGAGCTGTTCTCCGGTGCGGACATCGAGTGGGGGCAACGAGCCCACGGCCGCGGGGCGCGGACGGTGTTCTGTCGCGATGCACAGGTGCGCCACCCAGCGCGAGACTCCTTCCACGCACTGAACTCGAAGTTGCGCAGGGTCATTCGCGGGGGGCATGAACGGGATCGGCTCGCCGGCGGGGCGACCGTGTCCCCGTGGCCCACGGCCCGGTCCCTCGTCCCACCCATCGGAGCCGTCCGTCGGGCTAGAGCCCCCGAGCTGCGGACGCCTCGGGCGCGTGTCGCCTTTGTCGTGGGCGAGACCTACCACCGGTATGCCGCCGCATGGCACGTGCTCGCTCTGGCCATTCGCACTCGCGTCGAGGTGGGCCGGCTTGGAGGGTCCGACCAGCCGGAGGCCCGCTAGGGTGTCGTGAGTCACTCGAGTTGGTTCATGTGTGCCGTCTCGAGAGACATGGGGAGGGTTGTCCATGCAGTGCGGGAGGTGCTCAGGACATGACGCTGACGAACAGGATTCGCCGAGATGCGCGCGAGCGGCTGGGGAGGGTCAAGCGCAAGATCCTGGACACGCCTCCGCGGAGGTTGGACGAGCGCCCCGATCTGGCGCGTTACGACATCGGCCGGTACTCGTGGGGGTACCTGAAGATCGCCAACCGCTCCCCGGGCAGCGCCCTCACCATCGGACACTTCTGCTCCATCGCCGCCGGCACCGAGGTGCTTCTCGGGGGCGAGCACCGCACGGACTTCGTGACCACCTACCGGTTCGGGGAGTACCCGCCCTTCGACGGCTGGTATCAGGCGGATGGCCCCACTGCCCGGGGGCTGGGCGACATCGTCATCGGGAACGACGTGTGGATCGGCCACGATGTGCTGATCCTGTCCGGCGTGACGGTGGGCGACGGCGCCGTGGTCGGGGCCGGCAGCGTCGTCCGGTCGAATGTGCCGCCGTATGCCATCGCGCTGGGGAACCCCGCACGGGTCGCCGGATTCCGATTCACGCCGGAACAGATCGCTGCGCTGCTGCGGATCAAGTGGTGGGACTGGAGTGACGAGCGCATCGTGGCCTCACTGGACCTCATGATGTCCGACGACATCCAGCGCTTCATCGACGCCCACGATGTCGACGCCTGAGGCGTCGGGCCGGTCGCCCGAGCTTGTCGGGAGGGCCAGGTGGCAGCACCGGGGGCCCATCCGGACAGTGCTGCGCAGCAGACACGCGTGGCGGCGACTGTCCCCCTTCTTTCGCTCGTCCCGTCTGCTTCTCGTGGCGATCGTCGTCGTGTCGATCATCGCCGGGCTCGTCGAGGCCGGGTTGCTGATGCTCATCGCAACCATGGCGGTCGGGCTCACGGATGCGCAGCAAGGGATCTCCCACCGGTTCGGGCCCGTCACCGTGGAGCTGTCCCAGTCCACGACATTCACCGTCGCCATCGCAGCGGCAGTGGCCCGGGCTGGTCTCCAGCTGTTGCTGGCGTACATCCCTGCCCGGATGAGTTCCCGAGTGCTGTCCGACCTGCGCATCGCGTTGTTCGAGTCCTTCACCTCGACGTCGTGGGCGGTGAAGTCCAAGGAACGTGATGGCTCCTTCCAGAACCTCATGACCCAGAACGCGACCTACACGGCCATGACCGCGATCCAGATGGGCCTCGGCATGACGGCGGTCGTGATGTTCCTCGCCATGGCCGTCGGAGCCTTCGTGCAGAACTTCGTGGCTGCCGCTGTGTTCATGACGGCATGCCTGCTGCTGTTCTTCGCGCTGCGGCCGCTGGCACGCAGGCTGCGCCGTCACGCAAAGGTGTTGAGCCGGGAGGCCATGTCCTTCACGAACACGGTCCAACAGGTCGTTCAAATGGCTGAGGAGACCGAGGTCTTCGGCGCGACGGGGGCCTTCCGCGCCAGCTTTCATCACCACGTCAACGCCGTGCGGCGACCCTACGCTCGCACGAGGTTCATGGCAGTCGGCCTGCCAGGCCTTTACCAGGGGGTGGCCCTCCTGCTGCTGGTGGTCGCGTTGATCACGGTCGCGGTCGTTGGTGCCGGCGACGTCGCCGGGCTGGCCGCGGTCATCCTGCTCCTGATCCGAGCCCTGACGTTTGCGCAGCAGATCCAGTCGGCCGTCACCATGATCGACGAGCGCGTCCCCTTCATGAACCAGATTGCCGATGCGCTCGAACGCTATCGGGCCAGCCCGCAGCAGGACGGTCCGCAGACCCTTGATGAGATCCGGACACTGGGGCTCTCGCACGTCTCCTTCGCCTATCGCGACGGCACGAACGTCCTCCACGACGTCACCTTCGATCTGCGACGGGGTGAGGCGATCGGGATCGTCGGGCCCTCCGGTGCAGGCAAGTCCTCGATCGTCCAGGTCCTGCTGAGATTGCGTGATCCGCACACGGGCGCCGTGCTCGTCAACGGCGAGGATGCACGCGCCTTTCGGCGCGCGGACTGGCAACGACAGGTGGCTTATGTCCCCCAGTCCTCGCAGGTCATCTGGGGCACGGTTCGGGAGAACATCGCCTTTCACCGTGACTGGATCTCCGATGAAGCACTGGTCCGGGCGGCGAAACAGGCGCAGATCCACGACGACGTCATGTCATGGCCGCAGGGGTACGACACGGTCATCGGGCAACGTGCCAGTGCGGTGTCCGGCGGTCAACGCCAACGCATCTGCCTCGCTCGGGCGCTGGCCGAGGAGCCCGCCGTCCTCGTCCTGGATGAACCAACCAGCGCCCTGGACGCACGGTCGGAGGAGCTGGTGCAGCAGTCGATCGAGCACATCAAGGGCCAGACGATCACGATCCTCATCGCCCACCGTCTGTCGACCCTGTCGGTGTGCGATCGCGTTCTGGTGATGGTCGACGGACGAGTCTCGGCGATCGGAACGCAGGCCGAGGTCATGGAGCAGAGCGACTTCTTCCGCGAGGTCAACGAAATCACGCAGCGTCAGGCCGGCGTCTGACCGCTCCGTAGAGCGATGACCGTGGCCATCGCGAGGTCGGGGGTGTGGGCCGTCGTCACATGGAAGGTGAGGCCTCCAGCGGACACGGCCCAGACGTACATCGATCCGTGAAGGCGCAGCCCGGTGGCGGGGTCATGGGTGACCTCGATCTGCTTCCATGGCACGGGCCCCTCGCCCGGTGCGCCGAGGGACTTCACCGCTGCTTCCTTGGCTGCGAGCAGTGCCGCGACGCGCACCGCACGGGCACCGCTGAGGCAGTAGTCGATCTCGGCGGTCCGGAACCAGCGCTCGAGGAACCGCCGGCCACCGCGCGATACGAGTCGCTCGATGCGGGCAACATCGACGACGTCCGTGCCCACCCCGACGAGGTCCGCCAACTCAGCTCCGAGTCTCCGTGACCGTGGCGGCCATGGCCTTCAACTCGGACTTGACGACCTTGCCGTTGCGGTTGAGCGGGAGCTGGGCGATGGGGCGGGCCTCATCCGGGACGAGGTGCCGGGCCATCGTGGCGCGGCAGTGGGCGAGGACCTGGGCCGGGGTGACGTCGGAGGACACGTAGAAGACGACGACGGCCTCGCCTGCTGCTTCGTCCGGGCGACCGACAGCCGCGGCGGCGGTCACCCCGGGCATGGAGACCACGGCGTCCTCGATCTCGTGGCTGGAGATACGTATCCCCCAGGACTTGATGAAGTCCGCCTTGCGATCGACGATGTAGACGAAGCCGTCAGCGTCGGCGTAGCCCAAGTCCCCGGTGAGCAACCCGCCGTCGACGAAGCGTTCGGCCGTTCCCTCGGGATCGTTCCAGTACCCGCGGGTGATGTTGTCCCCGCGAGCGAACAGCTCGCCGACGGAACCGGGCGGGAGGTCCTCCCCGTTCTCGTCGACGACGATCAAGGACACGCCGGGAATCCCCCGACCGACCGAACCGGAGCGCTCGTCGTGGAGCTCCGGAGGAAGATAGGACATGCGTGATGTGGCCTCCGTCGCCCCGTACATGACGAACAATCGGGCCTGGGGTTGGGCCGCCACCACCGCGTCGACCTGTGACTGGGGGAGTCGTCCGCCGGCCTGCTGGAGGAGCCTGAGCGAGGGCAGCCGGGCCGTGGCGAAAGAGCTCGCCCGGAGCAGCAGCTGGTAGGTCGACGGCACGCCGGCCAAGCCGGTGCACGCGTCGCGGCGGATCGTCTCGATCACCGTCTCCGGGAAGGTGAAGGTGTCGCAGACGGAGAGGCTGGCGCCGACACTCAGGTGGGTGTGCAGCAGCGAAGCGCCATAGCAGTAGGTGAACGGCAGCACCACGAGAACCCGGTCATCCGCCGTGAGACCGAGGTACTCCACGATGGAGTCGGTGTTCGCACGGATGTTGCGGTGGCTGACCCGGACGGCGCGCGGGGCGGAGGTGGTTCCGGAGGTGAACATCAGCACGGCATCCTCATCGGGGTCGACCGGCCTCGTGGTGTCCCCCCGGTGGTGTGGTGCCGACAGCACGCTCTCGTCGACCACGTGGCGTGCTTCCATCGCCACTCCTTCGGCAAGGCGCTTCAGCCCGGTGTCCAGCACGAAGGCATCGCAGTCGACGAAGCGTGCCCGCGCCCGGATGTCCGAGACCGTGAGATTGGTGGCGAAGGGGACTGCCACGTGCCCGGAACGGAGGATGGCGAGATAGGCCGCGGCCCAGAAGAGTGAGTTCCGACTGAGCAGCCCGATGCGGGCACCTGCGTCAAGGTTCCACTCACTGATGGAATGACCCACGGCGTCAGCGGCTTCCCGAAGTTGTGCGTAGGTGTGGGGACCATCGCGGTCGATGATGGCGATGGAGTCCGCACGACCGACGCGGAGCAGCTCGTCACCGATGTTGATGAGATGCTCAGCCACGTGCCACTCCTCGCCGAATGGTCTGCGCCCGAACGACTGGCGGATTTCGTCGCCCAAGAGGCCCTGCCTAGGGTAGCGTGATCACTCAACAGCCGGGGGAGCGGTTGTCGCACCGGGTCTTGGGGTGAGGGTGGGATGAGTGAAGAAGTGGCGAGTGAGGTTCGGGGTTTCATCCTGAACAACTTTCTTTTCGGTGATGTCAGCAAGATGCCCGGTGACACGGAGTCACTGCTGGAGAGCGGGATCCTTGACTCGACGGGGGTCCTCGAGCTGGTGGAGTTCCTCGAGGGTGATCTGGGGGTCGAGATCGCCGACCACGAGACGGTTCCCGCCAACTTGGACAGCGTCGCGAACATCACTGGTTTCGTGGCGCGCAAGTTGTGAGTCGTGCGGTCCCCGGGAGTTCCGATGTCACGAGTGAACCACCACCGTCGGATGCGTCTGCTTCTGGCCGGAGTTGCCGCCGCCGCCATCACGGCCGGTTGCAGCGCGTCCCCCTCCGACGACGAGCCGAGGGGAGGGGCGGTACCTGACCACAGCAACTCGGACGAAGGTGGTTCGAGGCCCTCGGGTGCTGTGGAGGACGTCTCCGTGGGCGAGACGATCACCAGCGGCCTCGAGACGCCTTGGGATGTGGACTTCCTCGCGGACGGGACCGCCGTGGTGACGTTGCGGGACTCCGGCGAGGTGCTTCGCCTCGACGAGGATGGCGACACCACCGTGCTGGACGCGGGAGGTGAGGAGGGGGCCGTTCCCGATGTGCAGCACGCCAGCGAGGACGGTCTGCTGGGGCTGGCCGTGGGACCCGATGACGGCATCTACCTGTACTTCACGACCGAGTCGGACAACAGGGTGGTGCGCTACGACATCGACGGAGACGAGCTGGTCAACCAGGAGGTCATCCTCGAGGGGATCCCCACGAACGAGAACCACTCCGGGGGGCGCTTGGCATTCGGCCCGGACGGCTACCTGTACGTCACGACCGGGGACACCAGAAACCTCGACCTCCCGCAGGACACGTCGAGCCTGGCCGGGAAGATCCTTCGCATCACCACGTCGGGTGAGCCTGCGCCGGGTAATCCGTTCGACAACGAGGTCTGGAGCTACGGGCACCGCAACGTCCAGGGCCTGGGGTGGACGAGCGACGGGACCATGTACGCCTCGGAGTTCGGCAGCAGCATGTACGACGAGCTGAACCTCATCGAGTCCGGCGCCAACTACGGGTGGCCGGAGATCGAAGGGTGGGCCGACGACTCCGACTACACCAACCCCCTGGTCACCTGGGGAACGTCCGAGGCCTCACCCTCGGGGATCGCGGTGACCGATGAGGGCGTCTGGATGTCGGCGCTCATGGGGGAGCGTCTCTGGTACATCCCGCTGGGCGAGGACGGGTCCGTGGGCGAGCCCAAGGACTTCGACATGGGTCTGGGGCGGTTGCGGACGGTCGTCACCACCCCCGATGACGACCTCTGGGTGGTGACATCGAACACCGACGGCCGCGGCGACCCGTCCGATTCGGACGACCGGATCGTTCGTCTGCAGGTGGACTGATGGCCGCTGCTGGCAGCGCGGCCTATCGGACGGGTTCGCCGCTCTCGTGGTCGACATTGGAGTCTTCCCAGATGCTGCCTTGCTGGAGGTTGGCGACGATGCCGTAGCGGTAGTCGGTGCCGAACTGGTTGTTGGTGTATCGGGCGCTGTCGGTGTCGCCACTGCGGCCACCGTTGATGGTGTAGTTGCCACCGTTCATGAGGTTGTTGCTCACGACGAGGTTGGAGATCGGGTCGTCGCCGACGAGTGAGCCGATTTGGAGGGCGGCGTTCTGCGGGTCGTAGGTGGATGCCTTGTAGGACTGGAGGTTGTTGCCGGTGAGCGTGATGTCATCGCCCTTGCGGATCTGGATGGAGTCGTGATGGCCGCCGGAGAAGCGCTGCATGTCGTGGATGTAGCAGCCCTCGACGAGAACATTGCTCGCCTCGATCCTCATGCCGTCCTCAGCGGAGTGGATGTCGGCTGCGCGCACCGTGGTGTCGTCACCGCGGATGAGGATGCCGAGGCCGGGTTCCCCGCTGTTGTCGACCTCGACGTTCTCGATGAGGGTGCCCTCGGCGTTCTCGTCGATCTGGAGCGGGGAGACGTCGGTGCTCGAGGTGACCTTGGTGTTGCGGATGGTCACGTTATTCGCCTGCACGATGATTCGGCCGTTGACCTCCTGCCCGTCGACGACAGTGTCGTCCTCGGTGATGGTCAGGCCATCGGAGTGGGTCAGGGGGACCCCGTCGGGGACACCGGCACTGCGTACGTCCGGGAAGTCTTGTTCGGTCGTCGACGGTGAGGGGGAGCTGCTCGAGGACCGCACGGTCTCCGCTGAGGTGGTGGCCTCGCTGCCCTGGTCTGCAGGCGTCCCACCGTCGCAGCCACTCAGCGCCGTGGCCGCCGCGACGGCGACGCCCACGGCGACGGATCGAGCTCGGGTCCCGAGGCTCTGCCCGTGCGTCCCGGTTGCCATCGGGTCACCGCTTCCGTGCCGAGGTCAGATCCGCGAAGACCTTCACATAGGACGTCGCCTGCAGTCGCCAGGCCAGTGCGTTCTCGATGCGCTCTCGGCCCCGCGCCCCCATGCGCTGTCGGCGCCCGGGATCATCGAGGAGCTCGGAGATCGCGCGGGCGGTCTCGCGCCCGTCGGTCCCCGAGACGTAGCATGCGGCATCCTGGGCGCAGCGGCGCGTCTCCCGAAGGTCGACCGCGACCACCGGCACCTCGTGCGCCATGTACTCGAGGGTCTTGTTCATCGTCGAGCGCTGGTTGAACTCGCACGGGGGGTCCGGGGTGACCCCGAGGTCTGCGGTGGACAGCCACCGGCCGATCTCCTCATGATCGACTCGTCCGGTGAAAGTCACCCACGGATCAAGACCACGTGAGGTGCACTCTGCGTGAAGGGACTCGGCACTGTCCCCGAAGCCCAGCAGCGCGAAGTGGGTGTCCTTCCGGCCGAGCTGGTGGACGTAGGCGTCGATGGCGGCGAGGAGATGATCCACGCCGTCCTGCGGCCCCATGATCCCGACGTAGCACACCAGGTACCTGCGGCCGTGCCGCAGCCCCGGATGTTCATCGCCTCGGCGCATGCGGTCCGAGTCGGGGGTGCTCATGACGACCGTGGTTCGGTCCGCGGAAACGCCACCCCGGTCGTGGGCGATCTCGCGATACTCGGGATTGGGGGAGATGACCCGGTCGGCCACGCGGTAGGTCTGACGTTCGTGCCACAGCACGGCTGAATGCAGGCGGCCGTCGTCGCCGAAGCGGGCCTGGTACACCTCCGGGCACAGGTCGTGCTGGTCGTAGACGAAGGGGCGACCCCACAGCTTCCAGAAGGCGCCGAGCGGCCAGTAGATGTCCGGCGGGTTGCAGGCCTGTAGCACGTGAAAAGGTCGTTCCCGATGAATTCGGAGGCTCAGTCCGACGGTGTGGAGGAAGCAGGTTGCGAACTCCCAGAAGTAGGACGCGACGCCACCGGTGCTCTCGTACTCGCGGTAGGAGTGGACGACGACGCCGTCGAGCTCGTGCCGGTCGGCCTCCTCGGACGATTCCTTGGGACAGATCACACTCACGGCGAAACCGGCGGCGATCAGTGCTTGGCACTCGTGGCGCACGCGTCGGTCGAGACGCAGGGGCAGGTTCTGGATGATGATGACGACGTGGGGCATGGCCGTGCCGGCAGTGCTCCGCAGCGGTCCCATCCTTGTCCCCCGGTCCCATCCTTGCCCCCACTGAGTCACTCTACCGGGGGTTAGACTCGCGCATGGCGGTTTCTCCATCGGATTCGGCAGCCGTGGGACCCGATCCAGCTCTTCCGGACGTGCTCGCACACTTCGGGATCTCGCTCGGGTCCTGGGAGGTCCTCGGTCCCCTGGTCGCGGGTACGGGAAGACACCGAGGATTCCGGGTCCGGGCCGAAGGCCGTGAGTGGGCCGTGAAGAGTCACACGTCAGCGGCCACCGTCGAGGGCCTGGCTGCCACCCACGCGCTCGAGCTGCGGTTGACCGACAACGGGTTCCCTGCCGCGCCGTTGCGCCGGACCCAGTACGGCGAGACCCTCGTCCGAGAAGGGTCCACGTGGTACTCGCTCCACGGCTGGGTCGAGGGTCAGCAGATCTCGATCGCGGACCGCGACGCCACGATCGGTGACCACCCGGACCTCGTGGGCGATCTGGCCCGCCTCATCGCGGCCCTGCACCAGACCAGTGGCACCTTGGCGGGCGACACAGATGCTGTCGATCCTGATCTCCTGCTGGAACTGCCGCGCGACCTGCTGCGCGAGATCCGCCGGCCCCGGCGGCGCCTTCTGTCGAGATGGCAGGCCCTACGGCTGAAGCCGGGCAAGACCGAGTTCGATCGATGGATCCTTCACGTCGTTCCGGAGCTCGCCGAACGTGCGGCTCGACTGTCCCGCCAGTCGGTCACGCCCGGCGTCGGTGGGTCGGACATCGTCCTGATTCACAACGACGTCAACTGGGAGAACCTGATTTTCGACGAGCGATTCCGGGTACGCGCGCTGCTGGACTTCGACAACGCCGTGCCAGCGCCGCGCGCTCTCGAGGTGGGGGCGTGCGCCGTGGTGCTCGTGGGGGCGGACCCTGCCCGGGTCGAGTCTTTCGTCTCCGCGTACGAGGCGGCCTTCGGTGCGCCGCTCGATCGGGAGCTGGTCAGGCTGGCCATGGAGCTCAAGTGCGTCCGATCGGTGCTCGCCTCCGTGATGACTCATCTGGGACACGGCACCGACAGCGCCCGGCTCAGGACGTGGAGTCATCACCTGTACGAGTCGCTCGGAGCACTTCCCCCACGGTGATGTCGTGGGTCAGACCTCCGGGACATCCTCGACGAGCTCGGGTGCCAGGTGCAGGTATTCGGTCGTGCGCCGCTTCTGGTCGATGTCGCGGTAGACGCGTTCGAGCTGCTCGAGGGTCAACCCGGCCGCGCTCGCGACCTGCTCCAGCGGGATGTCGTGGTTCTTGCCGTACAGACAGAGGTCCATGCGGTCGTGGGGGAGGGAGAAGTAGAACTCTTCCTGCGACTGGGGCAGGGAGTAGGTGTCCGTCGTCGAGGGGCGGGAGCGGATCTCCTCCGGGACGCCCAGGTGCTCGGCCAGCGCGTAGACCTGGCACTTGTACAGGTGGGCGATGGGTTTGATGTCCGCGGCACCGTCACCGAGCTTGACGAAGAAGCCCTGGTCGAACTCCAGCCGGTTGGGCGTTCCGGCGACGATGTGGTTCAGGCGGTCGGCGTGGTAGTACTCGAGGGCCTTGCGGGTGCGCTGCTTGAAGTTCGTCGCCGCCACGACGCCCAGGTAGGCCTCCTGGGTCAACCGGTATTGCTGCTGCGCACCATCCGGGTCCACGACCACCACGGAGTAGAGCCGGTAGCTGTCGGAGTCGACGACCGAGGGGAGCACGATCTTGGAGCGGTACCCCGGCCCGTAGTCGGGGCAGACGAGCCGGATGGCCTCGTCCCTGCGGCGGTACGCGCCGAAGGCCTCCAGCGCGTCGGTGATGTCTTCCGTCGCGGAGTCGATCCCGAAGGCATCGGACAGGCTGGTGCTGATCCGCAGCGTCTCGGACGACGACTCCCGCTCGGGCATGTGGATCCCGAAGACGCGTTCGGCGCCGAGGGCCTCCACGGCCAAGGCCGCCACGACGCTGGAGTCGATCCCCCCGGACAGCGCGACGACGACCCCCTTCCTCCGGGATCGACGGAGGTAGTCGCGGAGGCGCTCAGCGATACGGGCCGTCGTCGCTGACAGGTCGAGCTGAAGCGTGTGCGGGCCGAATGCGTCTGACATGTCCATCCCCTAGCTGTGAGCTGCTCGATCGATGATCATCGTCGGTTCGGCCAGCGGGCGGTCAGCCGCCGATGAGCCGTCTCCGACGATGAACTGACGGTGCAGGAGCTGAGTCGAGAGTATGGCAAGGACCCTCATGTTGTCCGTGTTGCTCATGCCCACTCCTCCCTTCCGTCGACACTTGGTCGTGAGGGCAGCGACGGCGCGGGGCTCGAATATGCCGGCCGCGTCCACCTCCTCAGGCGACGTCACCGCCTCCACCCACGTGGTCGGGTCGCGCCCGAAGAACGCAGCCGCATCCGGGGACCGGTAGGGCTGCTTCGGACGGTGGACGATCTCCTCGGGGAGGAGGTCGGCGAAGGCCTTCTTCAGCACGTGCTTCTCGTCCAGGCCGAGCAGCTTGTGCCGGGCGGGCAGTCGGCCGGCCAGCTCGACGACGTTCTTGTCCAGGAAGGGGAAACGACCCTCGACCGAGTTGGCCATGAGCATCCGGTCACCCTGCGAGGAGAGGATGTAACCGGGAAGGAGGGTGGACATCTCCAGCCACTGGGCGCGACTCAGCGGATCCCACGCCCGGTGCTCGACGGGCATGCGGGCCACCAGACCGGTGGTGACGTCGGTCGGCCACTCGGGGTGGGGAACGGTCAGGGCCAGCAGGGACGCCGAGCTGTCCCACCGTGGCCGGTGCGACATCGCTGGGTCGTCGACGGAGAGGTTGCGGCTGAAGAACTCCCGGGCGAAGGCCGGTGCTGAGCCCGGCGCCCGAGCCATCCACGGGTACAGCAGGTCCAGCGCCTGAGGTCGCAGCAGTGACTCGGGGTCGCGCGCGACGAACTCGCGAAGGCGCGCCTCTCGGAAGATGTCGTACCCGGCGAGGACTTCGTCGGCGCCCTCCCCGGTGACCACGACCGGGTAACCGTGCTCTCGGGCGAACGCCGACAGCAGGAACATGGGGGTCGGCGCCGCACGCAGGACCGGGGTCTCCGCGTGCCGGACCACGTCGGGGAAGGCGGCACCGATGTCATGTGCGTCGATGGTGATCTCGTGGTGCTCGGTTCCGAGCCGCTGAGCCATCACCTGCTGGAACGATCCCTCGTCGAAGTCCCCGTCGGAGAACCGCAGGGAGAACGTCTCGAGGCGAACATCGGTGTGCCGGGCGATGACGGCAGCGATGACGGCGGAATCGATACCTCCGGAGAGGTAGGTGCCGACCGGGACGTCGCTGCGCAGGAACCTCAGCTGCACCGCCTCGACCAGACGGTCCCTCAGCTCTGACGCGTTGCGTTCCAGGTCGTGGGCCGGCTCCTGCCGGCGCTCAGGGAACTCTGGACGCCAGTAGGGGCGCACGTCGTGCGACCGCTCGGTGATGACCGCCAGGTGCCCGGGGGGCAGTTGCTCGACTCCCGCGAAGACCGTGCGGGGCGCGACCGTGCTCCAGAAGGTCATGGTCTCGGCGAGGCCGGTCCGGTCGAGGGAGCGCGGTACGTCCGGGTCGGCGAAGATCGCCTTGATCTCGGAGGCGAAGGTGACCCTGCCGCGGTGACGAGTGAGGTAGAGCGGTCGGACCCCCAGCCGGTCCCGGGACAGGATGAGCCGGTGACCTCGTGGCTCCCAGATGGCCAGGGCCCACTGGCCATTGAACCGCGAGAAGCATTCCTCCTGCCACTGCTGCCATGCGTGGAGGATGACCTCGGTGTCGCTGCGGGTCCGGAAGCGGTGACCGAGGCCGATCAGTTCCTGCCGCAGCTCGACGTGGTTGAAGATCTCTCCGTTGAAGGTGACCCAGACGGACTCGTCCTCGGTGCCCATCGGTTGGGCGCCGCCGGCCACGTCGACGATGGCCAGTCGGGTGTGGCCGAGGGCGACGTGCTCGTCCCGGTAGATCCCGCTGCCGTCCGGACCCCGGTGCGGCAGCCGGCACAACATCCGTCGCACCATCTCGATCTCGGGTGGCCGGTCGAAGGACAGCGTGCCGGCGATGCCGCACATTAGGTGCTCCCGGAGAGGCCATCGAGGACGACCTCGATCGAGGCGAGATCGCCGAGATGGTCCACCGTGATGACGTGGTCCGGCAGGGTCACGCCGCAGCCGTCCTCGATGGCCACCGCCAGACCGAGTGCGTCGAGCGGCCCCGCGCCGGGACCGAGAGGGAGCGGGAGCTCGGTCAGGATGCGCCGGCGATCGCCCGTCCGCCCTTCCATCACGTGTCCCGTGCGAGGGGCTCTGAGTGGGCGAGCAGCGTCATGGCGGGCCACCTGCCGGTGCACCGGGACGCGTTCGCGCCGAGCTCGCGGAGGGTGCGCCTGGAGAAGAGCCAGTAGTTCGACCGGGTGTAGCCGGAGAAGCCCAGCGCCGCGAACCCACGCTGCCGAGCTTTTTCGGGGAGCCAGTGGACGAGGGGCACCATGAGGTGCGGTTCGATGGGAAACCACCGGTTGGGCGTGGTGTGCAGGTAGCCGAGCCGACCCACCCGACGGGACTCCGTGATCATCTGCCGCGCGCCGTCCGGGCCGCCCACGTGCTCGATGACGGCATTGCTGACCACGTAGTCGAACGAGCCATCGGCGAAGGGCAGCGCGCGAGCATCGCCGCGGAGGGTGGGTCGACCCCACAGCCTGCTCGGGCAGGCCCCGTAGACGAGACACGTCACCTGGGCGTGGTCGAGCAGACCGCGCTCGACCGCGGACTCGGTGCCGATGCCCTCCTCCGGTGACACCCCGACGAGGAGGACGCGGGACCCGGGCCGGATGTTGGTGCGCAGCAGGTCGATCTTGCGCGCGCGAGAGCGGGCACTCACTCGCCGGGCAAGCTGTCGCGCGGGCCCCTTCTTCAGCAGCTCGGGAACCGACAGCATGTCACCCCTCCATCTCCCTCGCCATGCTGAAGCATGGCACACCGGTTCGCGCGGTGTCACCGGTCAAAACCGGCCCGGGAGCTGTCGTCGCGCTCCCACCGGGTGCTCGATCCGAGTCGAGCGCGCAGCCGTGCCAGGACGACCACGAAGGCGTACACGGCCACGTCCGGTGCCCGTCGTGGGTCCTGGTGCACCAAGAGCCGGAGGTCCCGCAGCTGTTGACCTCGTGCGCCGCGCCCGGTTCCAACGCCAGGGCAGACCTGGCCATGCGTGCGGTAGGTCCGCCGCAGGATGAGAAGGAGGCCGCGCAGCCGCAGAGGAGTGTGGACGACCACCGGGTCCGTGTCGATGATCGTCACCTCGTGGCCACTGAACAGCGAGTCGATGAAGAGGTCGTCGCCGATGACCTCGGGGAACTCGTCGAAGCGTGCTCGAGCGCTCTCGGACAGCGCGTAGCAGCCAGCACCCCACAGGGCACCGGCCACCGAGGGGAGCCGGGCTCGGATGCCGTACCAGCGGTGCACCACCCAGCTGGCACCGGTGCTGTCGTAGCGGTGGGGTGGCCGCCCGACGAGTACGTCCCGCTCCAGTGCATGCAGCGTCTCCACCGCTGCCCGGCCGGTCATCTCGATGTCGGCATCGAGGTAGATGCGCGGGCCCGGGACGGCGAGGCGATCACCTTCGCGCAGGGCCGCCGTCTTCGAAGGGCGGTCCAGCTCACGGACCCGCACGTGGGTGAACGTGCGAGCGACCTCGGCGGTCCGGTCGCTGCACCCGTTGCACACGACGACGACGTCGACCAGTCCCTGCTCGACGACGTCGTTCAGGTGCGCCAGTGTGCGGGCGATGACAGCTTCCTCGTCGTGGGCTGCGATGACGATGGTCCCCAGGGGTGCGCTCATCGGAGACCGCCGGGCAGCGTGGCGCGCGCGGTGGGCGAGAGCAGGGCCCGAAGCGCCGCTCGACTGCGGGGCTGGTTTGCACGCAGCACGCCCTTGAGGATCACGACGCCGGCGAATCCCGTGCTCGTGAGGGGGCCGTGCCACTTGCGGAAATAGCGCACGCGGTTGACTTCCTGGAGGGCGTGCAGGGCGTCCGACGTCCCCGAGCCGGCACCGCGATGGCGCACGACGGCATCCGGCTGAAATCGGATGGATGCCCCGGACGCGCGCAACCGTCGACAGTAGTCGGTCTCCTCCGAGTACAGGAAGAATCTGCGCTCGTCCCAGAGGCCGACGGCACGGACCAACGGCGTGGGCACCAGGAGCGCGGCGCCGGTGGCCCAGTCAGTCGTCCCGGATGAGGCATACGCACGAGGGTCCCGCACCCTCTCGCCGAGTCGGGCCGGTCGGCCCGGCCAGCGGTCCCCGAAGAGTGCGTCGCCGAGTGAACCGAGGATGGTCGGCTCCCGTCGCAGGGAAGACTGCGGGTGCCCCCGGTCATCGACGATCGCCGGAGTCACAGCATCGGCGTCACCCGCAGCGGCGGCCATGCCGGCAAGGGCTCCCGGCTCGAGGCGCAGGTCGGGATTGAGGAAGACAGTCCACCGACTCGCGGTCGCCCCCACCAGGGCGCGGTTGATTCCACCGGCGTATCCCACGTTCGCCCCCGACTCCACGAGCTCGACCTTCGGATGGCCGGCGAGGACCGGGGCGAGGTCATCAGTGGGTTCGTTGTTGACGACGACCGCCCGCCACACGAGATCCCCCGCCGCCGCCGGGACCGTGTCCAGCAGCTGGGCGATGTCGGGTGCGCTCCGGTAGGAGACGATGATCAGCAGACAGTCGATCACAGCGACTCCTCGCGACACCCGGGGCGCGTCACACGCGCCGCATCCACAGCGAGCCTGTGGGTCGGCCTCTGAGGGGCTCGGGCACCAGGTCCGGGCGGGTGGTCCAGACCCAGGACGTCATCAGCTGGATCTGCCAGGCGTCGTTGTGGGTGAGGAAGGCTCGCAGGAGGTACGCCTCGGTCCAGTCGCGACCCTCACGAATCCACTGCTCCGGATATTCGAAGGGCCAGTGGATGTCGTGGACGTGGACGATGATGCCGGCGGGAAGCGTGGGCAGGACGTGCAGGTACAACCAGGCGACGTCGGAGCCGGACTTCAGGACATGCGTGGAATCGATGAGCAGCACATCGCCGGTCTCGAGCTGGGAGAAGATCTCAATCGGTGCATCCTGCACCGGGGCCTCGATGATGTCGATGTCGTCGGTGGGGCGAAGTCGTGACCGCAGCCGCTCAGGGTTCGGCTCCACACAGGTGATCTCGAGCTCGGGCAGGTGACGGTCGACGACATCGAGCGCGGCGGCGGTCGAGTACCCCGACCCGACCTCGAGCAACCGTCGGGGTCGGTGGTGGCGCAGCATGGCATGGAGCACTGCGGCGTCGGCCCGACCGTACATCCCATTGCCCTCCCACCGGTCTTCCGGCAGCTCCGTCAGCATCGGTGCCAGCTCGGCCATGACCCGAGTCTGGCCGGCCTCGTTCAGGTCCACTCCCACGGGTGTGGCCGTGCGCCAAGAGGCAGCACGTTCACGGTCGGCGACGGCCGTCGTCGGCGAGTAGTAGTGCCCCGGTGGGGCGTATGGCGGGTTGATGACGGACGCGGCGATGCTGCGGACGGTCCGGATGGCGCGCGCACGGATGTCCTCCATGAAGGGAGTCTCGCGCAAAGCCGTCCGGCTGACCAGCATCGGGACTCACCCCCTTCCACGGGGGCCAGCGGGTGGGGCGGTCGCTCGCCACGCCCGGAGCAGACGCGCACGCACATCCGCGAAGAGGGGAGTGGCGACCAACCTGTCGCCGGGATCGGAGACGACCAGCGGACGGGTCCAGGCCGTGCCGTCGAGCCGCCACAGGGCCCCCATTGCACCGATCAGGACGTACATGACGCCGACGAAGGTGGTGAAGTAGAACGAGTCGAATGTCCCGCTGGCGACGATCGCCGCCGGCATCGTCACGGCCAGGGCGTGCCCCAGGTGCCGAGTTTCTTGATCCCGGCCGCGAAGGCGGACGCTGCGACCGAGGAGGTAGGGCACGAAGAAGAGCAGGACGAAGGCGAGTACCGCGATGACGCCGCCGGCCAGAAGGAACACGTAGAACTGGTTGTCCAGCAGGAGAAACTCTTCGGGTGTGACCATCCCGGCGCCCCACCCGAAGATGGGGCGCCTGTCCCACATGTCCATCACGATGGCCGTGCGCTCGATTCGGTCCTGAACGCTCGGGTCATTCTCGACATTCGTGAAGAGGGCCTTGATGGTGCCCAGGACTCCGCGATTGAGGACGTGGAAGACGGCGGTGGCCAGCACTGCGAGCACCAACGCGTTGTAGCGCTGGCGCCAGGGCCAGACGATGGCCATCATGCCCATCGCCACGATCGTGGTCACGACGGCCGATCGCGAGATGGACATGGGGATGCCCAAGGCGATGATGACGACAGCGCACCAGTTCCACACCAGTATCCGGCCGGGTGGGGAGAAGAGGGCGTAGTGCAGGGCGACCGGCAGGACGAGGGCCAGCACGACTCCGAACTCGATGTAGTGGGCAGCTGTCCCTGCGACCCGGGCGAACTCCAGATCACCCCGAGCCCCGATCCCGACCAGCTCCTGGTTCATGTTGAGCCCCGGGACCCGGATGTACGTCGTCAGGTCGACGACCCCGAAGAATTGCAGCACCCCCACCACGGACATGACAGCGGTTGACGCCACGAGGAGGCGCAGCAGACGGTCGAGCTCGTCGCGTGTTCGGATGCCGTCCGTGACGGCCAGGGCCACACCCGACATGGCGACGACCAGGATGAGCCAGCGGTAGGCCGAGCTGACTTGGGCTGCGGAGGGAAGGCGGTCCAGGCCGACGACCAGCCCGACCAGCTGCACGAGCAGGAAGACGCCCAGGATCCACCGGATCGGCTGCCTGCCCGGGGGCAGCTGGTGCGGACGGACGGCGGAGACTGCCCAGATGAAGGCCAGCAGGAGTCCGATGGCGACGGGCGGCCGTCCGACCGCCCCCATCCCCCCGATGACGAGACGCGCCGGGATGAGGAACTGCAGAACCATGAAGCCAGCGAGGAGGCCGAAGGAGGTGATGAGCTGGCCGCGGACGAGGGTGGGTTTCCAGTCACGTCGAGCTCGTCGGATCGAGGTGGGGGTGTGGAGCAGGACCGGCTTCCAGAGCTCGACTTCGCGCTGCTCATCGGCCACGGTGGATCACCGGATCTGCGCTCATGTCTTGCTGCGGCTCGGTGCCGGTGCATAATCCGGCACAGGCGCATCCGAGGCCGAGGTCTCCGAAGGGTCGACCCCCGCCGCTTCCGGCATCTCTGAGGCCGAGGTTGCAGGTTGGGGTCGGCGTTCCCGCCGACGGCTCAACCGTCGCCGCAGGAGCCCCATGATGTCGTCGAAGAGCAGCGTGATCAGCAACGAGAACGCAGCGCCGATGACCCCGACGATGGCCATGTTGCGCATCTTTCCCGTCTCCACCACTTCGTCTACTGCAGGCTGCTGCAGGACCTGGAGCGAGATCTGGGCGTTCGGTCGGATGCCCGCCTTGTCCTGTCGCGCTGCCAGCTCCTGCTCGCTCATCTGGAGCACCGTCGCAAGGGTCTGCGTACCCACGCTCTCCGAGTCGCTCAGGACGTCCAGCCGGATGATGCTGCTGCGTTCTTGGGTCTCGATCTCGTAGTCCCGCTCCAGTCCCTGCTTCTCCACGAGGTCCCGGGACGCTGCGCTGTCCAGCACGATGGCCAGCACCTCGCTGGTGCTCTCCCTCCCCCCGTAGGGGCCGTCGACGTCGCTTGCCCCGGGACCTGCGACGAGGACCGCGGTGGCCTCGACCGCATACTCCGGCCGCACTCCCTGACCGACCATCACTGCGCCCCACCCGCTCAGGGCCAGCAGCGGGATGAACACGTACCAACGCCGCAGCAGGGCCACGGTGATTCGCCAAACATCCATGCACTCTCCCCCTTCTCGACCGCCTCGTGATGCCATCCCCATGCCGTCCCCGGGGCGTCACGGACTCGAGACATCCGCCGTGTTCCATCTTAGGCGGGTGAAGGACGGAGCGGGGGTTCCACTGTGCGGCGGCCTGCACGCCGCCCTTCGGTCCTCGTCATGCCCCGAGGAGCCCGCTGCGCGGCCTATGGTGGATCGGTGTCGACCGTTGATGTCCTGATGATCTCCTACAACGACGCGAGTTATCTGAGGAAGTCCCTCCCGCACCTCCTCGACACCTGCGACGAAGCCACCCGTGTGTGGTTGTGGCACAACGGTATGGATGAGGAGACGCTCGAGGTGGCCCGTTCCTACGCCGGGGATCCCCGAGTCCACCGCTTCCATCACAGCCGGGAGAATGTTCGGCTGACGGCTCCCACGAACTGGTTGTGGGCCGAGGGAGATGGCGCGTTCGTGTCCAAGGTGGATGACGACTGCCTCCCCGAGCCCGGGTGGATCGAGCGGTTGCGGGCAGCGCACGGTGCCAACCCCGAGTTCGGTGCGGTGGGGTGCTGGCGTTTCCGTGACGAGGACTTCGTCCCGGAACTTGCTGAGCGCAAGGTCCAGCATTTCGCCGGCGGCGTCAGCCTCCTGCGCAATCACTGGGTTCAGGGCAGTGGCTACCTTCTGCCGCGGACCCTCGTCCACCGCCAAGGACTGCTCCGAGAAGGTCAATCCTTCACGCGGTACTGCATCGAGCTGGCCTGTCGTGGAGCAGTCAACGGTTGGCTGTACCCGTTCCTGCGCGAAGAGAACATGGACGATCCTCGCTCTCCCCACACACGCCTGGTCGACGACGAGGCCTTCCGTCGTCGGATGCCGTTGACCGCCCGAAACCTGGGCATCACCACCGTGGCGGACTGGGCGCAACAGGAGCACGAGTCCGCGATCGCCGTCCAGAAGGCGTCCTTGGATCTTCGGGAGTACTTCGGGTGGCGATTCCGGCGACGCAACCTGGTCAAGGGGGTGCGTCGAGCCTTCCACGGCAAAGGAGGCTGGTGACGCACCTCCATCGACGGGCGCTGTGAGAGGGAGCCGCAGAGCACGACGAAGGGGGCTGACCACCGGCCGGTGGTCAGCCCCCTTCGCTCGGGGTGTGTCGAATCAGAAGGCCGACTCGGGCACCTCCATGAGGGAGTTGTCGGTCGCCTCGGCGATGGCCTTCTCGGAGGCCAGGCGGGGCAGGACGTTCTTGGCGAAGAAGCTCGCCGCGGCGATCTTGCCGGTGTAGAAGTCCTTGTCCGCCGCGGAGACCTCGCCCTGCAGGGCCTCGGTCGCGACGGCGGCCTGGCGCAGGAGCAGCCAGCCGACGACGAGGTCGCCGGCGCCGAGCAGCAGGCGGGAGGTGTTCTGCCCGACCTTGTAGATGTTGGTGATGTCCGAGCCCTCCTGCTTGGGGTCGGAGGCCATCAGCGCCTGGAACATCGCGCCGAGGATGCCCTGGACGTCCTCCAGGCCCTTGGCCAGCAGCTCGCGCTCGACCTTCAGGGCGCCACCCTGCGCATCGACGTCCTGGGCGAACTCCTGGATCTGCATCGCGAGGTGACCCAGCGCCTGGCCGTTGTCGCGCACGATCTTGCGGAAGAAGAAGTCCATGCCCTGGATCGCGGTCGTGCCCTCGTAGAGGGTGTCGATCTTCGCGTCGCGGACGTACTGCTCGATCGGGTACTCCTGCAGGAAGCCGGAACCACCGAAGGTCTGCAGCGACTCGGTGCCCAGCAGCGTCCAGGCGCGCTCGGAGCCCAGGCCCTTGACGATCGGCAGCAGCAGGTCGTTGACGCGGTTGGCCATCGCGGCGGGGGTCTCGTCCGCGATCTCCTCCGAGCCGGTCTCGCGCTGCTGGACGTCGACGGTGTCCTGCTGGCTGGAGGTGAAGGCGATGAGCGCGCGCAGGCCCTCGGCGTAGGACTTCTGCAGCATCAGGGACCGCCGCACGTCCGGGTGGTGGGTGATGGTCACGCGCGGGGCGTCCTTGGCGGGCGTGGTCAGGTCGGCTCCCTGGACACGCTCCTTGGCGTACTCGAGCGCGTTGAGGTACCCCGTCGAGAGGGTGGCGATGGCCTTCGTGCCGACGAGCATGCGGGCGTTCTCGATGACGCGGAACATCTGCGCGATGCCGTCGTGGACCCCGCCGAAGAGGGTGCCGACGGCGGCGTGCTTCTCGCCGAAGGTCACCTCGCAGGTCGTGGAGACCTTCAGCCCCATCTTGTGCTCGACGTTGGTGACGTAGGCGCCGTTGCGCTCGCCGAGCTCACCGGTCTCGAGGTCGACGTCGTACTTGGAGACGATGTAGAGGCTCAGGCCCTTGGTGCCGGGGCCGGCACCCTCGGGGCGGGCGAGGACGAAGTGGATGATGTTGTCGCTCATGTCGGACTCGGCCGAGGTGATGAAGCGCTTGACGCCCTCGATGTTCCAGGTGCCGTCGCCGTTGTCGGTGGCCTTCGTGCGGCCGGCGCCCACGTCGGAGCCGGCGTCGGGCTCGGTGAGGACCATGGTGCAGTGCCAGTGGTTGTCGACGATCCACTTGGCCAACTTCTTCTGGTCGGGGGTGCCGAGCAGGTAGAGCAGGTTGGCGAAGGAGTAGCTGGCGCCGAACATCCCGATGGCCGGGTTGGCGCCGAGGACGAGCTCGTTCATCGCCCAGCGCAGCGACGGGGGAGCGACGGTGCCGTCGAGCTCCTCCGGGACGTCCAGGGACCAGAAGCCGGAGTCCTTGTAGGCCTGGAAGGACTTCTTGAAGGACTCGGGCATGGCGACCGAGTGGGTCTGCGGGTCGAAGACCGGCGGGTTGCGGTCGGCGTCGGCGAAGGACTCGGCGAGCTCGTTCTCGGCCAGGCGCGAGTACTCCTTGAGCATCTCGCGCGCGGTGTCGGCGTCCACGGCCTCGTACGGACCCTGGCCCAGGACCTCACCGCGACCGAAGACCTCGAAGAGGTTGAACTCCAGGTCGCGGAGGTTGCTCTTGTAGTGACCCATGATGGCTCCTGGTCATGTCGATCGAGTGCCGGTGTGGCCGGCGTTGGAGGCGTCGCTAAGCGTTCGCTTACCGACGGTCCTTCTCATCTTCACCTGTAGACGCTTGCGCGAGCAAGCAAAGGGGCGGTGACGTGACGCACATGCCGTGCGTGCGCGTTCCCTGAGGTGCGGAGGCCGCCCACGGCCGGAGCCTCGAAGGGAGTGGATGCGCCCGCCCACGTCGGTCGAGGTGTGAGTTCGCTCAGCGAGCTCGGTCACACGCGCCGCGTGGGCGCCTCGAGACCCGGGTGCCGGATCGGCCGGCGACGTGGGTTAGCATGGCGCCTGCGCAACCGCGCCGGTGTAGCTCAATGGTAGAGCGCCAGCTTCCCAAGCTGGACACGCGGGTTCGATTCCCGTCACCGGCTCCATCTTCTTCTCACGGGGACTCGATCGACCCGGCGGTCTCACCCGTTTGTTCCCCCTCCTGCCCAGTGCTCATCGCGAGGCCGGCCACGGCCACGGCGGCGCCCAGCACGGCTGCCGGGGCAGTGGCCGCAGCCGCCGGAGGCGCCGGGGGTTGCGGCGGGTTGGCGAGCAGCTGCTTGGTGACTTCGCGGCCCAGGACCCGGTAGGCCTCGAGGTCGAACTCGTCGTAGAGCTGGTCGCCGGTGCTCGTGCGCGGGAACTGCGGATGCTGCCCGGAGTAGGCCTCGACGTCCCAGGGCAGCCCGTTGACCATGATCACCTTGGCCAAACGGATGACCCCCGTGGCGCCGTCGTCGAAACGGTAGGACCCGTTGCCCCATGCTGCGGCTGAACGTGCCTCGGCCACCCGGCACATCGACGTGGGGTCGAAGTCGATCTCGCAGCCGAGGTCCATGCGTGCCGTCGCGATGGCGTGCCCGAGGGCCCGGAAGGTGTCCTCCGGGTCGGAGGAGGCATCGAGCACGATGACCTCCCGGGGCCGTCGTCGCAGTGCCTCGACGAGGCCGAGGTTGTCGTAGTGGCCGCCATCGGTGATGTAGAGCCGCCGGTCGTAGACCGAGGTGCGGCCGAAGGCCTCCGCGAGCAGTCGTCCCGGCCCCGGCTTTGCGAGCGTGCTGATGCAGGCGTAACCCACTCTGTAGCCGCGTACGCGCAGCCGAGCCTCTCCGGCCTCCGGGGGTTGCCAGCCCTCGGGCCGTGCGTACTCCCGCTCATCCGCTTCGGGTGAGGAGGGGTCCGGCAAGAGGTCCCACAGCCACCTCTGGTCTGCCTGGTTGAGGTAGGTGGTGACCAGACGCTTGCGCTCGGGCAGCCCCAGGCAGGACCAGGCCCGCAGGGTCTCCTCGGTGTTGCGTGTCTTGACCAGGCGTCGCACGGCCGCGAGCTCGTCGATCCACAGCGGGTTGGGCAACCACACCCCGAGCCGGGCATTGCCCAGCGCCAGCACCAGACGGTACGGGCGGACGCGGGCGTTCTCCCTGCCGACCAGTGGTGAGAAGGCCGCACCGCTCATCGCCATCGCCGCGGGGATCGTGGCGTCCTCGAACCGACGATCCGCGGTGAACTCGAAGAGCTGGCTGGGGACCAGTGCCGCCCCGGAGGGCAGTTGCTGATCCGTCAGCCCGATGTGTGAGTCATCGAAGACGAAGGGAGTGCAGCCGCGGCCGACCGGCACGACACCGGGGTCGTTGATGTTCGCCACCGCGCACGCCACGAGACGCGGTCCCTTGCGACGGCTGGGCGGTCTCGACTGGGAGAACCGCAGTGGCTTCCGGTACTGCAGCGGCCCGGCGCTGCCGGGGGTGCGCTCGATGATGAAGGCCCAGGAGAGCCGCTCCTTGTAGAACCGGTGCAGGGAGGTCAGGTTCGCGTCGGTGAGCAGGCAGACGGCGAGCACGGCGATGACGAGGCCCAGCGCGAGGTCCCACGAGGCGAGGTTCTCCGGCGATGCGACCAGGGCCGCGCTCCAGCGCAGCAGGAGGACGAGCACCACGACGGCCACCAGCGCCACTGCCGCCCACGGGAGCACGACGCCCTTGATCCTCGACCAGAACCTGTTGATGACGCCGCGAAGCATGGAGCCGGAGGTGCCCTCACCGCCGAGGGCGCTGCGAGCCGTCCTGGCCACCGCCAACACGGCCGCGACCACGGCGGCCACCCCTCCGGCGGTCAGCTCGGTCACCGACGCGGTGCCCCTGTCCTCGAGCTGGTTGACCGCCTCGGTCGTGGCCAGGCCGGCGGACGAGACACCGCAGGCGGAGTTGTTCGCCGCGAGCTGCGCGAGGCATGCGTCGTCCGGGACGAAACCGAGGACGTGCACCAGGCCGGCCAGCGCCGATCCACTGCTCGCGGCGAAGTTGTGCAGCGCGGCCAGGGCGGCGGGCACTCCCAGCAGCAGTGCCATGAGCAGCGTCCCGACGACGATGAGCGCACCACTGAGCCGCCGCAGCCCGGTCTGCGCCCGGTACGGGAGGATGGCGAACTTGCTCACCACCTTCCCGAGCAGGAAGGCCAGCACCCCGAGGGCCGGGACCAGCCACACGGATCGAACCGCATCCCACGGGCCGTCCGTGAAGCCCAGGGCCTGGGCGGCGGTGTTGTGCCAGCCGGTCAGCGCACCGGAAGCGACCAGGTACCACCCGAGCAACCACGCGGTTGCCCCGAGAACGGCGGTCAGCAGCACGAGGTTGACCGCGACGCCGAAGAGGACCGAGAGCAGTCCTTGGAGCGCGCTGCTGCCGGAGTCGAGCAGGTACCTGCTGTTGCGGCGCAGCCACTGCAGCTCAGGGGACTCCTGAGCGAACTGGTAGGGGTCCAGCTCGGCCCACCCCCGATCCGCGTCGACTTCCCCCGTCTCCGCATCGCTGGGATGCGAGTGCCAGCGCACCGCGTGGAAGGCCGCGGCGATGTACCCGCCTCCGCTGACGCCCACGACGTAGTCGGCGCTGTCGTACACGCGTGGACTGGACGGGTCGTCGTCGACGCGCTGATCGCTCAGCTCCTGCAGGCCTCCGAGGCAGAAGGCCGCGGAGCGCACACCCCCGCCCGAGCAGGAGATGATGCGCTCCGGCTGCCGGACCACCTCGGGCTCGGTCTCGGGGTCGGGTGGCCGCCGGTGCCACCGCCACCACGCATAGCGTCCGAGGGCCATCAGTACGCCGAGCCCGCTCACCACGAGCACGAGCTTCGGAGCTGACCACGCGACAGCCAGGTCGCCCTGCCACCCCTGGGCCCCGGTCTCGCGCCACAGGGCGAGGTTCTCGGCCAGGTCGAGGCACGCGCCGATCGCGACGGCACCGGCTGCGGCCTGGGCCGGCCTTCGCCACGCGGAGCGTCGATTCCAGGCCAGCAGCAACTCGAGCGCCCGCCAGGCCACGGCGAGGTAGGCGCCGACCAGCGCGACGTCGACGAGCAGGCTCAGCCGGGCCGAGGTCCCCCGGGCGACGGCATCGGTGGCGTCCCAGTCACCGACGGCGACCTGGCGCAGGGGGTACTGCAGCAGGAGCAGGGCCGCGGCAACGACGAGGGTGTGGACGAGGGAGCGCCAGCGACCGTGGCGCTCCATCTCCATCCGGCTCATCCGGTAGACCCGCCGCCGCCCCTCGGCAGGCTTGCTCGCTGCGATGTACTCGTGCACGGCTCCCCCTCAGGATCCCCCCACCTCTGAGGATCCTCCGATCGCGGGCGCACGACAAGGGGACGCAGGAGCCTAAGCAGCTGCGAAGGGGGCGGCGCAGGAGCCTAAGCAGTCGCGAAGGGGGCGACGCAGGAGCCTAAGCAGTTGCGGGTCACCGGGTGAGCGCGGACGCGACCTGCGCCGCGGCAGGCGCGATGGCGTGGCCCAGCCGGATGACTCCGGGCGCGTCGAGGTCGTCCTGGCGGCCGCCACCGACGAAGACGGTCGCGTCGTCGTGGGAGGAGCGCAGCGTCTCGACGAGCTCACGAGCGGCCGGGACGTCCTTCGGCCCGGGCACGCTGATCACCGCGTGCCGCGCGGCGTGGGCGTCCAGGGCCGTGCTCCACGCCGGCGCCGGCAGGTCGGGCCCGAGGTGGACGGTGTTGACCCCGAGACGACGCAGGGCAACGGCGAAGGCGAAGACGCCCAGCTCGTGGTGGACCCCGGCGGGCAGGCCGATGATGACCGAGGGGCCGCCGGTGTGGCTCGCTGCCGCGTCGTAGGCGGCCGCCAGGCGACGCAGCACCGCGTGCGAGACCAGGTGCTCGCCGGCGACCGAGATGTGCCCCTGCACCCACGCCCGCCCCACTTCCTCGAGCGCCGGCATGAGCCAGTCGTCGACCACGCGCTCGAAGGAGGCGCGGGAGAAGCGCTCGTCCAGCACCCGGGCGACCGCTTCCGGGTCGAGCGACGTCGCCGCCTCGATCAGGCGGGCGGTCGCGGCCGCTCCCTCGGCCGGCGAGAGGGGCGGTGCGTCCGCGCCGGAGAGGGGCGGACCGAGGGGCGAAGGGGGAGTGCTCGGCGTCGCCGAGCCGGCGGACAGACGTCGCCGGGCCACCTCTGCCGCGGCGTTGCTCGCGCTCCACCCGTCGTCGAGGAGGGCGGCCATCTCGCGGATGCGGTCGAGGGACTCCTCGTCGTAGATCCGGTACCCGGCGTCGGTGCGCCGGGGCTCGACGATGTCGTATCGCCGCTCCCAGGCGCGCAGCGTGGCCGCCGGCACGCCGGTGAGCTCGGCTGCGCGCTTGATCGTGTACATCCGGGTGGTCCTCGGGCCTCTCAGAGCTGTGGCAGCTCTCGGTTGAGAGCCTCCTCGGCGTCATCACCGAGCGTCGTCAGCGGGCCGCGCATGAAGGGGGTGGCCAGCTTGGCGAGGCCCTTGAACGTGAAGTCCGCCTCGTAGACCAGCACGGTACCCGCCCCGTCGCGACCGGGGCGGATGGACATGGTGTCCACGGCGGTGACCGTCCGGTTCTCGCCGCGCATGACGACGAGGCGATCCGGCTGGAGGTCGACGGTCTCGTACGTCAGCTCGGTCTCCCGGCCGCGGAAGACCGAACGGTTGTGGTACTTGCTGCCCACCCCGCCGTCGCCCTCGACCAGGGTCGTCTCCACGGTGCCGGGGTCCCACTGCTCGCTGTTCGTGAAGTCCTTGAGGTAGGCGTACACGGCCGCCGGGGCCGTGCCGTCGACGGTGATCGTTCGGGTGATCCTCATGCTGAGCCATCCTTAGACAAACATTTGACAGAGGTGCAGGAACGACTCTAACGTTTGGACAAAGGTTAAACAATCCTTTGACGGGATGGGCGCCGAACCACTGGTGAACCCCCTTCCGCCCCCAGCAGAAACCCAGTGCAGGAGCACCCGACGTGACCGACCTCGACGACACCCCCATCCGCCCGAGCGGAGCGCGGCGGCCGACCGTGGCCGTCATCGGCGCCGGGGTCTCCGGGCTCACCGCGGCGTACGTGCTCTCCCGGACCCACGACGTCACCCTCTACGAGTCGGACGCGCGTCTGGGAGGCCACGCGCACACCCACACCGTGCCCACGAGTGCGGGAACGGACGTGCGTGTCGACAGCGGCTTCATCGTCCACAACGAGCGGACGTACCCCCACCTGCTGCGCCTCTTCCGCGAGCTCGACATCCCGACGCAGCCCACCGAGATGAGCATGTCCATCACGTGCGACGGGTGCGGCCTGTCCTGGGCTGGAGGGCGTGGGGTCGGTGCAGTCCTCGCCCAGCCGCGGCGGTTGCTCGACCCGAAGTTCCTGCGGATGCTCCTCGAGATCCCGCGCTTCCACCGGGCGGCCAAGGCGGTCCTGACCGACCCGGGGGAGGGGACGTCCCCGGACGCCGCCGGGCCCGCCGACGACCCGACGTGGGGCGAGTTCCTGCAGCGGGGCGGCTTCTCGGACCACTTCATCGCCCACTTCGCGCTCCCGCTCGTCTCGTGCGTGTGGTCGTCCGGGGACGACGACTCCCTGGACTACCCGGCCCGGCACCTCTTCGCCTTCCTCGAGCACCACGGCATGCTCAGCGTCACGGGGTCGCCGACGTGGCGCACCGTCACCGGCGGGTCGGCCACCTACGTCGACGCGCTCGCTGCCCAACTGGGCGACGTGCGCACAAACGCCACCGTGACCTCCGTGACCCGGCACGCCGACGGGGTCGACGTGCGCACCGCCGCCGGGGCCACCCCCTTCGACAAGGTCGTCCTGGCCAACCACGCCGACCAGGCGCTCGCCCTCCTCGCCGACGCGACGCCCCAGGAGAAGGAGGACCTCGCCGCCATCCGCTACACCCGCAATGCCACCGTGCTGCACCGCGACACCCGCCACCTGCCGACCGCCCGACGGGCACGCGCCTCGTGGAACTACCGCAGCGCCACCTGCGGCGGCGCCACCGAACCGCGGGTCAGCTACTGGATGAACCGCCTCCACGGCCACGACGAGGAGGGGGACCAGTTCATCGTCACGCTCAACTCCCCGACCCCCATCGACGAAGGGGACGTGGTCGCCCGGATGGAGTACGCCCACCCCGTCTTCACCCGGGAGGCAGTCGCGGCGGCCACCCGACTGCGCGGCGCCGGCGGTGACCGGCTTGCCTTCGCCGGCGCGCACCTCGGGTGGGGCTTTCACGAGGACGGCTGCCGCTCCGGGGTCGAGGCGGCGCAGCGGCTCGGGGTGACGTGGTGATGTCGCAGGAGCCTAAGCAGTTGCGAAGGGAGCCCGGCCAGATGTCGCAGGAGCCCAAGCACGTGCGAAGGGGGCTGCCGACCCTGCCGAGCCTCGTCGTCGGGACGGTGAGTCACACGCGCCGCATCCCGCTGAGGCACGCCTTCACCCACCGGCAGTACCAGTGGCTCGTCGACGTCGACGACCTGCCGCGGCACGGGTGGCCGTTGCGTGCGCTGACCCGGATCGAGGCGCGCGACCACCTCGACGAGGGCCGCCTGGGTGGCGGGATCCGGGGTGATGTCGAGCGCTTCCTGGCCCGCCGGGGCGTGCCGCTCGGGGCCGAGGATCGGGTCGTCATGCTCGCCAACGCCCGCGTGCTCGGGCACGTCTTCGACCCGCTCACCGTCTTCTGGTGTCTCGCGCCGGACGACAGTCTGCGGGCCTGCATCTTCGAGGTGCACAACACCTACGGCGAGCGGCACGCGTACCTGCTCGACGTCGACGCGGCCGGCCGGGCGCGCACGGACAAGGCCTTCTACGTCTCACCCTTCAACGACACCAGCGGGGAGTACGCGGTGGGTCTGCGGCTCGGTCCCGACCGCGTGTCCGTCACCGTGGGCCTGGACCGGGACGGTGAGCGGGTCCTCACCGCCACCACCACGGGTGTCCCGCTCCCGGCCACCGACGCTGCCGTCGCGCGGACGGCTGCGCGTCACCTGCTCATGACCTGGCGCGTCAGCGCCCTGATCCGCGCCCACGGCATCCGGCTGTGGGCCCGCCGCCTCCCCATCCGGCCCCGCCGCCCCCACACCCAGGAGTACGTCCGATGACTGCAGTCGTGCCCACCGTCAACCAACCGATCTGCCTGCGCCGCCCCGCCCTGCGCCCCTGGTGCGTGCGCGCCCACATCGCCCGGCCGGTGGTCACCGCCGTGCTCGACCGTGCGCCCGTCCGGGTCACCATGCCCGACGGCACCAGCCTCGGCGGAGGGCGCGACGCCGATGCCCCGACCCTGCGCATCCTGCAGCCGACGGCCCTCTTCGAGCGGATGGCCCACCACCCGAAGATCGGTCTCGGGGAGGGGTACATGGCCGGGGACTGGGACGCGGCCCCGGGCACCGACCTGGCCGACGCCCTCCTTCCCTTCGCGCAGCGGCTGACGACGCTCGTGCCGCCGGTGCTGCACCGGATGCGCCGCGTCGTCGACCGCCGCATCCCGGCGGGCACGCGCAACACCCTCGTCGGCTCGCGGAAGAACATCGAGGCGCACTACGACCTCAGCAACGACCTCTTCGAGGCCTTCCTCGACGAGACCCTCAGCTACAGCTCGGCCCTCTTCGACCGGAGCCGCCCGCTGGCCGAGCAGACCCTGGCGGAGGCGCAGCGGGCGAAGATCGAGGCCGTGCTCGACGCGGCCGACATCACCGCCGGCGCGCGCGTACTGGAGATCGGTACCGGCTGGGGGTCCCTCGCGATCGCCGCGGCCCGCCGCGGGGCCACCGTCACCTCGATCACCCTCTCCCACGAGCAGGCCGCCCTCGCCCGCGAGCGCGTCGCCGCCGCCGACCGCGACGAGCCGGGGCTGGCCGAGCGCATCGAGGTGCGTCTGCAGGACTACCGCGAGGTCACCGGCGAGTTCGACGCGATCGTCAGCGTCGAGATGATCGAGGCGGTCGGGGAGGAGTACTGGCCGACGTACTTCCGCGCCATCGACGGACTCCTGGCCCCCGGCGGGGTCGCGGCGATCCAGTCGATCCTCATGTCGCACGAGCGCTACCGGGCGACGCGCCACTCCTACGGCTGGATCCAGAAGCACATCTTCCCCGGAGGGCTCATCCCCTCCGAGCGGGCGATCGAGGAGACGACGAGGGTGCACACCTCGCTGAGGATCACGGACACCCGCCGTTTCGGTCGCGACTACGCGGAGACCCTGCGCCGCTGGCGGGCCACCTTCCTGCAGGAGTGGCCGACGATCGCAGCAGGCGGCTTCGACGAGACCTTCCGGCGCAAGTGGGAGTTCTACCTCGCGTACTGCGAGGCCGGCTTCGCCGCCGACTACATCGACGTCGCCCAGATCCGACTCGAACGACAGGAGACCCGATGAGCAGCCTCGTGGGACAACGCGTCTGGGTGGTGGGTGCCTCCAGCGGCATCGGGGCCGCCCTGGCCGAGGAGCTCCACCAGCGCGGTGCGCTGGTCGCCATCAGTGCCCGACGCCCCGAGCAGCTCGACGAGGTCGCCCGGGGCCGCTTCCCCACGGTGCCGCTCGACGCGACCGACCGCGAGTCGACCCACGCGGCGGCGACGGAGGTGCGCCACGCCCTGGGGCGGATCGACACGGTCATCTGGAGCGTGGGGCACTGGCAGACCTTCACGGCGACCGACTGGCAGGCCGACGAGTTCGCCAAGCACGTCGAGATCAATCTGCTTGGGCTGAACAACGTCATCGACGCGACCGTGCCGGAGATGGTCGCGGAGCGCAGCGGGCACCTCGTGGGCATCGCCTCGGTCGCCGGCTACCGGGGACTGTCAGGGGCAGAGGCCTACGCGTCCACCAAGGCGGCCCAGATCAACCTGCTCGAGTCGATGCGCGCCTCGCTGTCGACGAAGGGGGTGCGGGTCACCACCGTGTGCCCGGGCTTCGTGCGCACCGACATGACCGCGACCAACTCCTTCCCGATGCCCTTCATCATCGAGGCCGAGGAGGCCGCCACGGAGATCGCCGACGGGCTGGAGGCGGACAAGCCCGAGATCGTCTTCCCCCGGCGGATGGCCGTGACGATGAAGGTCGCCCGGGTCCTGCCGGTCCGGGTGTGGGCGGCGATCACGACCCGCATGGCCCGCTCGTCGTGATCGCGCATCCCCCCTGAGGCGCGGGCCGGTGAGAGGGTGGGGTCATGATCCGTCCCATCCGTGAGCTGCGGGCGTTCGCGGCGGCGGCGCTCGTCGCGCCCGTGCCCCGGGACCACCACGAGCCACTGGCACTCGTGCGGCGGCGACGGGTCGTGACCGCGGTGACCCTCGTGGTCGGATCCGTCATCCTCGCCCTGACGCTGCGCATCCCGCCCGGAGACGACTCCTTCTACATCGCAGCCCTGGCCCTGGCCCTCGTCTGGATCATCGGGGGTCTCTCGGCCGGCCGGCTGCATGTGGGGTGGGCACGCACCCGCGAGGGCGGCTTCGCGCGGCCCCTGGTGCAGCCGGTCTCGCTGGCCCTGCTGGCCGTCGCGATCTTCCTCGCGGGAGCCGTCCTCGTCGGTCGGGTCCCCTGGCTGGCCGAGCGGGTCGACGCCGTGCTGGCCCACGCCCGCTACGGGTCGGTGGGGCTCGTCTGGGCGATAACGGTCATCAACGGTGTCGGCGAGGAGCTGTTCTTCCGCGGCGCGCTCTTCGCCTCCGTCGGACGTCGCCACCCGATCGCCATCACGACGGTGGTCTACGGGTTGGCCACGGCGGCCACCGGCAACCTCATGCTGGCCGTCGCCGCGGTCGTGCTCGGGGTGATCACCGCCGCCCAGCGCCGGGTGACCGGTGGGGTGCTCGCCCCGATCATCACGCACGTCATCTGGTCCAGCTCCATGCTCCTGCTCCTCCCACCCGCCCTCGACCTCCTGAGGTGAACCCATGAACCAGTCCGATCCCACCCCCTTCGCCCGGGGCACGGTGCTCGTCACCGGAGCCACCGGCTACATCGGCGGCCTGCTCGTGCCCCGGCTGCTCGACGACGGCTGGACGGTGCGCGTGCTCACCCGGTCCGCGGAGCGGCTGCGCGCCAAGGAATGGGCCGACCGGGTCGAGGTCGCCGAGGGTGATGTCACCTCCGGGGACGACCTGCGCGCGGCGCTGTCCGGGGTCGACGTCGCCTACTACCTCGTGCACTCCATGGACGGCGGGGGCGATCTGGCCCGGCGCGACCGCGAGATGGCGGCCGGCTTCGCCTCGGCGGCGGCCGACGAGCAGGTCGGTCGCATCGTCTACCTCGGTGGCCTGCACCCCGAGGGGGCCGACCTCTCGCTGCACCTCGCCTCCCGGGTGGAGGTCGGTGAGGTGCTGTTGCGCGGCCCGGTCCCGACCGCGGTGCTGCAGGCCGCGGTCGTGCTCGGCGACGGGTCGGTCTCCTTCGACATGCTGCGGTACCTCACCGAGCGGCTGCCGGCGATGGTCGCCCCGCGGTGGTTGCGCAACCGGATCCAGCCGATCGCCGTCGACGATGCCCTGCACTACCTCGTCGGGGCCGCTCGGCTGCCGAGCGAGGTCAACCGCACCTTCGACATCGGCGGACCGGAGGTGCTCACCTACGAGGAGATGATCCAGCGGTTCGCCGTGGTCAACGGTCTGCGGCGGCGTCTCATCGTCGGGGTCCCGGTGCTGACGCCGTGGCTGGCCAGCCACTGGGTCGGGGTGATCACCCCCGTCGAGGCCGACGTCGCCAAGCCGCTCGTCGGCAGCCTGGTCCACGAGGTCGTGCGCCGGGAGTGGGATCTCGACGAGTACGTGGGTGTGCCGACCGGGGGGCTGCTCGGCTTCGACGAGGCGGTGCGTCGGGCGATGCGCGGGACGCGGCCCGACCACGCGTTGCGCACCGCGGTCACGGTGGGAGCGGCAGCCGTCGCCGCCGCAGCCGTGGTCGCGACGGCCATCGCGCGACGCCACCGGTCGTAGCCCCCGCCCCGTCACCCGGGCCCTCGTCGCCCGGGCCGTGAGGGGGCGAGGCCGTGAGGGGGCGGGGCAAGCGGCTCGGGCAATCATGTGACCATTGACGGATGAGTTCTTCCCCCGAAGCAGAGGTCAGAGTCGAGGACCGCTCGTTCATGGGCCAGCCGCGGATGCTGGCCAACCTGTTCAGCGTGGAGCTGTGGGAGCGATTCTCCTTCTACGGCATGCAGGCGATCCTGCTGTACTACATGTACTTCTCCGTGGCCGACGGGGGACTGGGCATCGACCAGGGCGTGGCCACCGGGCTCGTGGGTGCCTACGGCGGTGCCGTGTACCTGTCGACCATCCTCGGCGCCTGGCTGGCCGACCGGGTCCTCGGCTCGGAGCGGGTCCTCTTCTCCTCCGCGATCATGATCATGGGCGGCCACATCTCGCTGGCCGTGCTGCCCGGCGCCGTCGGCCTCGCGGTCGGTCTCGTGCTCGTCGCCGTGGGCTCCGGCGGGTTGAAGGCCACGGCGACCTCACTCGTCGGCACGCTCTACGCCGAGGGGGACGAGCGGCGCGACGCGGGCTTCTCAATCTTCTACATGGGCATCAACATCGGTGGCCTCATCGGCCCGCTGATCACCGGGTGGCTCCAGACCTCCTGGGGCTTCCACGTCGGCTTCGGCGCCGCCGCCGTCGGCATGACCATCGGACTGCTCCAGTACGGCCTGACCCGCAAGAACCTGCCCGCCGAGTCACACGACGTCCCCAACCCCCTGCCGAGCAGCGAACGCGGCAAGTGGTTCGGCATCGGTGCGGTCGCGCTCCTCGTCATCACGGCACTCCTCGTCACGGGACTGGTCAACGCCGCCAACCTCGCCACGGTCGTCGCCGGCGCTGCCATCGTCGCCGCCATCGGCTACTTCGCGCTGCTCCTGACCCACTCGCGCGTGAGTGCCCTCGAGCGTCGCCGGGTCACGGCCTTCATCCCGCTCTTCATCGCCTCGGCCGCGTTCTGGGCGCTCTTCCAGCAGCAGTTCACCGTCGTCGCGATCTACTCCGAGCAGCGACTGGACCGCACGATCCTGGGCTGGACCATGCCCCCGAGCTTCGTGCAGTCGATCAACCCGATCTTCATCATCGTCTTCGCGGCCGTCTTCGCGGCGATGTGGACGAAGCTGGGGCCGCGTCAGCCGAGCTCGCCGCTGAAGTTCGCGGGCGGCCTGGTGCTGATGGGCGTCGCCTTCCTGCTCTTCATCCCCTTCTCGACCGAGGCGCCGAACAGCGCCCCGCTGTACGGCATCGTCATCGTGCTGCTCTTCTTCACCTGGGCCGAGCTGTCCCTCTCGCCCGTCGGCCTGTCCGTCGCGACGAAGCTCGCGCCCGCTGCCTTCCGGGCGCAGATGGTGGCGTTGTTCTTCCTGTCCGTCTCGCTGGGCACGACCCTGGCCGGTGTGCTCGCGGGGTACTACGACCCGAACGACGAGATCGGCTACTTCGCCTTCAGCGGAGTCACCGCCATCGTGCTCGGCCTGGCGCTCGCCGCGGGGACCCCCTCGATCAAGAAGCTGATGAGCGGGGTGCACTGACGGCAACCGCGTCCCGGGCGCTCCGGACGCAGAAATCGAGGGAGGACGCAGTAATTTCTGCGTCCTCCCTCGATGTCGTGGTCATGGTGAGGGGCTGGTGAGGGTCACGGCCGGGTGGGGCGCAGGCCGATCCAACTGACGCCGCCACCGAGCAGCAGCAGCCCCGCGATGACGAAGGTGGCCAGCCGGTACCCCTGCGTCAGCGCGGCCGGGTCGGTGTAGTCGTCCCCGGTCAGCCCGACAAGCGGCGGGATCGCCGCGACCGCCAGCAGGGTGCCGGTGCGGGCGACGGCGTTGTTGATCCCGCTGGCCGCGCCCGCCAGACGGTCCGGTGCGGCCGCGAGCACCGCCGCGGTCAGGGGTGAGACTAGGGTGGCCAGGCCGAGGGCGAAGATCGTCGTCCCCGACAGCACGAGTCCCCAGCCCGTCCCCGGGCCGACGCCCGCGAGGAAGAGCACCCCGACGGCGCACGTCACGGGGCCGACGCTCATCGGCAGCCGCGGCCCGGTGCGGGCGGCCAGCTCGGCCATCCGCGGGGAGAGCAGCAGGAGCAGCACGGTGACCGGCAGGGTCGCCAGCCCCGAGGCCAGTGGCGACCACCCCGACGACGTCTGCAACTGGATGACGAGGACGAAGATGATCGCCCCGAGCGCCCCGTAGACGAGGAAGGTCATCAGGTTGGCCGCGGCGAACACCCGCGAGGTGAACAGGGAGAAGGGCACGAGGGGACGGCTGGCGCGGGTCTCGGCGACGACGAACCCGACCACCGCGAGGACGAGGGCCGCGCCCGCGACGGCGAGGGCGGCCCCCTTCGCCCCTGAGCCGCTGGTGAGCAGCCAGGTGAGCGCCCCCAGCGCGACCACCGTGGTCCCCGCCCCGGCGAGGTCGAAGGGGCCGGCCGACTCGACGTCACGCGACTCCGGCACCACGACGAGCGAGAGGCCGATGACGAGCGCGCACAGGGGCACGTTGACCGCGAAGATCCAGTGCCACGTGAGGTGGTCGAGGATCCAACCGCCGAGGAAGGGCCCGATGGCCGTGGCGATCCCCGACACCCCGGCCCACGTGCCGATGGCCCAGGGCCGGTCCTTCGGCTGGAAGGAGCTCTGGATGATCGCCAGCCCGCCGGGGGTCAGCAGGGCCGCGCCGACCCCCTGCAGCATCCGCGCGGCGACCAACCACTCCGTGCTCGGGGCCAGGGCGCACCCCAGCGAGGCGAGGGCGAACCAGACCATCCCGACGAGGTACATCCGGCGCCGCCCCCACCGGTCGCCGAGGCCGCCGCCGACGAGGATCAGCGAGGCGAGGGTGAGCACGTAGCCGTTGTTGATCCACTGCAGCCCGCTGAGGCTCGCGTCCAGGTCACGCCCGATCGTCGGCAGGGCGATCCCGACGATCGTGCCGTCGAGCAGGGCGATCCCGGAGCCGAGCGTCACGGCGGTCAGGGTGAGCAGCCCGCGGCGGGACGTGCGCTCGAGCAGCGCGAGGGAGTCGGTCATGGCCCCATCGTCCACCCGGTGGGGTGACCGCGGCACTCAGTCGGCGGCGCTACTCGCGCCGACACACGTCAGGGCTGGCGCTAGGGTCGCCACATGCTGCTCTCCGACCGGGACATCCGCGCCGAGATCGATGGTGGACGGGTCGTGCTCGACCCCTGGGACCCGAGCATGGTCCAGCCGAGCAGCGTCGACGTGCGCATGGACAAGTGGTTCCGCCTCTTCGACAACCACAAGTACCCGGTCATCGACCCGGCGCAGGAGCAGCCGGACCTGACCCGCCTGCTCGAGGTCGACTCGGCGGAGGGCTTCGTGCTGCACCCCGGGGAGTTCGTCCTCGGCTCGACCCTGGAGACGGTCACCCTGCCCGACGACCTCGCCGCGCGCGTCGAGGGCAAGTCCTCGCTCGGTCGGCTCGGGCTGCTCACCCACGCGACGGCCGGCTTCGTCGACCCCGGCTTCTCCGGCCACGTCACCCTCGAGCTGAGCAATGTCGCGACCCTGCCGATCCGGCTGTGGCCGGGGATGAAGATCGGCCAGCTGTGCTTCTTCCGCCTGTCGAGTCCGGCCGAGAACCCTTACGGCTCCGCGGCCTACGGCTCCCACTACCAGGGCCAGCGCGGTCCGACGGCGAGCCGATCCTTCGCCAACTTCCACCGCACGGATCTCTGAGCGAGGCCCCCTCCGTCCCGACGCGGTCGATCACCTGCCGGGGCCCTCGGTGACCCACGGGTAATATCTGGCCATGACGACCGACACCTCCCGCCCGGCCCCGTACGAGCAGATCCGCGAGGACCACGAGTCGCGACGGGTGTCGGCCTTCACCGGCGACGCCCTCGGGACCCACGACGCCACCGGCGTCGCCGAGGAGATCCGCTCGGGCCGGATCAGTGCGCAGGAGGCCGTCGACGCCGCGATCAGCCGCGTCGAGGCGGTCGACCCGGTGCTCGGCGCGACGATGGTGCGCGACTTCGAGAGGGCCCGACGCAGGGCCGGGCACCTGCCGAAGGGGACGTCCGCCCCCTTCGCCGGGGTGCCCTCCGCGATCAAGGACAACGTCCACCACGCCGGCCTGCCCATGACCATGGGCTCCGACGCGCTGCCGACCGCCGCGGCCACGGAGGACGGGCCCTTCGTGAGGCAGTTCCTCTCCACCGGGGTGGTGCCGGTGGCGACCACGACCTGTCCTCCCTTCGGCTGGACCGCGACGACCGAGCGCCCCGACGGCCGGGTCACCCGCAACCCCTGGGACACGGGCTACTCCTCGGGAGGGTCGTCCGGCGGCTCGGCGGCGCTCGTCGCCTCCGGCGCCCTGCCGATCGCCCACGGCAACGACGGTGGCGGCTCGATCCGCATCCCCGCCGCGGTGTGCGGCCTCGTCGGCCTCAAGAGCAGCCGCGGCCGGCTCCTGGGTGACCCGACGACCGACCAGGCCCCCATCAAGATCGTCGTCAACGGCGTCCTGACCCGCACCGTGCGCGACACCGCGAACTTCATCGCCGCGGCCGAGCGATACCAGCCCTCCCGTGCCCTGCCACCCGTCGGGCTCGTCGAGGGGCCCGGCGCCCGCCGGCTGCGCATCGGCATGATGCTCGACTCGCCGCTCATCGGCCCCTCCGACCCGCAGACCCGCGCCGCCGTCGAGGCGGTGGGTGCCCTGCTGGACGGTCTCGGCCACGACCTCGAGGCCGACGTCGAGCTGCCGATCCCGCAGTTCTTCAAGACCGACTTCGAGGACTACTGGGGCCTGCTCGCCCTCGCTACCAGGGCCCAGGGGAAGGGCCAGTACGGCAAGGACTTCGACCCCGCCCGCCTGGACCGACTCACCCTCGGACTGGCCGCGAAGGCCAAGCGGCGCCTGGTCCGCACCCCCATGGTCTTGGCCCGGCTGGCCGCGACCGGCACCGGGGCGGAGCGGCTCTTCCCGCGAGGGCTGGACCTGCTGCTCACGCCGACCCTGTGCCACACCACGCCGCGGATCGGGTACCTCGCCGGCGACCTGGACTTCGAGACGCACATGGAGCGCCTGACCCAGTACGTCGGCTTCACCCCGCTGCACAACGCGAGCGGCCAGCCCTCGATCTCGCTGCCGCTGGGCCGCACCGACGACGGGCGCCCGATCGGGGTCATGTTCTCCGCGCGGCGCGGTCAGGAGCGGCTGCTGCTCGAGCTGGCCTTCGAGCTGGAGGCCGCCGCCCCCCTTCGAGGCTCGGGCCCGGGGGCCCTCACACCTCAGGACGGCGCCTTCGCCCGCATCGACGACTGACGGGTGTGCCCGAAAGGGACTCCCCGTGACCAGCACCCCCGAATCCGACGTCGACGTGCGCCAGGGGTCCCTCTTGTGCACGGCCCGCCAACCCGTGTGCAAAGGTGACGCCCATGCCTGACTTCACCCCCGGCAGGACCGGCACCGACGAGGTGCTCTTCGCCCGTGACGGCGTGCTCGGCCGCGTCCTGCTCAACCGCCCCCGCGCAATCAACTCCCTCACCCGCGACATGGTCGTCGCGATGCAGGACCAGCTGACGGCCTGGGAGGGGGACGACGCGATCACCGCGGTCTCGCTGGAGGGCGCGGGGGAGAAGGGCCTGTGCGCCGGCGGCGACGTGCGCGCCGTCCGGGAGGCGCACCTGGCCGACAGCTCCGGGGGCGTGGACTTCTGGGCCGACGAGTACGTCCTCGACGCGCAGATCGCGGAGTACCCAAAGCCGGTCATCGCGGTCATGGACGGCATCGTCATGGGCGGCGGGCTCGGGATCTCGATGTTCGCCGACGCCCGGTGGACCACGGAGCGCTCCCGGATCGCCATGCCCGAGACGATCATCGGCTTCTTTCCCGACGTCGCCGCCACCTACCTGCTCGCGCGGATGCCCGGCGAGCTCGGCACGCACATGGCGATGACCGGCGCGACGATCTCCGGTGCCGACGCCGTCGACGTCGGTCTGGCGGACTGTGTCGTCGACTCCGCCAGCATCCCGGACCTCCTCGCCGCCGTGGCCGCCGGCGGTCCGGTCGAGTCCGTGCCGGACGCTCGTTTCGAGGCTCGGCCGCTGCCGGCCTCGCACCTCAACGACCGGAAGACCCGGGAGTGGATCGACGAGTGCTACGCCGGCAACGACCCGGCCCTGGTCCTCGAGCGACTCCGCGCGCACGCGCACCCGGACGCGCAGGCGGCGGCCGAGGAGATCTCCGTGCGCTCGCCGTTGTCGGTGGCCGTCACCCTCGAGGCGGTGCGTCGTGCTGCGGACGCGGAGTCGGTGCGCGAGGTGCTGCGGACGGACACGGTCGTCAGCGCCAACCTGCTGCACCGCCCTGACTTCAGCGAAGGGGTGCGCGCGCTGCTCGTCGACAAGGACAAGCAGCCGCGGTGGGAGCATCCCGACGTCGCGAGCGTGCCGCGGGCAGAGGTCCTGGAGCTCTTCACACAGTAGGTTGGTAGCCACTCGACAGGAAGCAGCTGAGCATGATCGAGCTGGATGGCGTGACCAAGCGGTTCCCCGGGGGGTCCGTGGCGGTCGACGATCTGAGTCTGCGCGCGCCCGACCGCGCCATCACCGTGCTCGTCGGTCCGTCGGGCTGCGGCAAGACGACCACCCTGAGGATGATCAACCGGATGGTCGAGCCGACCTCCGGCACGGTGACGATCGACGGCCGGGACGTGCAGGCGATGGATCCCGCGCAGCTGCGTCGGGGTATCGGGTACGTGATCCAGCACGGTGGTCTCTTCCCGCACCACACCGTCGAGCGCAATGTCGCCGCGGTGCCGCTGCTGCTCGGGGAGAAGAGCCGCACGGCGCTGACCCGTGCGCGTGAGCTCCTCGAGCTCGTCGGCATCGACCCCGCGCTCGGACGCCGCTACCCCAGCCAGCTCTCCGGGGGGCAGCAGCAGCGCGTCGGCGTCGCCCGCGCGCTTGCCGCGGACCCGCCGGTGATGCTCATGGACGAGCCCTTCTCCGCGGTGGACCCGGTCGTGCGCGGGCAGCTGCAGGACGAGTTCCTGCGCCTGCAGGGTGAGCTCGGCAAGACCATCGTCATGGTCACCCACGACATCGACGAGGCGATCAAGCTCGGCGACCACGTGGCCGTGCTGCGTACCGGGGGCGTGCTCGCCCAGATGGCCACCCCCCGCGACCTGCTCGCCTCGCCGGCCGACGCCTTCGTCGCCGACTTCCTCGGCAAGGACCGCGGCTACCGCGCCCTCGGATTCGATGCCGCCGAGTACCCCCTGCACGAAGAGGTGACCGTCGTCATCGGCACACCGGTTGGCGCCGCGGGCAGCAGCGCGGACTCCGACGGCTGGGTCCTCGTCACCGACGCGGACCGCCGCCCTCTCGGCTGGGCCCGCCCCGCCGACGCAGACGGTGCGGTCACCGAGGAGGACCTCGCGCTCGGCGGCACACTGGCCACGGTGGACGGCCCCCTGCGCGGCGCCCTCGACGCAGCCCTGTCCTCGCCGAGCCGGCGCGGTGTCGTCGTCGACGAGGACGGTGTGCTCGTGGGGACCTGCCGCGCGACCGAGGTGCTGGAGGTCATCGAGTCCAGGGACCGGCAGCAGGCCCCGATCAGTGCGAGGCACTGATGCAGTGGATCCTCGACCACCTGGACGACATCACCTCCCTCGGTCTGCAGCACGTCTGGCTCTCCGGCCTGCCGCTAATCCTCGGGCTGGTCATCTCGATCCCCGTCGGCTGGCTGGCGACGAGGGCGCGGTGGCTGCGCGGCGTCCTCATCACCGGGTCCGGCCTGCTCTACACGATCCCCTCGCTGGCGCTCTTCGTGCTGATGCCACTCGTCCTGGGCACCAGCATCCTCGACCCGCTCAACGTCGTCGTGGCGATGACGATCTACACGATCGCCCTGCTCGTGCGCTCCGTCGTCGACGGGCTGACCTCGGTGCCCGACGAGGTCGCCCGGTCGGCCACGGCGATGGGGTACACCTCCGTGCGCCGGTTCTTCGGTGTCGACCTGCCGCTGGCCGTCCCGGTGATCGCCGCCGGCCTGCGGGTGGCGGCGGTGAGCAGCGTGAGCATGGTCTCGATCGCCTCCCTCATCGGGGTCGACCAGCTCGGTGACCTGCTCATCGACGGCTTCAACCGCGAGATCGCCGGCGAACTGCTCGCCGGCATCCTCGCCTCGGTCCTGCTGGCCGTCGTCTTCGACCTGCTGATCCGGTTGGGGGAGCACACGCTCACCCCCTGGCGGCGCGCGCAGCAGGGGAGCAGCGCATGATCGTCGACATCCTGCAGTGGCTGGTCAGCGCCGAGGAGTGGTCCGGTGACGGCGGCATCCTCGTGCGCCTCCTCGAGCACATCGCCTACACGCTCCTCGTGATCCTCCTGGCGGGCCTGGTCGCGATCCCCGCCGGGCTGTGGATCGGGCACACCGGCCGGGGCCGGTGGATGGTCACGGTCGCCAACGCCCTGCGCGCCATCCCCACACTCGGTCTCCTCTTCGCGCTGACCCTCGTGCTGCTGCCGCGGCTGCCGGGCGCGTCCGCCTTCATCGTGCCCAGCATCGCCGTCCTCGTGCTGCTGGCCATCCCACCGATCCTGTCGGGTACCTACTCCGGGGTGGAGTCCGCCGACCCCGCCGCCCTCGACGCCGCGAAGGGCATGGGCATGACCGGACGGCAGGTGCTGCGCTCCGTCGAGATCCCCATCGCGCTGCCGCTGCTCATCTCCGGGATCCGCGCCGCCGTCCTGCAGGTCGTCGCGACGGCCACGATCGCCGCGTACGTCGGGCTCGGGGGACTGGGCCGCTACCTCATCGACGGACTGGCGATCTCCGACTACGTCAGCACCGCCGGCGGTGCCCTGCTCGTGGCACTCCTCGCGCTCGCGCTGGACGCCCCCTTCGCCCTGCTCGGCCGGTACCTCGTCTCGCCCGGCCTGACCGGGCGCACCCCTCGTGCACTTCGCCAAACCGACCCCGTACCAGCTGGAGGCACAGCATGAACCCGTCCCGCTCCCTTCGTCCCGCGCTCCTCGCGATCGCCTGCGTCGGCGCGCTCACCCTGTCCGCCTGCGGTGGCGAGAGCGACCCGCTCTCCTCGTCCTCCTCGGGCGAAGGGGGTGGCTCCGGTGGGGAGGTCGTCGTCGGCTCCGCGGACTTCTCCGAGTCGACCCTCCTGGCACACATCTACGCCGGCGCGCTCAAGGCCGACGGCGTCAACGCCACGACCAAGACCGGCATCGGCTCCCGCGAGGTCTACCTCAAGGCCCTCGAGGAGGGCTCGGTCGACGTGATGCCGGAGTACACCGGCGCGCTCGCGCTCTACTACGACAAGGACTTCGACGAGGTCGACCCGGACAAGACCTACGCGGCCCTCGAGGGCGTGCTCCCCGAGGGCATGGCCGTGCTCGAGAAGTCCGCGGCCGAGGACAAGGACTCGATCGTCGTCACCCAGGAGACGGCCGAGTCGCAGGACCTGTCCGCCATCGGTGACCTCGAGGGGGTCGCCGGGGACATGACGCTCGGGGCGCCCGCGGAGTTCAAGGAGCGCGCGCAGGGCATCCCGGGCCTGGAGGAGACGTACGGGGTGACCTTCGGTGACTTCCGGGCGCTGAAGCCGGGGCAGTCCATGAGCGGTGCGCTGGCCAACGGGCAGATCGACGCGGCCAACATCTTCAGCACCGACCCCGCGATCGTCGAGAACGACTTCGTGGTGCTCGACGACCCGAAGAAGCTCTACGGCAGCCAGAACGTCGTGCCGCTCGTCCGCGCCGACGTCCAGGACAAGGTCGACGAGACCCTCAACGAGGTCTCCGCGAAGCTGACCACCGAGAAGCTGCAGGAGATGCTGCGCCAGACCGACGTTCAGAAGAAGGACCCGGACCAGGTGGCCGCCGACTTCCTCGAGTCGGAGGGCCTGGACTGACATCCGGCCGGGCCCACGCGGGCGTCCCCGGGAGGCCGGGGCACGGCGGGCCGGTGGTGCTCAGCCCGGCGGCGACGTGAGGGCGTTGCTGATGACTCGAGCCGCGCCGGCGACGTCGGGCCCCGTGCCCTCGAAGCGTTGTGTGTTGGCATCGTCCATCACGACGGCGACGAAGGTCTGCGCCGCCTGACGGCGCATCACCGGATCGATGGCGTGCTCGATCGCGGAGTCGAGGACCTGCTCGGTCAGCTCGAGGATGCTCTCGCGCAGGGCCCTCAGGTGCTCACGCACCTCGGGATGGGTCCCGGACTCACGCCAGATGATCGTGCTCAGCACGACCGACTCGTGCCGCCCCAGGCCGAGCGTGCGCGCGAGCTGGACGAGTGAGGCGACGGGGTCGCCGATGCGGGTCACCTCGCTCGGCTCGCACAGGGGATGGGACGGGAGCCGCTCGGCCAGGAGCGCCCGGAGGATGTCGATCTTGCGCGGGAAGTAGTAGAAGACCAGCCCCTTGGGCACGCCGGCCCCGTCCGCGATCGCGGTGGTGCCGGTGGCGGCGAAGCCGTCACCGGCGAACTGCACCTCGGCCGCGTCGAGGATGCGTTCACGGCGCGAGGCCGGGGTGCCCATCGTGTCCCCTAGTGCGAGGCGGCCGGGCGGTGCATGCGAGCGCTGACCTGGGGGAGTGTCAGCACACCGGCGACGAACGTGACGACTCCGGCGATCCACGCGGTCCAGGCGAGACCGCCCAGGTCGGCGAAGCCCATGACCCACGGGGCGATGAACAGCAGTACCCCGAGGACGGCGTGCGAGCCCTCGCTCATGGTGTCCCTCTCGCCGGGGGTGTAGAGGGAGTAGGCCGACGCGAGCACGATCAGTCCGCCGAGGACGACCATCGTCCACGTCGCGCGTGTGTCCGTCGTCGTGACCAGGGGGGCCAGCAGCGCGATCGCGCCGGCGGTCAGGGCCACCCAGTCCTGCCATCGAGTCCACTTGTGCATCACAGCATCCCACCTTCATGGATTGGGATCCGTCGCGCCTGAGGCGGATCGTGTCCCTCCATGCTCGTCCTGTTTGACCGGTCGGTCAAGAGTGCGGTGCGATGAGCCCGACGCCGCTACTGTGCAGTTCGCAAACTGAACTTACGCGCGGGTACGACGACAACTACAGACGTAGCGCGGCGGTGGAGCCCCGGAACCATAGGGTCCTCCTCCCGGCGCCCAGCGCAAGTGGTCGTCGTACCCGCGCGTAGCTTCCTGCGGTCAGACCGGTCAGAGCGCCCGACGCATCACCAGGCGCGGCATCTTCGAGGCGATGGCGTCCGTCGTGCCGATGACCTCGAAGCCGGCCCGCTCGAACATCGACCTCGTCCCGACGAAGGCCATCGTCAGGTCCATCCGACGATCGCCCGGGTCGACGGGGTAGGCCTCGACCGCGGGCGCTCCGTGCGAGGCCGCGAAGTCGACGGCGCCCTGGATGAGGTGGCCGGTCACTCCCTTCCTGCGGTGCCCGCCGCGGACGACGACGCAGATGATGCTCCACACGGGGACGTCGTCGACGGGGTGGATCTTCGTCGACCCGACCAGGCGGGGGATGTCGCTGCGGGCACCGATGTTGCACCACCCGACGGGTGTGTCGTCGAGATAGGTGACGACGCCGGGCGGGACCTCGCGCTCGCACAGGCGCCGTGCGGCCTGCTCGCGGCTGCCCTCGCCCAGCTCCTCGATCTGCGGCGCGGTGAGGCGGTGGGACAGGCACCAGCAGTGGCTCTGCCGGCGATTCGGGTTGATGACGTCGCCGAAGTCCTCGAACCGGTCGGCGGCGACCGGGTGGGTGCTCCACTCCATGCCCCCAAGCATGCACCCCACGGGGGACAGCCGAAGGGGGTTGCGCACCGTGGTGCGCAACCCCCTTCATCAGCGGTCCGGGATCACTCCCAGGACGGCTTGGCGTTCTTCTTCGCCAGGTCGGACAGGTGGTCCTCGTCCGAGGTCGACGCCGTAGGGGCCTCGGCCTGCTGCGCCTCGGTCGCCTCGTGCTGGTCCGCCGGAGCCGACTCCGTCTCCGCCTCGGGAGCGGTCTGCTCCTGCTGCGGCGCCTCGGCCGGGGCCTCGTCCGTCGGGGCCGTTTCCGGCGAGGGAGCCTCAGCAGCCTCCTGCGCCGGCGCTTCGGTGGCCGAGGAGGCCGCCGGGGTGCCGGTCTCCCACGACGGGGCGGCGTTCTTGGCCGCCAAGTCGCTGTCACCCGCGGCTGCGGGAGCGGCCGGCTCGGCCGTCTCGGTCGCGGGAGCCTCGGCGGCCGGAGCGGCCTCGGTGCTCTCCTCGACCGGGGTGGCCTCGGTGCTCTCCTCGACCGGGGCAGCCTCGGTGCTCTCCTCGGCCGGTGTGGCCCCGCCGGTCTCCCAGGAGGGGGCGGCGTTCTTGGCGGCCACGGAGTCGTTGGCCGGTGCCTCGGTCGCAGTCGCCTCGGCCTTGGGCTCGGGTGCCTCGGCAGCCGGGGTGGCAGCCCCGCCGGTTTCCCAGGAGGGGGCGGCGTTCTTGGCGGCCACGGAGTCGTCGGCCGGTGCCTCTGTCGGGGTCGCCTCGGCCTTTGGCTCTGGCGCCTCGGCGGCCGGAGCGGCAGCCCCGCCGGTTTCCCAGGAGGGGGCGGCGTTCTTGGCGGCGACCGAGTCGTCGGCCGGTGCCTCGGTCGGGGTCGCCTCGGCCTTTGGCTCTGGTGCTTCGGCGGCCGGAGCGGCAGCCCCGCCGGTTTCCCAGGAGGGGGCGGCGTTCTTGGCGGCCACGGAGTCGTCGGCCGGTGCCTCTGTCGCAGTCGCCTCGGCCCTGGGCTCTGGCGCCTCGGTGGCCGGAGCGGCAGCCCCGGTCTCCCACGACGGTGCCGCGTTCTTCGCCGCGGTGTCGCTCTCCCAGGCGGGTGCGGCGTTCTTGGCCGCAGGACTGTCGTCCGACGAAGAAGCAGCAGCACCCGCACCGACGACGGCGGCGCCACCGGCGGCCGCAGCCCCGGTCTCCCACGAGGGAGCCGAGTTCTTGTCGGCGACGGTCTCCTGACCCTCGACGGCCTTCGGGTCCTCGCCGGCCTCCTCGACCGCGGCCGCGGTCTTGGCGGTCTCGGCCTCGCTCGGCGCGGCGGGGGTCGCCCCTTCGCCTCCGTGCCCTCGGTGGGGGCGGGGACCGCGGTCTTGGGCTCGGCCTCGGCCTGCTCCTCGGTCTCGGTCTGGCCGCCAGTCGTCGCCTCGGACTCCTTGATGGAGGCGAGCAGCATCTGCGCGACGTCGACGACCTCGATGTCGTCGGACGCGCCCTCAGACTGCTTGGCGGTCAGCCCGTCGGAGAGCATGACGCGGCAGAAGGGGCAGCCGACGGCGATCCGGTCGGCGCCGGTCGCGATGGCCTCCTCCGTGCGGTTGAGGTTGATCCGCGACCCGAGCTTCTCCTCCATCCACATGCGGGCACCACCGGCGCCGCAGCAGAAGGACTTCTCCTTGGTCCGCTCCATCTCCTTCAGCTCGACACCCGGCAGGGCGCTGATGAGCTCACGCGGCGGGGCGTAGACGTTGTTGTGGCGACCCAGGTAGCAGGGGTCGTGGTAGGTGACCGACGGGCCGGTGGAGGCGACGTCCTTGAGGGAGGACTTGCGGGCGCCGTCGGGACGGTTGACCGGGGCGATCTTCTTCTCGCGGACCATGCGGTTGAGCAGCTGCGTGTGGTGCAGCACCTCGTACTTGCCGCCGAGCTGCGGGTACTCGTTCTTGATCGTGTTGAAGCAGTGCGCGCAGGTGACGACGATCTTCGTCGCGCCGACCTCGTTGAGGGTCTCGACGTTCTGCTCCGCGAGCATCTGGAAGAGCACCTCGTTGCCCGCGCGGCGGGCGGAGTCGCCGGTGCAGGTCTCACCGTTGCCGAGGACGGCGAAGTCCACGCCGGCGTGGTCGAAGAGCTCGGCCACGGCGCGGGTCGTCTTCTTCGCACGGTCCTCGTAGGCGCCGGCGCAGCCGACCCAGAAGAGGTAGTCGACCTCGTCGGCGGACTCGACGTCCTCACCGAAGACCTTGACCGTGAAGGGAAGGTCCTTCGCCCAGTCCATGCGCGCCTTGGCGCCCATGCCCCACGGGTTGCCCTTCGACTCGAGCTTCTTGAACAGGCCCCCGAGCTCGCTCGGGAAGGCCGAGGCGATGAGTGTCTGGTAGCGGCGCATGTCGACGAAGTGGTCGACGTGCTCGATGTCCACCGGGCACTGCTCGACGCAGGCGCCGCAGGTGGTGCAGGACCACAGTGCGTCCTCGTCGATGACGACATCGGGCCCGTGCGGGTTGTAGGCCGTCAGCGGGTGCTCCGGGTCGTACCCGGTCTGCCCGACGAGGGCCATCTCGCCCCAGTTGATCGCGTCGGGCTCGGCGGTGGCGACGGAGCCCTCCGCGTCGGTCGGGGCATCCGCCAGCGCAACGGCGCCGGACTTGGTCTGGGAGCGGGCACCGCCGGCGGACGGCAGTGCACCGGAGACCCCCTCGGCGGCGGCCAGGTAGGGCGCCTTGCTGTGCGCGTGGTCGCGCAGCGCCATCATCATCATCTTCGGCGAGAGGGGCTTCTCGGTGTTCCACGCCGGGCACTGGTCCTGGCAGCGACCGCACTCGGTGCAGGTGCTGAAGTCGAGCAGGCCCTTCCACGTGAAGTCCTCGACCTTGCCCACGCCGAAGGTGGAGTCCTCGTCCATCTCCTCCATGGCCTCCATGGAGAAGGGCTTGCCGTCGACCATCATCGGCTGCAGCTCACCCAGCGAGGTGCGTCCGTCGGCGTGGCGCTTGAAGTAGATGTTGAAGAACGCGAGGAAGCGGTGCCAGGCGACACCCATCGTCGGGGTGAGCGAGATGGTGATCATCCACGCGTAGGAGATGATCAGCTTGATCAGCGCGACGACGACGATCCCGGTCTCGAGCGCGCCCACGGACATGCCCGTGAAGAGCGAGCCGAGCCACGCCGTCAGCGGGAAGTGGAAGAGCGAGGCGTGCTCGGTGTCGCCCGTGTTGCTCATCAGCGCGTACTCCATGCCGCGCAGCAGCGCGATGCACAGGCCCACGCCGAGGATCGTCAGCTCGACGTAGTAGGCCTGCCAGAAGGTCGAGCCGAAGAAGCGCGAACGGCGGCCCTCCTCACCCGCGGCCGAGCGCGGGTGCTGCTTCTGCCGGATGGCCATCAGCATGAGGATCGTGATGATGCCCGTCATCGCGAACAGCTCGGTGACCCACTCGTAGAGGAAGAACGTGCTGATGAACGGGATGACGAAGTGCGGGTCGAACAGCTGCCCGGTCGCCTGGACGAGGGTCAGGAAGAGGACCCCGAAGGAGATCATCGTGACCCAGTGGGCGATCGCCACGACCGGCAGGCGGGACATGCGGGTGTGCCCCAGGAACTCGCGCAGCAGCGTGGCGGTGCGCGCCCCCGGGTTCGCCGTCCGTTCGCCGCTCGGCGTGGACTGCCCGAGCTTGAAGAGGGTGACGAAGTGCTTGACGGCTCGAGCGAGCAGGCCCCATCCGACGATGGTGATCCCGACCCCGATGATGATCGCGACGATCTGGAGGGCTGACATGGCGGGCAGTCTAGTGAGCGTGCGCGCCCCCGCACCCCCGAGGCAGTGCGTCGCTCGTCACCCTCGGGCGATGAGGGAGACCATGGTGGAGGCGAAGGGGGCTCGCCCGCGCCGCATGAGACCCGCTTGCGGCCGGAAATAACAGGGTGTTGGAATATCCATAACACCTCGTTCGTTCTCGGACGAGATCGGCCGCGCGTGCGCGGCACCCTTCGAACCCTCCGATGGAAGGACCCCGCGTTGCCCATCTACGAAGACGCCACGAAGCTCGTCGGCCGGACCCCGCTGGTGCGGATCAACCGCGTCATCGAGTCCGACGCCACCGTCGCGGCCAAGCTCGAGTTCTACAACCCGGCCAGCTCGGTCAAGGACCGCATCGGCGCGGCGATCGTCGACGCGGCCGAGGCCTCCGGTGACCTGAAGCCGGGTGGCACCATCGTCGAGGCGACCTCGGGCAACACCGGCATCGCCCTGGCCATGGTCGGCGCGGCCCGCGGGTACAAGGTCGTGCTCACGATGCCGGAGACGATGTCGAAGGAGCGCCGAGCCCTGCTGCGCGCCTTCGGTGCCGAGCTCATCCTGACCCCCGGGCCCGGGGGCATGAAGGGGGCGGTCGAGAAGGCCGACGAGGTCGCTGCCGAGCGCGGCGCGGTCCAGGCGAAGCAGTTCGCCAACGCGGCCAACCCGAGCATCCACGAGAAGACCACCGGCCCGGAGATCTGGCAGGACACCGACGGCAAGGTCGACATCCTCGTCTCCGGGATCGGTACCGGCGGCACCATCACGGGCGCCGGCCGGTACCTGCGCTCGCAGAACCCCGACCTCCAGATCGTGGCCGTGGAGCCCGCGGAGTCGGCGATCCTCAACGGTGGTGACCCCGGACCGCACAAGATCCAGGGACTCGGCGCGAACTTCGTCCCGGAGATCCTCGACACCGACATCTACGACGAGGTCATCGACATCGATGCCTCCACCTCCTTCGACTGGGCTCGGCGGGCTGCCACCGACGAGGGTCTGCTGGTGGGTATCTCCTCGGGCGCGGCTCTTGCGGCGGCTGACCAGGTCGCCCGTCGCCCGGAGAACGCCGGGAAGACAATCGTCGTGATCATCCCCTCGTTCGGTGAGCGCTACCTGTCGACGCCGCTCTTCGAGGGTCTGACCGACTGAAGATGACCTCTCACCTGCCGGTTCGCGAGACGATCCGCGAGGACGTGACCGCGGCCATGGAGCGCGACCCCGCCGCGACCTCGCGGTGGGTCGTGCTGCTGACCTCTGCCGGTCTGCACGCGATCTGGCTGCATCGCATCGCGCACCGGTGGTGGCAGCAGCGTCGGCTGCGGTGGCCCGCGCGGCTGCTCGCCTACGCGTCGCGCTCCATCACCGGGATCGAGATCCACCCAGGGGCGCACATCGGCCGTCGCTTCTTCATCGACCACGGCATGGGCGTCGTCATCGGCGAGACCGCGGTCATCGGTGATGACGTGATGCTCTTCCACGGGGTCACGCTGGGTGGTACCTCCGGCCAGCGGGTCAAGCGGCACCCGACGCTCGGCGACGAGGTGATGGTCGGTGCCGGCGCGAAGATCCTCGGCGACGTGCACGTCGGCTCCCGGGTCAAGGTCGGCGCGAACTCGGTCATCGTCAAGGACGTACCCACCGGTGCGGTCGCGACGGGCATCCCGGCGCAGTACCGCTTCCCTCAGCTGGGGGACCTGCCGGCGATGAGCTCCGAGGAGCGGCTCTACGCCGACCCCGCTCTCTTCATCTGATCTGCGGGCCCGGACGAAGGGGTGCACTCACCAGATCCGGTGAGTGCACCCCTTCGTCCGTGGCATACCGTTGGCCGTGCCGTCGTGCACCGGCGGCCGGGAGGGCTCGCATAGTGGCCTAGTGCGGCGGTCTTGAAAACCGCTAGGGGCGCAAGCCTCTCGTGGGTTCGAATCCCACGCCCTCCGCTCGTTCCATGCTCGCCGGGCCGACCGACTGCTGGCTAGGCTGCCTGCGTGACCAACCGCCCCACCGTCGTCGTCCTCAACGGGCCCAACCTCAACCTCCTCGGTGAGCGCCAGCCGGAGATCTACGGCCACGAGACCCTCGCCGACGTCGAGGAGATGTGTCGGGTTCGTGCAGACGAGCTGGGGATGGACCTGGACTTCCGGCAGACCAACCACGAGGGCGTCTTCATCGACGCCATCCACGAGGTGCGCCGCTCCGCGATCGGTCTCGTGGTCAACGCCGGCGGCTGGACGCACACCTCCGTGGCCATCCGCGACGCACTCGCAGCCGTGGTCGCTCCGGTGGTCGAGGTCCACATCTCGGACGTGCACGCACGCGAGGATTTTCGGCGCTTCTCCTACATCTCGGACGTCGCCGAGAGTGTGATCGTCGGGCGCGGGGTCCGGGGCTACGTGGAGGCCATCGACGCCCTCGGTCGCTGATGCGTCACACGGGCGGTAATGCTGGTAGCGTCGCTCTCGTAGTTGCATGACAGAACTTCTCGCACGATGCGAATGGGCTCGACCCCGGTCGGGTCCCGAGTATTACCGGAGGCGTGTTCCTCTGCCGAGGGGAGCGTTGCAGCTCGGAAGGGACCGCAACCGGCGGGACCGGATTGTTCAACAGGAAAGAAGATTCACCCCATGGCACAGGGCACAGTTAAGTGGTTCAACGCTGAGAAGGGCTTTGGCTTCATCGCCCAGGACGGCGGGGGCCCCGACGTGTTCGTTCACTACTCCGCCATCGACACCACGGGTTACCGCACCCTGGACGAGGCGCAGCGTGTCGAGTTCGAGATCACCCAGGGCCCCAAGGGTCCGCAGGCCGAGGGCGTTCGTCCCGTCTGAGACGACGCTCACCTGATGCGGTGATTCCACCGCTTCGACGAAGGCCCCCACCACACGTTGGTGGGGGCCTTCGTCCGTCCCGTGCGGTTCGGGACGATAAGGTGACCCTTCGATGCGACACGAGAGACAACAGGCGAGCCGCTCTGCGCGTAGCCTTGAGCGCCGTCGGCGACGTGCCCGTACCCGTCGCCGGGTCCTCATCGGGGGCGGGCTCGTCATCGCCCTCGTCGCCACCATCGCCCTGGCCACCGGGATGCACCTCACCGGCAACATCTCCCGGGTCGACATCGCGTCGGGCAGCAACGAGCGGCCCGAGGACATCGATGGCGACCTGAACATCCTCGTCATCGGCTCCGACACCCGCGAGGGCATCGGGACGGACGAGTACGGGACCGGGACCGCCGAGGGTGGGGCTCGCTCGGACACCAACCTGCTCCTGCACATCGCAGCCGACCGCGAGTCGGCCTACGTCATCTCGATCCCGCGCGACTCGATGACCCCGGCCCCCACGGACTGCGACGACCCGGCCTCTACCGTCATCAACGGCGAAGTGCGCCGGTGGAACGACAACTTCAACCGGGGCGGCCCCGCGTGCGTGGTCAAGACCCTCGAGGGCCTGACCGGGATCTTCGTCGACCACGTCGCGGTCGTCGACTTCAACGGTTTCCAGTCGATGGTCGACGGCCTCGGCGGAGTCACGGTGTGCCTGCCCAGGGCCGTGCACGACGAGGACGCCCAGATCAATCTTGAGGCCGGCAAGCAGCGCCTCGACGGTCACGAGGCCCTGGGCTACGTCCGGATGCGCAAGTCCCTCGGGGACGGCTCCGACCTGCAGCGCATCGAGCGGCAGCAGGCCTTCATGTCCTCGATGGCGCAGGAGGCCACGCGCACCTCGCTGCTGCTGCGCCCGGACCGGCTCTACTCCTTCCTCGACGCGGCGACCAAGTCGATGACCGCCGACGAGGACCTCGGCCTGAAGCGGATGCTCTCGATCGCGACGAGCGTGAAGGACCTGGGCATGGACGAGCTCGTCTTCGTCACCGTGCCGAACGAGCCCTACCCGGCCAACACCAACCGGGTGCAGTGGAGCCAGCCGGCGGCGGACGCCCTCTGGACGGCCGTGCGCAATGACACCGCCCTCCCCGGTCAGGAGAAGGACGAGAAGAAGGACACGGAGCCGACCCTGACCGTGGCGCCGCGGCAGATCCACGTCCAGGTCCGCAACGACACCCCGGCGTCCGGCCTCGCCGCGCAGGAGACGAGGTTGCTCCAGGCGCAGGGCTTCGACGCGTCCGTGGTCTACGACCCCCCGACCGGCGAGACCGAGGGAGTCACCGTCGCGCACGCGAAGGGGGAGGCGGCCGCCGCCAGAACCGTCGCCGCCGCCTACGAGGGCGCCAAGCTGAAGGTCGACGAGGAGCTGCCCGTCGGCACCGTCCAGGTCTCCTTGGGGCGCGGTGCACCGAACGCCCAGGAAGTGCCGAACAGGGAGGGCACCCAGCCGCTCCCGGAGGCCACGGTCCAGGCCCCGCCGGCGCCCACCCAGGTCAAGACCCGCACGGCCGACCAGGACATCTGCGGCTGAGCGACCCCGCCACCGGACCCGACTTTGAGAGCCGAAGGCTTGCCAGATAGTCTGTCCGGGTTGTCTGGAGGCGTCGCCTAGTGGCCTATGGCGCCGCACTGCTAATGCGGTTCGGGTTACCCCCGTCGAGGGTTCAAATCCCTCCGCCTCCGCGCAACAGGAGCCCCCGCGCCGTGTGGCGTGGGGGCTCCTGCTCGTGGTGGGCCTCGAGGTCTCCGGCTAGGTTCAGGACCATCGTTGGAGCGTTTGCCGATGGGACAGTGGAGCCATGTGGATCAGGGGCGTGGGCATTGCCGCGGCGGTCGTCGTCGGTGTGCTCGCCGTGCTCGTCGGTGCAGCGTGGGCCTTCCAGCGCTCACTCGTCTTCGTCCCCGATCCTTCCCCGGTCACCACGCCGGACGACGTACGTGAGGTGACGTTCACGACGAGTGACGACGTGGAGCTCTTCGCTTGGCTCGTCGAGCCCGGGGCGGGCGCCCCCGACCGTGAGACCGCCGTCCTCTACGCCCCCGGCAACGGCGGGAACCGCGGCGGGCGTATCGGTATCGGACGGGCGCTCGCGGACGAGGGGTTCACCGTGCTGCTCATGGACTACCGCGGCTACGGGGGCAACCCCGGGAGCCCGTCGGAGGAGGGACTCGCCAAGGACGCCAGGGCGGCGGCCGGCGTGCTGCGCGGCGAAGGCTTCGGGCCCGAGCGCACGCTCTACCTCGGGGAATCCATCGGCACGGGCGTCGTCGCGAGGCTGCAGGCCGACCGGCCACCTGCCGGGATGCTGCTGCGCTGGCCGTTCACCAGCTTCGTCGACGTCGGGTCGCACCACTACCCCTTCCTGCCCGTGGGGCTGCTCATGCGTGACCGGTTCCCGGTGGAGACGTACGTGAGCTCGAGCGAGGTGCCGGTCACGGTCGTGTCCGGCACCGACGACGAGGTCGTACCTGCCGAGCAGAGTGCCCGGGTCGCCGACACCGCGGGGCGCCTCGAGGAGGTGGTGGCCCTCGACGGGGTGGGACACAACGACCCGCAGATGTTCGGGCGCCCCGTTGTCGAGGCACTCTTCCGATTGGCCGACGCCCACGTGGGCGTCAGTGCTCCTTGACCGCCTGCAGGGTGTAGCTCGCGGCCAGGCGCTCGCGACGCTCGGTGAGACGGAACTCGCCGGGGTGGTCCGGGTGCGGCTCCATCTGGTCGCCCAGCGCGAGGTAGGGGACGCTGTCGTGCTCCTCGAGTCCGGTGATGCGCATGCCGTGGTCGAGCAGCGCCGTGACGATCTCACCCAGCCCGTGGTTCCACTCATGGGTGACGGTCGCCCCGATCCGGCCGTCACTCCCTTCGCCCGTGCTCACGTAGGTCGAGGCCTCGTCCCAGACCATCGGGGCCTCGGTCTGGAAGTACGGGTACTCCACGGCCAGCAGGCGGTCCTCGCGCGGATCGTCGAGGCTCCACAGCATCGGGTGACCCTCCCTCAGGTGCAGGCGGCCGCCGGGCCGCAGGAGGGACGCGACGACGCCCGCCCACCGGTCGATGTCCGGCAGCCAGTTGAGGGCGCCGATGCCCGTGTACACGAGGTCGAAGGGGGCGACCCCGGCCAGCGCCTCGGGTGCCCTGTAGACGTCGGAGACGACGTAGTCGATCTCCGCGCCGGTCTCCCGGGCCAGCTCGCGTGCGGCGGTCACCGCGGCGGGGGAGAGGTCGACACCGATGACCTGCGCGCCGAGGCGGTGCAGGGAGAGCGTGTCGGTGCCGATGTGGCACTGCAGGTGCACGGCCCGCAGGCCGTCGAGGTCGCCGAGGCGGGGCCGGTCGAAGCTAACGACGTCGCTGATGGACTGCGGGTCGCTGCGGTAGCGGGCGAGGTCGTACTCGGGGGAGTCGACGTGGATCGCGGTCCGGTCGTCCCAGTTCGCGCGGTTGATCGCCAGGTAGTCGTCCACCGTCTGAGTATGCCGTCCGACGCCCGGGAGGGCCCGATTTCGTCCTCGGCACCCGAGCCGGTATTGTCCATCCGTGTTGCCGGCCGAGTTCGGCAGCGAGCGCCCGTAGCTCAACGGATAGAGCATCTGACTACGGATCAGAAGGTTTGGGGTTCGAATCCCTACGGGCGCGCTCTGTGTTGAGACAGACAACGAAGGCCCTGGACCAGCGGAAACGCCGTGTCTGGGGCCTTCGTGGCAGAGTCGGCCCGTGATCCGAGCGTGCATTCACCCGATCCGGCGTCCACTTCTGCACTAGGCTCGGGGTCCCCGCTGGAGCCTCCGCGGGAGAACTGGAGCGGACGATGGACTTCTACCTCATCCTTGGTGCACTGGCTGTTCCCGTGGTGATCCTCGCGGCGGTGATCGCCCGGCGCGGTGGGCGCATGGGCGAATACGACGCCAATGGCCGTGGAGTGAGCTCTCCGCACGTCCCCCGCTCCGGTGGTGGCACGACGAACGGCACCGGCTGGGGCGGCAGTGTCAGCGCGGGGACGTACGGCGCCGGCGTCGCGCACCCGGCCGAGGACTGGGGTGGCCGCGACGTGGGGGACCAACCCCGCCGCTGACCGGCTGGGTGGCCTCCAGAGGTCTCGGTCGGGTGGCCATCAGCCTATGTGCGCGGCACTTCTCGTGGTCGATCGAGTGGGGGAGGAGCATGCGAAGGGGGCCGCACCGGATTTCCGGTGCGGCCCCCTTCGATGTGGCGTCGTGGGCGCTCTTGTCAGGCGCTGCGGATCAGGCCTGCTCGTTGTCCAGGGCCTTGGCGACCCGGCGGTGGGCCTGCCAGATCTCCTCGGGCAGCCGGTCGAACTGCTTGAGGTGCTCCTCGCGGAAGCCCATCTCCTGCTGCCAGCGCGGCACGTCGATGGACAGGATCCGGTCGAGGTCGGCCTGCGGCAGGTCGAGCCCCTCGAGGTCCAGCTCGTCCTCGGTCGGGAGGATGCCGACGGCCGTCCGGCGGCCGGTGACCTCGCCGTCCTTCAGGCGCATGAGCCACAGCAGCGGGCGCAGGTTCTCCCGGAAGCCGGGCCACACGTAGTGCCCGTCCTCGGGGTCGCGCTGGAACCAGTTGACGTGCGCGAAGAGCGGCTTGTCCTTCACCTGGCTGAGGATGTCGAGGTAGTGCTGCGCGTAGTCGCCCTCGCCGTAGGCCATGAACGGCCGGTTCGACATCGGGTCGTAGCGCAGCTGGCCCTCGACGCCCTCGGCGGCGAAGGTCGCCTCGGCGCCCAGGGTCAGGCCGTCGTACACGCCCTCGGCGACGTCCTCGATCGCGCGGATCAGCGGCTCGCGGTCACGGGTGCGGCCACCGAAGATGATCGCGTCGATCGGCACGCCGGCCGGCTCGTCGAAGTCCGGAGCGGCGTTCGGCACGTTGGCCAGCGTCGTGGTGAAGCGGCTGTTCGGGTGCGCCCAGGGGGAGTCGTCGCCCGGCTCGCGGTCGGCGATCGGCTCACCCTTCCAGTCCAGCCACCCGTCCACGTCGGCCGGCGGCTCGGGCGTGCGGCCCTCCCACCAGACCTCCTCGAGCTTCGGGTTGTAGGCGACGTTGGTGAAGATGACCTTCGTGCCCGGGTCGGTGGACCGCAGCGCCGTCGGGTTCGTCTTCTCGTTGGTGTCCTTGGCGACACCGAAGACGCCGTACTCCGGGTTCATCCCCATGAGCTTGCCGGTCTTCTCGTCGACCCACAGCCACGCGATGTCATCGCCGTAGAAGTCGACCTGGTACCGGTCGCCCATCGCGTCCGGCGGCAGCATCATCGCGAGGTTGGTCTTGCCAGAGGCGCTCGGGAAGCCACCGGTGATGTGGTACCGCTTGCCGGTCTCCTTGTCGGTGATCCCGATGAGCATGTACTGCTCGGCGAGGAACTTCTTGGTGTCCCAGCCGTCGTAGGCGCCCTGGCGCAGGCCGTGGGCGATCTTGCCGAGGAGGGCGTTCCCGCCGTAGGAGGAGCCGAAGTGCAGGATCATCCGCTCGTCGGCGACGGTGACGAAGTAGCGCTTGTCGTCCGGGGTGCCCTGGCCGAGGTTCTCCAGGTCGCCGGTGACGTGCACAGCGCGCACGAAGTTGTCCTGCTGCGGCAGGTCGTTGACGTGCTCCACGCCCACGCGGGACATGCGCATCATGTGCAGCACGACCGGGCGGCTGTCGGTGAGCTCGACGCCGGTGGCCCACTGGGACAGCTCGTTGTTCCTCGGCGACATCAGGTAGGGCAGCACGTACATGGTCTTGCCCTTGGACTGACCGCGCATCAGCTCGGTCAACTTCTCCTTCATCTCGGAGGCGGGGCGCCAGTTGTTGTAGACGCCCTTGTCCTTCTCGTCGTTGGTGGCGACGATGGTGCGCTCCTCGGAGCGGGCGGTGTCCTTGGAGTAGGAGCGGGAGTAGTAGCGACCCTCGCCGGCGGGGAGGAACTCGCCGGAGTCGAGGCACTCCTGGATGAGTCGGTCATCGTCCTCGGAGCCGATAACCTCGATCCGATCCGGCTGGGTGATCTCCGCCCAGTGCTTCACGTACTCGCGGACCGCCTCGTTAGTGAGGCCTGACGCATCCAGCGCGGCGTCGACGTCGACCATGCTCTGTATCCCTCTCACGTGCTCTGGTGTCGGGTGCTCCCTCTCGGGCTCCCGTTGCGGGCAGGCTACCGCCAGTAGAAGGGATCGGGTCGGGTGCGACTGGCCCCGTGTGCGTGAGATCACCCGGGCAATCGGGAATCAATGCCGACGTCGGCTGTGCCGCGGATCACCCGCACTCGTAGTGACTCACCGGTATACGATACTTGCTGTAGCAGGTACTGTCTGTACCGAGCACTTTTGCCTTGCCGTCCACGAAGGGGTAGTCCCATGGCTTCCAGCGACACGATGACCTTGGCCGACAAGGGCCAGCGCATCGGCCTGCGTCTCATCGCCAAGGCCGGGGCCCTGCCCGGCCTGAAGGACAAGGACGTGCGCGCCCGCGTCGAGAAGTACCTGTACAAGGGCGCCGTGACCGGCTTCAAGGCGCAGACCGCGGCCGGTCGCACCTTCGCGAAGAAGAAGGCCTCCGGGGACCCGGCTCGCCCGGCCCCGACCAAGCCCAAGAAGGCCTTCGACCTCACGCCCACCGAGGACCAGCAGATGATCCAGGGGGTGGCGCGTGAGCTCGCCGAGGAGGTCGTGCGTCCCGCGGCGGCCAGGGCCGATGCCGAGCGCACCGTGCCGGCGGAGGTGCGCGCCGCCGCTGCGGACATGGGCCTGCACCTCATCGGTGTCCCGGCCGAGCTCGAGGGCATCGCCGAGGAGCGCTCCGCCGTGACCGGCGCCCTCGTCCTCGAGGAGCTGGCCCGCGGTGACATGGGCATCGCCACCGCGATCATGGCCCGCTCGGCGGTCGCCACGGCGCTCGCGAGCTACGGCAGCGCCGAGCAGCAGGCCACCTACCTGACCGAGTTCACCGGCGAGAACCCGCCGGCCGCCGCCCTGGCGCTCCAGGAGCCGCAGGTGCTCTTCGACCCCTTCGCCCTGCGGACCACGGGTCGGCGTGAGGGTGGTCAGATCGTCCTCGACGGCGTCAAGGCACTCGTGCCGGGCGCCGAGGAGGCAGAGCTGTTCGTCGTGTCCGCCGAGATCGAGGGCGAGTCCCGCCTGGTCATCGTCACCTCCGGCATCGAGGGCCTGCAGGTCGAGGACGACCCCGCCATGGGCGTGCGCGCTGCCGGGACCGCCCGCCTGCACCTCGAGGGTGTGCGCGTGCCCGACAGCGACCTGCTCGGGACGGCCGAGGACCACCGCGACGCCGTGCGCCGCGCCCGTCTCGCCTGGGCCGCCGCCGCCGTCGGTACCTCCCAGGCCGTCCTCGACCAGGTCAGCGAGTACGTCAAGGAGCGCAAGGCCTTCGGCGAGCCGATCGGCTACCGCCAGGCCGTCGCCTTCACCGTCTCCGACATCGCCATCGAGCTCGCCGGGTTGCGCCTGGTCGTGTGGAAGGCCGCCTCCCGCCTCGACCGCGGCGATGACGCAGGCGCCGAGATCGCCCAGGCCCGCAGCCTCGTCGCGCGGCACGCCACGTGGATCGGCTCGAGCGGCGTCCAGTTGCTCGGCGGCCACGGCTTCGTCAAGGAGTTCGACAACGAGCGCTGGTACCGCGACCTGCGGGGCGCCGGAGTCCTCGAGGGCACGCTGCTGGTCTGAGCGGCCCCATCCACTCAACTTCCCGTTGGCTGAGGTGCGAGGCCGTCCACGGCCGAGCCTCGAAGCCACCGACCGACACGAAGGACGCGACAATGATCGATCTCGAGGTTCCGAAGAAGTTCCGCCCGCTCGTCTCCCAGGCCCGCGGCATGGCCGAGGAGGTCTTCCGGCCGATCTCGCGCAAGTACGACCGCGCCGAGCACGAGTACCCCGCCGAGCTCGACCTGGTCTCGGCCGTCATCGACGGCATGGCCGATGGAGGGGCCGGCCAGGGGGCCGGCGCGTCCAACACCACCCGCGCCAAGGACGAGGGCGCCGAGGAGGGTGACGTCGCCGCCGTCGGCTCCGGCCGCAAGAGCGCGAAGGGGGAGAAGGAGAACAAGAACGGCTCCAACCTCTCCTCGGTGCTCTCGATCCTGGAGACCTGCCGCGGGGACGTCGGCCTGACCCTGTCCATCCCGCGCCAGGGCTTGGGCAATGCCGCCATCGCCGCGGTCGCCAATGACGAGCAGAAGGCTCGGTATGCCGGCAAGTGGGCCGCCATGGCGATCACCGAGCCCGAGACGGGGTCCGACTCCGGCGCCATCCGCACCACGGCGACCAAGGACGGCGACCACTACGTCCTCAACGGGGAGAAGATCTACGTCACCTCCGGTGAGCGCGCCGAACTCGTCGTCGTCTGGGCGACCCTCGACCGCAGCCTCGGCAAGCAGGCGATCAAGTCCTTCGTCGTGCGTCGCGACAACCCCGGCCTGCAGCTGGTGCGCCTGGAGCACAAGCTCGGCATCCGCGCCTCCGACACCGCGGCCTTCGTCCTCGAGGACTGCCGCGTCCCTGCCGAGGACCTCCTCGGCGACCCGGAGGTGCGGATCGAGGGTGGTTTCGGTGGTGCGATGCAGACCTTCGACAACACCCGTCCGCTCGTCGCGGCGATGGCCCTGGGGCTGGCCCGCGCCTCGCTGGACAGGACGACGGAGCTGCTGGCCGAGGCCGGCGTCGTCGTCGACCAGGACCGGCCGGCCAACGTCCAGTCCGCGGCCGCGGCCAAGCTCATCGAGATGGAGGCGGACTACCAGAGCGCCTACCTGCTCACCCTGCGCGCCGCGTGGATGGCCGACAACGGCAGGCCGAACTCGATGGAGGCCTCGATGGCCAAGGCGAAGGCGGGACGCACCTGCGTCGACGTCTCCCTCGCCTGTGTCGAGCTCGCCGGCGCCACCGGCTACGCCGAGACCGAGCTGCTCGAGAAGTGGGCCCGCGACTCCAAGATCCTCGACATCTTCGAGGGCACGCAGCAGATCCAGCTGCTCGTCGTCGCCCGCCGCATCCTGAACTACTCCAGCAAGGAGCTGAAGTAGGCCGGACCGGCTGACCGCCACGCCCCCTTCGTCACCGCACGAAGGGGGCGTGGTGCGTCGTCGTGCAGGCCGGTGCCCGGGGTGTCGCAACTCGCCGCGACGGTGGCTAGCCGCAGAATCAGCCGGTCGCACCCGCGAGCACCGCACATCCTGCGGATCGGCTCTGCGACACCACAAGAAGTCCTGACCCGCTCTTGCCTCCAGATGCGTGAGCCACCCCATAAGGTGCTCACGGGCGGCGCAACAGCCGTCAATCACCATCGGGAGGAATTGCATGCGACACCAGCGCATGGTCTCGGTCCTGGGCGCGCTCGCGCTCGGTGTGACCGGGCTGACCGCGACAACCAGCGCCACCGCGGCACCGACACAGACGTCAACCGACTCCGCCAGCGGGAAGCAGTCCAGTTACGTCGTCCTCGCCGAGCGCGGTGGTGACGCCGCGGCGCTCGCCGAGCGCCTCGAGGCGCAGGGCGCGAAGGTCGTCTCGATCAACGAGCAGGTCGGCATGGTCATCGTGACCTCGCGCTCGGCGGACTTCGCCGAGCAGGCGCGATCGATGAAGGGCGTCTTCGGCGCCGCGACCGAGGGCGTCGTCGGGCGTTCCCCGGAGAAGCCGAAGAAGGACAAGGACGAGGTCGAGCGCCCGCGGCTGAAGGGCAAGCCGGCCACGACCCCGCCGGTCGCCACCGGCCCCAAGGGCAAGAGCAAGAACCGCGCCGCCGACCCCCTGGACTCGAAGCTGTGGGGCATGGACATGATCAACGCGGGCGCCGCACACAAGGTCGAGTCCGGTGACAAGCGCGTGACGGTCGGGATCATGGACACCGGTGTCGACGCGAGCCACCCGGACATCGCGCCGAACTTCAACCACAAGCTCTCGCGCAACTTCACCACCGACATCCCGGCCATCGACGGGGCGTGCGAGGTCGAGTCCTGCGTCGATCCGGCCGACGTCGACCAGGGCGGCCACGGCACTCACGTCGCCGGCAGCGTCGCCGCGGCCAAGAACGGCCTCGGCGTCTCCGGTGTCGCTCCCGATGTGTCCCTCGTCAACGTGCGGGCCGGTCAGGACGCGGGCTACTTCTTCGTCGGCCCGACGGTGAACGCGCTGACCTACTCCGCCGACGCGGGCATCGACGTGGTCAACATGAGCTTCTACGTCGACCCGTGGGCCTTCTACTGCGAGGGCGGTGCCCCCGAGGACACCGCGGACGAGGCGGCCCAGCAGGACATGATCATCGAGTCGATGTCCCGTGCGCTGCGCTACGCGCACTCCAAGGACGTCACCCTCGTCGGTGCGCTCGGCAACGCGGCGACCGACCTGGCCAACCCGGGTACGGACACCTCGAGCCCGAACTACCCGGACGGCAACGCGCACGAGCGCACCCTCGACAACGCGAGCTGCATGGACCTCCCGGTCGAGGGGGAGCACGTCATCGGTGTCTCGTCGGTCGGGCCGAGCGAGCGCAAGGCGTACTACTCCAACTACACGACGGACGTGACCTCGGGCGAGATCGAGGTCAGCGCCCCCGGTGGTGACGCGTATGACTACCCGAACGCCGACCTGCCGAACCCGGAGAGCATGGTGCTCTCCTCGGTCCCGGAGGAGGTCGTCAAGGCCGAGGGCTCGGTCGACGAGGACGGCAACATCACCGAGTACGGCGAGGGCTGGGTCCTCAAGGACTGCGCCTTCATCAAGGGCCAGGAGGAGTGCGGGTACTACGAGTACTACCAGGGCACCTCGATGGCCTCGCCGCACGCGGCCGGTGTCTCCGCGCTGATCGTCTCCGCGTACGGCAAGAACAACGGCCACACCGGATTCGGTCTCGACGCCGCCACGACCAAGGAGATCCTCATGGACTCCGCGCGTGACAAGGCCTGCCCGGAGCCGCGTCTGTACGACTACCCGGCGCCGATCCCCTCGGGGTACAACGCCGAGTGCGTCGGTGACGAGGACTTCAACGGCTTCTACGGCGACGGCATCATTGACGCCGAGGCCGCCGTCAGCGGTCGCTGAGGTACCAGTACACAGCGCGAAGGCGTCGCCCTGAGGTGCGACGAAGGAGCCTCGAAGGGGGGGCGGTCACCGCACGGTGACCGGCCCCCTTCGCCGTCCTCTGGGTGGAGGTGCGGAAGCCGTCCGCGGCTGACGCCTCGAAACCACGGGCCGCTACTCCACTGCCAGCGCCTCGTACGCCTCGACCATCGCCGGGCCGTACCAGGTGAGCAGCCGCCCACTGACGAGCCGGGTCGGCGCCTGCGCGAAGGCCTCCGGCCCGTCCTGCGCCGTGAAGTCGTACGGCTCGTCCGGCAGGAGGACGAGATCGATGCCGGAGCGATCGATCTGCTCGATCCCGACGTGCGGGTACCGCTTGTCCGGGTCGGCGTCCGCGCCGGCGAAGGCGTTGCTCCAGCCGAGCCGGGACAGCAGGTCGGTGGTGTACGTCCGCGGCCCGACGACCATCCACGGGTCCCGCCAGATCGGCACGGCGACCAGCCCGCGGGGTGCGGGCGCCGGCCCTCCCCACAGCTCGTCGGCGCGATCGAGCCAGTCGGGGACGGGCTGCTGCAAGGCCTCGACGAAGAGGCGACGCATCGCCGTCAGGGCCGAGGGGACGTCCTCGATGTCGGTCACCCAGACCGGGATCCCGCGCTCGCGCATCCGCCGGACGTCGAGCTCGCGGTTCTCCTCCTTGTTGGCCACGACGAGGTCCGGGGACAGGTCGGCGATCGCCCGGAGGTTCGGGTTCTTCGTGCCGCGCACCCGGGCGACGTCGAGGTCCGCCGGATGGGTGCACCAGTCGGTGGCGCCGACGAGCACCTCCGGGCAGGAGGCGGCGAGCGCCTCGGTGAGGCTCGGGACGAGGGAGACGACCCGCTGCGGGGGGCGTGCGGGCTCGAGGGTGGTTCCGAGGTCGTCGGTGGGCATCTCAACCTCCGAGGGTCAGGGCGAGCAGTTCGGTCAGGGCGAGGGCGACGACGGCCATGCTGAGGGCGAAGGGGGCGCGACCGTCCCGGCGGCGGGCGCGCAGCCCGAGGTCGGGGTCGTACCGGCGCCGCCCGAGGACGAAGGCGGCGGCGGTCAGGCCGAGCGTCCCCAGCAGGAGGGGAGTGCGACGACCCCGAGGGTGTCGGCGGAGTGGCGGGCGATGATCGCCGCCCCGGCGGCGCTCGCCAGTGCGGTGCGCTGCCAGGACAGGGCGGTGCGCTCGGGCTGGGCGCCGCGGGGGGAGGCGGTGGCGAACTCGCTCATGGCTCCCGCCGGCTCAGGCCCGGACGACGACGACTGCGATGACGGCGGCGGCCACCAGCACCACGCCGGTGAGCGCGACGGCCAGTCCGCCCATCGACGGCAGCGGGGCGTCGTGGCGCAGGGCGCGCTCGGTCGAGGCCCACCGGAGGAAGGCCGCCGCAGGGCTGATCACCCCGAGAGCGAGCAGGAGCGCCGCGAGGCCGCGGGCGATGTCCTCGGGAACCCCGAGCTCGAGCACGCTGACGGCCACCCCGGCAGCGATGAGCGCCAGGGTCGTGCGCAGCCACGCGAGGAAGGTGCGCTCGTTGGCCAGCGAGAAGCGGTAGTCGGGCTCCTCACCCTCGCCGTAGACCGCCGCGGGCCAGCGCTTGGGGGTACTCACGGTCCCCACGCTACCCACGGCGCGGGCCACGGCCACCCGTGACCCGACCGCCGGGGGTCACACGTTGCGCCGGTACTGCCCACCCACCTCGAAGAAGGCCTCGGTCACCTGCTGGAGGCTGCAGACCCGAGCGGCGTCCATGAGGACGGCGAAGACGTTCGCGTCGCTCGTGGCCGCCTCCTTCAGGCGCTCGATCGCCTCGGCGGCCTCGTCGCGGTGGGTCTGCTGGAAGGAGTGCACGCGCTCCAGCTGCGAGACCTTCTCCTTCTCGGTGGCGCGGGCGAGCTCGATGTCCTCCGGCTCCCCCTTCTCGCCGTCCTCGCGGAGGAAGGTGTTGACGCCGACGATCGGGACCGAGCCGTCGTGCTTGCCGTGCTCGTAGACGAGGGACTCGTCCTGGATGCGGCCGCGCTGGTAGCCCGTCTCCATGGCCCCGAGGACGCCGCCCCGGTCGCTGATCCGGTCGAATTCCAGGAGCACGGCCTCCTCGACCAGCTCGGTCAGCTCGTCGATGATGTAGCTGCCCTGCAGCGGGTTCTCGTTGTAGGACAGGCCCCACTCGCGGCTGATGATCAGCTGGATGGCCAGGGCTCGGCGCACCGACTCCGTCGACGGGGTCGTCACGGCCTCGTCGTAGGCATTGGTGTGCAGGCTGTTGGCGTTGTCGTAGAGCGCGTTGAGGGCCTGCAGCGTCGTGCGGATGTCGTTGAAGTCCATCTCCTGGGCGTGCAGCGAGCGGCCCGAGGTCTGGATGTGGTACTTCAGCTTCTGGCTGCGCTCGTTGGCGCCGTACTTCTCCTTCATCGCCACCGCCCAGATGCGGCGGGCGACCCGACCGAGGACCGAGTACTCCGGGTCCATGCCGGAGGAGAAGAAGAAGGACAGGTTCGGCGCGAAGTCGTTGATGTCCATCCCGCGCGCGAGGTAGGCCTCGACGTAGGTGAAGCCGTTGGCGAGGGTGAACGCGAGCTGGCTGATGGGGTTCGCCCCGGCCTCGGCGATGTGGTAGCCGGAGATGCTCACCGAGTAGAAGTTGCGCACCCCCTGCTCGATGAACCACTCCTGGATGTCGGCCATCATCCGCAGCGAGAACTCCGTGGAGAACAGGCAGGTGTTCTGCCCCTGGTCCTCCTTGAGGATGTCCGCCTGGACGGTGCCGCGGACCGTCTGCAGCGCGTGGGTGCGCAGCTCCTCGGCCTCGGCGGCCGACGGCTCGCGGCCCTCGCGCTCACGGAAGAGGTCGACCTGCTGGTCCATCGCCGTGTTGAGGAAGAAGGCGAGGACCGTCGGGGCGGGTCCGTTGATCGTCATGGACACGCTCGTCGTCGGCGAGACGAGGTCGAAGCCGGAGTAGAGCGCCTTCATGTCGTCGAGGGTGGCGACGGAGACGCCGGACGTGCCGACCTTGCCGTAGATGTCGGGCCGCTCGCCCGGGTCGCGCCCGTAGAGGGTGACCGAGTCGAAGGCGGTGGACAGGCGGGTCGCCGGCTGCCCCTGGGAGAGCATCTTGAAGCGGCGGTTGGTGCGGAAGGGGTCGCCCTCGCCGGCGAACATGCGCGCCGGGTCCTCGTTGTCCCGCTTGAAGGGGAAGACGCCGGCGGTGAAGGGGAACTTCCCGGGCAGGTTCTCCGAGCGCCAGTACGCGACGAGCTCACCGTGGTCGGTGGTCTTCGGCAGGGCGACACGGGAGATCTTGTTGCCGGAGAGCGACTCCTTGGTCAGCTTGGTGTGCAGCTCCTTGCCGCGGATGGTCACGACCTGTTCGTCACCGGAGTACGACTCGACGACGGCGTGCCAGTTCTCGATCTGCTCGGTGATCTCCGTCGGCATCTGCGCGCGGGCCTCGTCGAGCAGCTCGTCGACACCGTGCCCGTCCTTGCCTGCCGCGGTCAGCTCGTCGTCGACGAGGGCGAGGCGCTGCACGCGGCGGGCGTTCTCGGCGAGCTGCTTGGTCTGCTCGTGGTAGCCGCGGACGGTCTCGGTGATCTCTGCGAGGTAACGCACACGGGTGGCCGGGACGACCTGCCCGAACTTGGTGGAGTACTTGGTGTCGACGCGCTGGAGCTGCCCCTCGTCGACGCTCAGGCCCCTCTCGGCGAGGAGGTCGCGCAGGTGGTGGTAGAGGGCGGTGACGCCGTCGTCGTTGAAGGTCGCGGCGGAGGTGCCGTAGACCGGCATCTCCTCGGGCTTGACGCCGAAGGCCTCACGGTTGCGCACCAGCTGACGGGCGACGTCGCGCAGGGCGTCCGCGGCGCCGCGGCGCTCGAACTTGTTGATCGCCACGACCTCGGCGAAGTCGAGCATGTCGATCTTCTCCAGCTGGCTGGCCGCGCCGAACTCCGGCGTCATGACGTACATCGGCACGTCGACGTAGGGGATGATCGCGGCGTCGCCCTGGCCGATGCCCGGGGTCTCGACGATGACGAGGTCGTAGCCGGCGGCCTTGGTGATGTCGATGACGGTCTGCAGCGCGTCGGGGAGTTCCCGCTCGCCGCGGGTGGCAAGCGATCGGAAGAACACCGGAGAGGACCCTGCGCTGCTCTCGCCGAGGGAGTTCATCCGGATCCGGTCGCCGAGCAGCGCGCCGCCGCCCTTGCGGCGGGTCGGGTCGACGGCGATGACCGCGACCCGCAGCTTGTCCTCCTGGTCCACGCGGAAGCGGCGCACGAGCTCGTCGGTCAGCGAGGACTTGCCGGAGCCGCCGGTGCCGGTGAGGCCGAGGACGGGAGCCGTGGACTTCTCCGCGGCCTTGGTGATGCCGCCGATGAAGGAGTCGTCGAGCTCGCCGAGCTCGGCGCCGGAGATCGCCCGGGAGACGGCGGCACGCTCGCCGGCGAGGACCTGGTCGAGGGTGGTCGGACCGAGCTGCCACACATTGGTGTCGCAGTCGGCGATGAGGGTGTTGATCATGCCCGGCAGGCCGAGGCGCTGGCCGTCCTCGGGGGAGAAGATCGTCACGCCGGCATCGCGCAGACGCTGGATCTCCTCGGGGACGATGACGCCGCCGCCTCCACCGAAGACCTTGACGTGGCCGGCGCCCTGCTCACGCAGCAGCTGGGTGAGGTACTCGAAGTACTCCACGTGACCGCCCTGGTAGGACGAGACGGCGACCCCCTGCACGTCCTCGTCGACCGCTGCGTCGACGACCTCCTGCACGGAGCGGTTGTGCCCGAGGTGGACCACCTCTGCACCCTGGCTCTGCATGATCCGCCGCATGATGTTGATCGACGCGTCGTGGCCGTCGAAGAGAGCAGATGCGGTCACGAAGCGGACCGGGTGGGTCGGGGAGTGCAGCTCGGGCTTGGCGGGTGCAGACATGGAGGAACCTCGTCATCGAGTTAGTCGGTACTCACCGATACTAGGACATCCAAGTAATTGCTGGCCAGCCCGGTTGGTCGGGACGGCCCCGAAAGCGCACGGCCCTTGGTCGTTCGTTCCTCACTCCCCGAGTCGGGTCGCGCCCTCTCGGGCCCGACCCTCCACCGAGGTCCGGGGTGGGGCGCTCACCGTGTCCCCGTGGGCGGAGCGAAGGGAGGTGAGCAGCTCGGTCGCGGCGCCCACCTGGGCCGGGTCGAGGCCGGGGGAGGTGAAGACCGTGTCGTTGAGGTCGGCCGTGGCCGCCTCGACGATCTCGACCCCCTTCGTCGTGAGGGAGGCGAGGATGACCCGCCGGTCACGCTGGAGACGGAGCCGCTCGACGAGGCCCTGCTTCTCCAGGCGGTCGACGGCGCTGGTCACGCTCGTCGCATGGACCTGCAGGAGCGACCCGAGCCGGCTCATCGCCATGGACCGGCGGCGGCTGAAGGCGAGCAGGCGCAGGATCTCGTAGCGCGCGAAGGTCAGCCCGTACGGCCGCAGCACGTCCTCGACCCGCTCGACGAGCAGCTGCTGCGCCCGCGTGATCGAGGTGACCAGGGCCATGCCGTCCGCGGCGTCCGTCCAGCCGTGCGACACCCACTGCTGGTGCGCCTCGGCGATCGGGTCCCGGTCCGTCATGAGTCGATCCTAGGACGTCCATCCACTTCGGGCGCACCCTGGCTGTCGGAAGTGCTCGGGCAGTCGCCGGGTCAGGTGGTGAGCCACCAGCCGAGCGAGACCAGCACCAGCCCGAGCACGAGGCTGAGCACGAGGTCGGTCAGCGCCTGCCGAAGTCGTCTCTCCTGCAGGGCCGCCGCCACCTCCACCGCGTGACTGGCGAAGGTCGTGAAGCCACCGCAGAAGCCGACCCCGAGCAGAGGGAGGAGCCAGTCGGGGCCACCGGAGGTCACGATCCCGGCCACGAGGCCGAGCAGGAGCGACCCGGGCAGGTTGACGAGCATCGTCGCTCCCGCGACGGTGGCACCCCTGCTCCGCCCGCGCGTGGTCACCTCGTGCCGGGCCAGGGCACCCAGCGCGCCACCGATGACGACGAGCAGCCAGGTCACAGCTCCTCCTCCTCGACCATGCGGTCGGCCCTCTCTGGGGACACCCCGAACCACCGCTCGCCGGCGAGCAGGCCGCCCAGGCTGGCGCCCACGCCGAGGAGCAGAGTGGCGAGGACGTAGCCGACGGCCCGGCCGAGACCGTCCCCACCGATGATCGCGTGCGCATCCAGCACGAAGGTCGAGTACGTCGTCCACCCACCGAGCAGGCCGACGGCGGCGAAGGGCCGTACCAGCGAATGCCTGACCCGGGCCGCCAGCCAGGCCACGAGCAGGCCCATCGCGAGGGCACCGGTGACGTTGACGGTGAGCGTCGCCCACCCCCACCCGGGTCCGGCCTCGGGCAGCGAGCCGTCGACCAGCCACCGACCGAGCGTGCCGACGGCGCCGCCGGCCGCGACGGCCAGGCGGGTCCCCCCTTCCGTCATGAGAATGTGCTCACGACCGCTTGGTCTCGAGGAAGTCCGCGATGCGCCCGATGGCCTCGGTGAGGACGTCCTCGTCCGGCAGGGTGACGAGGCGGAAGTGGTCCGGCTCGGTCCAGTTGAAGCCGGTTCCGTGGGTGACGAGGATCTTCTTCGCCCGCAGCAGCTCGATGACGAAGGCCTGGTCGTCCTCGATCGGGTACACCTCCGGGTCCAGCCGGGGGAAGCAGTAGAGCGCCCCCCGTGGTTCGACGCACGAGACGCCCGGGATCTCGTTGAGCAACCGTGAGGCGAGCTTGATCTGGTCGTGGTAGCGCCCACCCGGCACGATGAGCTCGTCGATCGACTGGTACCCGCCGAGCGCGGTCTGGATCGTGTGCTGGGCAGGGACGTTGGAGCACATCCGCATGTTGGCCAGCAGGGTCAGGCCCTCGAGGTAGTCCTCGGCGAGGTGCTTGGGGCCGGAGATCATCACCCAGCCGGCGCGGTAGCCGCACACGCGGTAGGCCTTGGACAGCCCGGAGAAGGTGAGGCACAGGACGTCGTCGCCGGCGTACTCCGCGGCGTGGTGGTGGACGGCGTCGTCGAAGACGATCTTCTCGTAGATCTCGTCCGCCATGACCACGAGATCGTGCCGCCGGGCGATGTCGACGAGACCGCGCACGGTCTCCGGCGAGTAGACCGCGCCGGTCGGGTTGTTCGGGTTGATGATCACGATCGCGTGGGTGTTCTCGGTGATCTTCGACTCGATGTCCGCGAGGTCGGGGTTCCACCCGTTGTCCTCGTCGCAGCGGTAGTGCACCGGCGTGCCGCCGGCGAGCGAGACCGCCCCGGTCCACAGCGGGTAGTCGGGCGCCGGGATGAGGATCTCGTTGCCGTCGTCCACGAAGGCCTGCAGCACCATCGAGATCAGCTCGGAGACGCCGTTGCCGATGAAGACGTCCTCGACCTTCGTCTCCTTCAGTCCGTGCGACTGGTAGTACTGCGCCACCGCGGTCCGCGCCGAGTAGATGCCCTTGCTGTCGACGTACCCCTGCGAGCCGCGCAGGTGGCGGGTCATGTCGGCGACGATCGCCTCGGGTGCCTCGAAGCCGAAGGGCGCGGTGTTGCCGATGTTGAGCTTGAGGATCTTGTGGCCCTCTGCCTCGAGACGCTGGGCCTCGACGAGGATGGGGCCGCGCACGTCGTAACGCACGTCCTTCAGCTTGCGGCTCTGGCGGATCTGGCGCATGGGCGTGATCATCTCACCCCGGTCGTACGGGCCGCGTCGGCCCGACGACATGTGGCTGACTCGTGAGTAGCATCGCGCCATGGAGCCATCACCGGCGGTGCTGCCGGCGCGGGTGCGGCGCGGTTACGGCCTGGGGTCGGTGGTCACGGGCGCCTTCCCCACCGTGCCCGGGCTCCTGCTCCTGCCGTACCTGACCGATCGGCTGGGGATCGCCGCGGGGCTGGCCGGCCTGATCGTGCTGCTGCCCAAGGCCTGGGACGTCCTGCTCAACCCGGTCGCGGGACGCATCTCCGACCGCAGCACCCACCCGGAAGGACGGCGTCGTCCGTTCCTGCTGCGGGGCGGGATCGCCCTCGCGTTCTTCTTCGCGCTCCTCTTCGCCGGGCCGACCGCGCCGCCCGCACTCGCCGGCGCCTGGGTGGTCGTGGTCTTCCTCGCCTGCGCCAGTGCCTACGCCTTCTTCCAGGTCCCGTACGTGGCGATGCCCTCCGAGCTGACGCGGGACTACGGCGAACGGACCCGCCTGATGACCTGGCGGGTGGTCGTGCTGGCCCTGGCGATCCTCGTCTCCGGTGGTCTGTCCCCGGCCCTGCGGGACGCGCTGGGCCCGCCGTGGGGCTATCGCGCGGTCGGGATCTTCGTCGGTCTGCTCATCCTCGGCGGGGCCGTGGGCGCGTGGTGGGCGACGAAGGGGGTCGCGCCCGTCCTCCACGTCACCGCCAGCGGGTCACTGCGTGACCAGTTGCGCGTCGTCGCGCGGGCCCGGGACTTCCGCGCGCTGCTGCTGACGTACTCCGTCCAGGCGCTCGCGACCGGCGTCATGCTCGCGGGCGTCGACTACACCGCGCGCTGGGTCCTCGGGAGCCCGGGGGCCTCCACCTATCTCTTCGTCGCCTTCGTCGCACCGGCGCTCGTCGTCACCCCGCTGTGGGAACGGATGGGCACCCGCGCCGGCAAGCGGCCGGGCTTCGTCGCCGCCACGGTGTGCTTCGGCGTGGGTGCCCTGCTGGTGTGGGTCCTGCGTGACCACGGGATCGTCGCGATCGCGGGGGCGATCGCGCTCGTCGGCGTCGGCTACGCGGGCGCGCAGATGTTCCCGCTGGCGATGCTCCCCGACGCCGCGGCCGTCGACGCCGACCGCACGGGGGAGAACCGCGTCGGGGTCTACACCGGGGTGTGGACCGCGGTCGAGACCCTCGGTCTCGCCTTCGGCCCGGGGGTCTACGCCCTCGTGCTCATGGCCGGTGGCTACGTCTCCTCGACGGGAGGCGCCGTCGACCAGCCCGACTCGGCCGTGACCGCGATCGTCCTCGGTTTCAGCGTGCTGCCGGCGCTGCTCTTCTTCGCCTCCCTGCTCCTCCTGCGCCACTACCGGATCGACGAGGCGGCCGTGGTGGCCGCCGGGAAGGACCTGTCATGAGTCGTGACGCGAGGCCCCTGGACTGGAGCCGCCCGGCGGGGGCCGACGAGGTACGGGCTGCGCTCGCGGACCTGCGGGCGGGGGACCTGCCCACCCACGGCGGCCGGACGCTCAGTTACGTCTACGACTCGGGGATCGCCACGGCCGACGAGATCGGGCGCGAGGCGCTCACCTCCTTCGCGGCGACGAACGGCCTCGACCCGACGGCCTTCCCTTCGCTGGCGGCCATGGAGTCAGATCTCGTGGCGGTCACCCGCGACCTGCTGGACGGTCCGGAGTCCGCGGTGGGTGTCGCCACCTCCGGCGGGACCGAGTCGCTCGTCCTCGCCGTGCTCGCGGCGCGGGAGGGCAACCCGCACATCGCGCGCCCGCAGGTGGTCGCCCCCGAGACGGTGCACGCGGCCGTGCACAAGGCCGGTCATCTCCTGGGGGTCGAGGTGGTCATCGTGCCGGTGGACCCGCGGACCTTCCGTCCCGACCCCGACGACCTGGCCGCGGCCGTCACCGACTCGACGGTGCTGCTCGTGGCATCCGCGCCGTCGTACGCGCACGGCGTCGTCGACCCGGTCGTGGAGATCGCGGCCGTCGCTGCCGAGCGGGGCATCCGCTGCCACGTCGACGCCTGCATCGGGGGCTGGGTGCTGCCCTTCCTCGGGGACGTGCCGCCGTGGACCTTCGCCGTCGACGGGGTCACGAGCATCTCGGTCGACCTGCACAAGTACGCCTACACGCCGAAGGGCATCTCCCTCCTCCTGCACCGTAGCCCCGCGCTCCGCCGCGGCCACTTCTACGCCTGCGCGGACTGGCCGGGATACACCGTGCTCAACACGACCCTGCAGTCGACGAAGTCCGGCGGGCCCCTCGCCGCCGCCTGGGCGGTGGTGCACGCCATCGGCCGCGACGGCTACCGCGACCTCGCCACCCGCGCGCGGACCGCGACCCTCGAGGTGGCCGCAGCCGTCGACGGCATCGACGGGCTGCGCGTCGTCGTCGCACCCGACTCCACTCTGCTCGCGCTCGCGACCGACGAGCGGTGCGACGTCTTCACCATCGTCGACGAGATGGCCTCGCGTGGCTGGCTGGTGCAGCCGCAGATGTCCTTTGCCGGGCACCCGCCGACCCTGCACCTCTCCCTGTGCGCGGCGACCGCGGACCGCGTGCCGGAGCTGGTCCCGGCACTGACGCAGGCCACGGCGGAGGCGGTGCGAAGGGGCCGGTCCGGGTCGACCCGCAGCTCGCCTCGGCAGCCGCGGCCCTCGACCCCGCCGGACTCGACGACGCCGCCCTCGACGGGCTCCTCGCCATCGCCGGGCTGGCCGGCGACGGCGGTGCCGTGCAGGTCCCGGAACGCATGGCCGAGGTCAACGCCCTGCTGGACATTGCCCCACCGCCCCTGCGCGAGGCGCTGCTGACCGCCGTCCTCGACCGCCTCACCCGCTGAGCCTGGTCAGATGCCGGTCGTGGTGCGCGGGTAGGGGATCTGCGCGTCGGTGACGACGTTGACCAGGTAGGGCACGCCGGAGGCGAAGGCGCGGTCGAGTGCCGGGCCGATCTCCCTCGGGTCGGTGACCATCTCGCCGCCGCCGCCGAGCGCGGTGACCACCTGGTCGTAGCGCGTCCGAGGTGCGAGGTCGGTCGCGACGTCGTAGCCGTAGAGCATCTGCATCGGCTGCTTCTCCAGCCCCCAGGCGCTGTTGTTGCCCATGACCATCACGACCGGCAGGTCGTGGCGCACGAGTGTGTCGACGTCCATGAGCGACATCCCGGCCGCGCCGTCACCGAGGAGCAGCAC